>JAYVNY010000057.1:0-68903 GCA_043758205.1 Akkermansia sp.
CGCCTCGGCGCGGTCGAGCGGGGCAGGGGAATCGAGAACGCGCCGGTCACTTTCCCGTCCGCGCCCACGTCGAACACCTTCACGTCGCCATTCACGTTCGCGAGAAAGATGCGCCGTCCGTCCGGCGAAAAAATCAGGCCCGTGAAACTCAACTGCCCCTTCTTGTCCGGCTCCAGAATGTTCGGCGACACCACGTCCGGCTCCGGCTCCTGATCCTGCGCCGACGGCAGGTTCACATGCTGAAGAATTTTCCCCGTCTGCGGATCAACGATCACCAGTTCGCTGGTCTTGCCCGACACCGCGAGCCAGCGGCCATTGGGACTGAGCGCCACCCCTTGCGGCCGCATCTTCGGCAATTCGATCTGGCGTCCGTGCGGCGTGAGCACCTGGTTGACCGGCGTGACGACGCGGTTCGTGCCGTGGCGACCGACGGTTTCGGTGTGTTCAGAAGCTGGACGGGTCGCGTGCGTGCAGCCTGTCCCGCCCGCGAGCGCGACGACCAAGAAGCCCGTGCAGCAAAGCATGAATTTCATAAGGAGATTTCGGACGGATGCTGCCGGAGGTCATGCAACGAGGGAAGAAATGTTGCGTGAACCAAACCGGGCGCAGCATAGAAGCGCCGCGCCGTAACGCCGGCTTTCCAGCCGGCAAGGTCGCGAGACTTTTTAGTCTCGCGGTCGCGGTCCCGCATGGTCCGCAGAGAGAAACACGAGGCTGAAAGCCTCGGAACCTGCCGGCTGGAAAGCCGGCGTTACGTTGCCGACCTTGCGCCCAGACGCCCGCGCTCCAGAAACCCGCACCTTGACCCGCCGCGCGACTTCTGCGGCACTGACGCCTCGCACATTATGCAACTACTCGCCGCTGCCGCGTCCGCGCCCTCATGGTGGCCGTTTGTCGTCCTCATCATCTCCGTCGCGCTGATCATTTTCCTGATCACCACGCTGAAGATGCACGCGTTCCTCGCGCTGATCATCGCGGCGTTCACGGCGGGATTTCTGACCTTTGAATTCAAGCCCGACGCCATCAACAGCATCTCCGGCGCGTTGCGCGAGGACGCGAAGATCAACTCCTGGGTCGCGGCGGTGGAATTGTCCTCCATCGAATTCGGCAAGGCCGCCGGCTCCATCGCCATCTCCATCGGCCTTGCGTCCATCATCGGCCTGTGCCTGATGGAAAGCGGCGCGGCGGACAAGGTGGTGCGCCGTTTCCTGGCCGCGTTCGGCGAGAAGCGCGCGGGACTCGCACTGCTCGCCAGCACCTACGTTCTTTCGATCCCGATCTTTTTCGACACCATGTTCATGCTCATGGTGCCGCTGGCCAAGGCGCTGCGCTTGAGAACCGGGCGCGACTACATGCTCTACCTGATGTGCATCTGCATGGGCGGCGTGGTCACGCACTCGCTGACCGTGCCGCATCCCGGACCGCTCGCCATGGTGGACAACTTGCGCGTGGACCCCGGGTTGTCGTTGCTGGTCGGGATCACGGCGGGAATTTTGCCGTGCATCTTTGGGTTCTTCATCGCGCGCTGGTTGAACAACCGGACGGAAATTCCGCTGCGCGAAACGCCCGGCACCACGCTGGAGGAACTGAAAGGAATCTCGAGCCAGCCGGAGAGCGCGCTGCCGTCATTCTTCTGGAGCATCCTGCCGGTGCTGCTGCCCATCGCGCTGATCAGCGCCGCGTCGTTTTTCAAAATCGTGAAGGGGACCAGTGTTGAAGCGTGGTTCGGCAGCGCGGAGAATTTTGCCAGCCTCTCGAAGATCGCCTTCTTCATCGGCAATAAGAACATCGCGTTGAGCATCGGGACGATCCTCGCGCTCTGGGTGCTGGCGCGGCAGCGGCGGTTCACGTTCACGAAAATCGGCGAGCTGCTCGGGCCACCGCTGGAGACGGCGGGCGTGATCATTCTCATTACGGCGGCGGGCGGCGCCTTTGGCGGCATGTTGCGGCACGCGGGCGTGGGCGATGCGATTGGCGCGGTGGCGAAAACCTATTCGCTCAACTTGCTGCTGCTGTCCTGGCTCACCGCCGCCGTCATCCGCATCGCGCAAGGCTCGGCCACCGTGGCCATGCTCACGACCTCGGCCATCGTGTGGGACATGATCAATCCGGGCGGTGACGTGCCGGCGAGTCAGGTGCTCGCGGTCATGGGCGGCAAGCTCGGGTATCATCCGATGTATCTTTTTCTGGCCATCGGCTTCGGCGCGTTCTGCTGCTCGTGGATGAACGACAGCGGCTTCTGGGTCGTGAACCGCCTGAGCGGCATGACGGAGAAAGAAACGCTGAAAAGCTGGACGGTCATGCTGACCGTGACGTCGGTGATGGGCTTGGTGCAGGTCCTGGTGCTGTCGAAATTGCTGCCGTTGGTTTAAGCGGGCGGGCCGGCCGCGCCGCAGGTGAAGATGAACGACCTGACGCAAATTCTGAATCGCGCGGACGGCGGCCGCGCCTCGGCGGAGTTGCTGCCGCTGGTTTATGACGAATTGCGCCAGCTCGCCCGCGCCCGCATGGCCGGCGAAGCGCCGGGCCACACCTTGCAAGCCACCGCCCTCGTGCATGAAGCCTATCTCAAGCTCGGCGGTGACGAGCAACGGTCTTGGGCGAATCGCGCGCAGTATTTCGCCGCCGCCGCCGAGGCCATGCGGCGCATCCTGATTGATCACGCGCGCAAGCGGCGCGCGGTACGCCACGGCGGCGGTCAGGAGCATGTGGCGCTGGAGGAAGTTTCCATCGCCGCGCCGGGTGCGGACGATGAGCTGCTCGCCGTCCACGACGCGCTGGAGAAATTCGCCGCCCACGACCCGCAGAAAGCGGAACTGGTGAAGCTGAAATACTTCGCCGGACTCACCACCGACGAAGCTGCCGCCGTGCTGGGCCTTTCCGAGCCGACAGCGAAACGGCATTGGGCCTACGCACGGGCGTGGTTGTTCCGGGAGATCGGGCGGGAGAAGGCGACGTAGGGCCAGGGGTACAATCTGGAGATCGTTCGTGCGAACCAGGGGCGCTGGTAGGGCGTCGTCGCTCCGCGCGCGCCGGGGTGAGGCTCCAGCAAGTTCCAACGTGTGCCTCCGATTTCAGCCCGGCGCGCGCGGAGCGACGACGCCCTACCCGCCCCCGCAGTTTCCAGATGCAACCCAGGGCAAAGGCGGTTGCCAGGTCATTCAGCCGCGAAGCGGCCCGGATATTAGCCAGCTACGAAGTGGCTGGTTGGGGCGGCAGTTCCCGGTAGAAGACGGTCGTGCTGCACGGGCCGCCTTGCGGCCAGAGGGCGTAGTTGGGGATCGTGCCGCAACGCTGCCAGCCGAGGCTGGAAGACAAACGCTCGGCGTCACTGCCGATCACGGTGTCGAGCACGAGCCGGAGCGCGGGCTTTCCAGCCCGCAGCCATGTCCGCCGGCACGAAGGCGCAGGAACTTGCGAACACGGTTCTCCATTTCACGTTGCTGCGGACTGGAAAGTCCGCGCTCCGCAGCTTGGCGACGTCGGCGCGGTGGGACTGGTGGTCGGGCCTGGTCAGGAGGAGTGGCACGGTGCCGACGACGCCGGAAGATTCGTCCTCCGCCACCAGCACGATGCGTTCGCCGCGTGCGGTATGGACTGCGCCGGCCGAGCGGAGCGGCGACGGCGCTTTCGACCGGGCGAAGATGTGCCTCACGCCAAGTCCGCGAAGCGCGCAAAGGTCAGAACTCCTTTTCCCCCTTCGCGTCCTTCGCGGACTTGGCGTGAGGCTTCATCCCTTTGGAACTTTTCCGCACGCTCGAAAGCGGTGTCGCCGCTATCGCTCTGCCACCGCAGTCCAAATGCGGCGCAGCGCGTCCGCCAACGCCTCGGCCTCGGACGGCTCGTGACGCGTGCGGCGGATGGAAATGGCGGGGGAGTTCATGGAGGTGAGCAGACATTTAATTGCTCACAATAAAAAATCATGGCTGCGCTTTTTTGGAGTCTTTCAACAGGACAACAGCAATTCCCGTCAGTAAGACCGTCACCAGCAATTGAATAGTCCATCGTGTTGGATCAACCCTGACCCCGTAAGCCGGTGCATCCGACTTGGGCATTGGTGGCTCAAAAAGTGAAAAATACCCGATAGCCACTTCGGAATGCGTTGATAGGAAACTGAACGTCTGCACCCACGGAGGAAAGAGGGCCATGAAAGCCAACAAGACTGCGCCAACAATCAAAGCTAGCTGCTGTTTGCGATTCATGGCTTTAAAATGAACGATAGGAGGCGTCTACCTAGTGTTTCTGATGGCAAAGATAACAAGAGCCAACAATGCGAGCGCGAAGGCCCCAAGCGATGCCCGGAATAAGCGTCGAAACATGGCGCTCGGTCCAAGCGTTGCCTGAGCGACTGGGTTTTTCATTATCCGATTGATGCTTTCCTGACGAAGAGCAATTGGCATGTAAGCGAAGGCGAGGCAGCCTGCGATGGTAAAAACGAGCATAAACCAAGACGCTTGGAGCAGCCAGAGGGATGTTGGGTGATCGCCTGCAATGGAACCACGGAAAGTCACGGAAAAGGCAAGAATCGTGGACGCCAGTGCCGTAACCCGCTCCGCAAGCTTTTGTGCGAGATCGGCAATTTCCTTTCCGAGGCGAAGCAACTCTTCACTGCGGTTGTCTGGAAGTTCAATTATCGGCATACGGTGCCTCGCTGCCAGTTATCCAATTGACCCACCACCCACTTCCCCTCACACCATCTCCAGTCCGCGCATCGTCCCCGTGGCGGAGGCGAATTTGTCGGTCTCCAGGCCCATGCGTTGCAGCATGGAGACGAAGAGGTTTGGGAGCGGGTAGTTGTGCTGCGTGTCGAAGGCGAGGTGCTGGCCGTGCTTGAAGCCGCCGCCGGCGAAGATGGTCGGCATGTTGGTGGTGACGTGGGTGTTGGCGTTGCCGAGGTTCGAGCCGTAGAGAATCATGGTGCGGTCGAGCAGCGGTTCGCCGTCCTCGCGGATGTTCTGCAAGTCGGTGAAGAGTTCGGCGAGGAGCTTCATGTGCCATTCATCAATGGTCTTCAACTGGCCGAGTTTCTCCTTCGATTTTCCGTGGTGCGAGAGGTTGTGGTAGCCGTCGCTGGTCTTCACTTCGCCGAATTCGAGGGCGGGCGAGTTCACGCTGTCGAGCATGAGGGAGACGGAGCGCGTGGAGTCGGTCTCGAAGGCGAGGCGCGTCATGTCGTACATGAGCTTCACCTTGTCCATGTAGGCTTTCGGGCTGGCGGGATCGAGCGGGACGGAGGCGGTGGTCTTCGGCTTGGGCTGGCGCTCCCATTCGCGGGACATCTTCATGCGCTGCTCCAGATCGCGGACGCTGGTAAAGTATTGGTCGAGGCGGTCGCGATCGCGCGCGCCGACATGGCGCTGCAAATCTTTCGCCTGCCCGGCCACGGCGTCGAGGATGCTCTGGCCGGTTTCGAGTTTGCGAACTTGCGCCTCGGTCTCGGCTCTCGTGCCTTGGAGAAACATTCTCGCGAAAACATCCGCCGCCTTTTCCTCGCAGGGAATGAGCACGCCGGAACCCGTCCACGACAAACTGCGCAGGCCTTGTTGAATGTTCACGCCGAGCGTGAGGGTGGGGAACCGCGTGAGATGCCCGATGCGTTCGCCGACGTATTGGTCGAGCGAGATGGTGTTCTTGAAGCCCGCGCTGCCCGGATGCGGCGCGGCGGTGAGGAAGCAGTTGTCCGCCGGATGCCCGCCGTCCACATCAGGATGCGACACGCCGCTGAAGACGGTGAAGTTGTCGCGGTGGGCCTTCAGATTTTCCAGATACGGCGAGAGGGTGTAATCGCGTCCGGTGCCGGTGGGAAAGAATTGATCGGGCAGCAAACCGAGGTTGTTGCAGATGCCGAACATGCGGCGCGGCTTGCCGCCGGGCGTGGCGGCGGCGCTGGCGACCTTGCGCACGGCGGCGAAGGCGGGCGTCATGGCATCGAGCAGCGGGAGCGAGAGGAGGATGCCCGCGCCGCGCAGAAACTTGCGCCGCGAAAGCGCGCGTCCGGTGGAAAGGTATGGTCCGGTCATAGGCATGGCTGTTTGTTGCTGAAACCAGACGCGGCGGCGAGGGGATTTATTTAGAGCCGGTGCGAAATTCAGCCTGGGTGGGATAGGCCACTGGCCTGTGCCACCGGGCGACCAGACTGCTGGAAGAGTGAGGGCGGCGTGAGGTACACACGCAGGACCGCAGCCAAAGGAGGCTCGCCTCTCTTCCGCTGGGCAGGTTGCCCAGCGGAACGGGCTGGTAGCTCGTTCCACCCTTTTCCGACCGGCTCTTACCGCGGGGCCGTGTCGGGCGCGTTCGTGCTGGGGGGCGCGATGTCGAAGTTCAGTTGAAACTCGCCCGCGCTGACCGTGACGTGCGAGCGGTTCGTGTCTGTGTTCAACAGCGAGACGTTCGTGCCGACGAAGGCAAAGCGGCCCAGGATGTAGCCGCTGACCGGGATGCTGCTCGTGTCGCTGAGGAAGAGCGAGTTGGTCCCGATGTATTCGATGGTGACCGAGGAATTCGTGACGACTTCGTCCGTCAGGCCGGGATCAACCTGGAAGTGATACTCCTGTTTGCGGCGCAGGTCCGTCGCGTCATAAAAGCCGCGATTGTCGCCCACGCCGAGGGCGTAGGTCGCCGGAAACGCACTGCTCACGCCGGTGAGATGCAAGTGCAGGCCGCGCGTCACCGAACCCGAGTCCACCGCGCTCACGCTCAACACGCCGTCTTCGCTGAACTCGCCAATGGTGCCCCCGACGTTGTTGTAAAAATTCCCACCGCCCACGACCTCGCCTTTGGTGGCGTTGAAGGAAAGCTTGCCGATGCGCGCCGCCATCTGGCTCAGGCCCGGCTTCGTCCGCAAGGCGCGCTGCACATTGTTGCTGGCCGCGGCGAGGCGTTGCGCGGCGGACTGGAGATGCTGGATGCGCTTTGCGGTGGTGGCGGCGAGGACGGCGTTCGAGAGCGAGTTGTTCACGCGCGTGAGCGCGGTGCGGGCGGCGGTTTTGTTCGCGCTGATCGGGGCGGGGATCAATTGCGCGGTGATCTCGTCGCGGCGCACTTGGAAATCCGCCTGGTAGCCGGAAGTGGCGTCCGCGAGCAGGGGCGCGTAGCCGGAAACCTCGCCCAGCAGATTGTTCAAGTTGCGGAGAATGGTCGTGTCGCCGCGCAGGTTTTTGGAAGTCTTGTGATACGCCTGGAGCGCCTTCTCCAGCGTCCTGGCCGCCGGGCTGCCGCCGTTCAGGTCGTTGGTGAGCTGCACGGAGACGGGTTGCGAATACGGCAGAATGGGATCGGCCGAGGCATCCCAAACCAGCGTGGAGCAGGCGGCGAACAGCGCGGAACCGAAGAGAAAACGCATCATCATATTTGGTGCGCGGAAGTATGCCGGTGCGAAAAACAAATGCAACTGTGCGGGCGCACTGCTGCGCCCGCCGCACCCTAACTCACTGGAATCAACGACACCCGCTCGTTCAAATCATTCCGCGTGATGCCCTGGGCGCGCGGGTCGAGCGTGAGCACGCCGTCCACCATGAAGGCGTAGCGGTGATGGCCGTGTTTCAACTCCACCGTGATCAGCCAGCCGCCATCCGTCTGCTGCTTGAACGAGTGGGTGTGCGGATTCCACTGGTTGAAATCACCGACGAGCGTCACCGACTGGGCGGTGGGCGCGACGCAGATGAAATTCATCGAGCGCATCGGCTTCGTGTAAGGCTTGAGCATAAAAAAGTTATCCCGAAAAAATGGATCGTGCGTCGTTCAGCCCAGCACGTTCCGCAGCGTGGCCATCGCGGAGTGGCGCAGATGCTCGGACTGTTTTTCCAGCGCGCCGTACTGGTCGAGCCAGTCCGTGGTGGCACCGTGCCGCTCGCGCCAGAGCGTTTTCAGCACGCGCTCGGTCCGTTCGACCTGCTGCATGATGGAGGGCAGCGACTCGCCACCCTCCGCCAGGTCGGAAACATGGCCGACAAAAAATTGCGCGATGTGTTTCTTCGCGAACACGGCCTGCAGCAGCATCACCATCGTCTGCTCGTAGCCGTACCAGCGCTGCTTGAGCGCGTCGTTCAGGAAGCCGTGGCGCACGGCAAAGAACTCGGAGCGCGGGCGCTCGGTATAGCCGCGAATCTCGCGCGCCTCCTTGGGAAACCAGTTGTAGAGCAGCGCGAAGGTGCCGTAGGTGTCAATGAGCTGCTTCGAGTTGTTATGGTCGGTGGCGATCTCGCCGATGCAGATGTCCTGTTCCAGTTCGGCGCAAATTTCCGGCAGGTCGTGCAGCCGGCTCAACACTTCCTTGCCCGTGGTGGTGCCGTAATTGAAATCGCCAGGAATGAGCCAATAGACATCGCCCTCCGCGCCGCGATCATGCGCGTAGCCGAGTCCCGAGTACCACATCTGGCAGGTGTCCACGCAATACACGTCGAGGATGTCCGAGTGCTTCGCCACGGTGCCCTTGCGAAATTCCTGGAAGGCCCGGTCGCCTTCCATCGCCGCCGTGGTCTTCCGATCAATGACGGTGACGGGACGCGCGTACGTTTCCTTCTCCCCATCCAGCCGCGCGATGAGTTGATACAACTCCTTCAAGTCCGCGTAGCCAGCCGGCTGGCGATAGGGATAGATGATGACGGGATGAATCTTCGATCCCGGCGCGGTGCTTGGCACGGAGCGGGCGGATGAAGATGACTTTCGCGGCACGCGGGCGGGTGGAGTTTTCATGGCCGTGAGCATAGCGGAACCGGCCCGGAGGCCAAGTGTTTTGCGGACGGGTGCGCATCCGAACACTTTTCTTACGGCGTGCCTGGGAGCGCCGGCATCCTGCCGGCGCGATCCTTATAGCCGGACGTGAACACGCCGGCTGGAAGTCGGCGCTCCCAGGGCGGCGGACGTTTGTTCCTGCTTTTTGCCTTTCGTGCCGCCGGGTCGCTGCGCATTCTCCGCTGTCCCTCGCCGCTCCGGTCGGCCGGGTCAGGATGAACAAACCCTCACTTACGACAGGCCGCACGATTGTCTGGCTCTCGGTGCTCGCGTTGCTGGTGGTGGTGTCGTTCTTTTTTGGTTCCAGTTCGGAACGGCTGCGGGCTGAGAGGCAAAAAACCGCCGAACGGGAAAAAGAAGATCGGTCGCCCGACCTGCTTTACCTGCGCTCCACGAATGCCTACGCCCTGCGGCGGGCCAAGCTGATGGGGGAGATTCAGGCGCGCAGTTTTTCCTCGGCACTCCAGTTGAGCGCGGCGGAGACAAACGTGGATAATTTTCTGAGCCAGGTGCGCTCGAACGAGACGGCGCGCCTCGTCGCCGCGGGAAATTTTCCTCCGTCGCAAATGTTCTTCCAGGCCCGGACGAACATCGAAGGCTCGCGACTGTTCCCCATATTCCAGCGCATGCCCAAGGGCGGGTTGCTGCACGTCCATGAATCCACCTCGGGCCGGTGCGAGTTTGTCATCACCAATATCGCGCGCCGCGCGGACTGCTACATCTGGTGGGGCACCAACGCGGACAACCGCAGTCCCGGCCAGTTGCTGTTCACGAACGCGCCGCCCGGACATGACGGTGGCCTGAACGGTTACTTTCCGTTTGCGACTCTGGAGGCGCGGCTGCGTGGGACGGGCCTCGACCTGACGGACGAGTTGCGCCATCGCTACATGCTCGATCACACCGATCCGCATGCGGACATCTGGAGCGCGTTCGGGGCGTGGTGGACGCTGCTCCCGGACCTGATGTGCTACCGCCCGGCGATGCGCGATTACTTGCGCGACGCCTTCCAAACGCTGCACGAGGACGGCATCGGCCATGTGGAAGTCCGGGTGGTGACGCCGGTCGCGACGCTGTTTGATTACACCGCGCAAGGCGGGTTGAACACGAACTACACCGAGCGCGACACACTCCAGGAATATCTCGACGCGAGGGATTTCATCCGCGCGCGGTTCAACACAAACTTCACCATCCGGATCATCACGACCGGGCTGCGCGGCAGCATGACTAGCGACGCGCCCACGGTCCTTCGCAAGACGCGCGCGTATCGCAGTTACTTTCCGAAGGAGGATTTGGTGGCGGGCTGCGACTTCGTGGGCGACGAGGACGGTGGCCGCCTCACGAGCGCGGAGGTGCCGCACCTGCGCGGCCTCGCGTCACAGACGAACGCGCTGATCAAGTTCTACTTTCACGACGGCGAAACGGCCTGGCCAGGCGATGACAATCTGGTGGACGCCATGCTGCTCGGCACCAAGCGCGTGGGGCACGGCTTCAACCTGTTTCAGTTTCCCATCCTCGAAGCCATGATGAGGACGAACGCGGTGGCCCTGGAAATTTGCCCCATCAGCAACCAGTTGCTCCGCCTGCTGCACGACCTCCGCATTCATCCCGCGCTCGGCTACATGAACCGCGGCGTCCAGTGCGTGCTTGGCTCGGACGATCCGGCCATCTTCGGCAACACCGGATTGAGCTATGATTTTTGGGAGGCGTATTACGCCTGGGGTCTGGGCCTGGATGAATTGAAACAGCTCGCGGCGAACTCGTTGAACTTTTCCGCGCTCGAACCAGACGACAAAGCCGCCGCGCTCGCCCGCTGGAGCCAGCAGTGGGACGCCTGGGTGCAATGGGTGGCCACGCAACAACCCTGACTCTTTTCAAGACCCCATCACATCATGGACAGCCGAGTCATATTGAACCGAATCCGTCGCCGCGAATCCGTGTCGCTGGAGGAGTTGGAGCAGTTGAAAAATCTCCAGCCCGAGTTGCGCGCGGACAGCGCGGTGCATCGCACCAGCCGCGTCTCGGTCATCGTGCCCACGTTCTTCAACTCCGATCTCAAGAGCGGCTCACTGCGTCATCTGCTCACCGGCATCGAGGCCGCGCGGTCGGTCGAGCAGGTGGTCATCGTCGCCTCGGGTGGCGAGGACGCGTTGCTGGGAACCTTAAAGGAAGTCATCGGCGACCGGACGCTCACCGTGGCCGGGGCGGAGCCGCACAATCGCGGCGGCTCGCGCAACGTCGGCGCCGCCGCGGCCACGGGCGAGTATCTGCTCTTCCTCGACGACGACATGCTGTTGAAGGATTGGCGTTGCGTGGATGTGGTGCTGTCCGCGCTGCTCACCGGCGGCTTCGAGTGCGCGATGTTTCCGCGCCGGCACTACGCGCGCTTCCCGCTGCTCTACGATCCGCCGTCGTTGGCGGCGGCGATTGGCCGCTGGCGCGAGCACGGCGTGAACGGCGACCCGCTCGTTTATGATCCGCTGCACGAAGGCACGCCGGACCTGCCCATGCTGTTCTGTTTTCCGGGCTGCTTCATGATCATCCATCGCGAGGCGTTCGCGTCACTCGCGGGCTTCGACAGCAGCTTCCAGGGCTGGGGCTTCGAGGACACGGATTTCGCCCTGCGCGCCATCCGGCGGTTGCGCGTGTTGAATTTGTTTTCCAGGGCCGAGCCGTTGCTGCACATCGATCATCCCGTGTCGCCCTACAAATCCGATGAGCACCGGGTGAACTACGAAAAGTATTTCTCCTCCTCCATCGCCGTGGATGTCCACCGCTTCTGCCGCACGGTGCTGCTCTGCTCGGACTTCACGCCGGAGGCTGAGGAGAAGCCGGTGCTTGAAAAGGACATTCACGTCCAGCCGTTCACTCACCTCGCCGCGGCGGGCATTCCGCTCGACCCGCAGGAGATTGAGGAATGGGCGGCGGGCGTGGCCGAGAAGCGCATGCACGCGTTGCTCTCACCACGGCCTGAGTTCATCGTCCTCCACGGCTCGCGCGCCTCGGGCCGCGCCACGGCGCGCAGCGACTACGACGTCCTCTGCGTCTATCGCGGGCCGGTGCATGAATTTTTCGTCACGAAGATCGAGCCGCGCGTGGAGATCGAGTGCGGCGATTTCGACGTGTTCAACGCCATCGCCGCCGAACCGGCGCAGTACGGCATGCACGGCGTGCTTGAACTGGCGAAGCTCGCGCAGGCGCGGCTGCTCTGGGGCGATGTGGAGAAGTGGAACGCGTGGCAGTCGCAGACGCTCGACCTCGCCATCGCGAACGGCCACGCCTACTGGCTGGTGTTGACGCTGGGCTTGCGCCTGCACGCGACGAAGTACGGTGCGGTCATCGAGCGCTTCTGCGGCAGCCTGCGCGCCGTGGTGGAATCCCGCAATCCAGCCGCCGTCGGCGAAGTGCAGACCGCCGATGTCGCGCGTCTGGCGGAGTGCGCCCGCGCGGCCCTCGACGCGCGCACGCCTGACTGGCGCGAGCGCCTGGCGGAAGGCCTGAAAGTTTTCACGCTGCAAATACCGGAGGTGTGGAGCGCGCTCTATCATCTCGCCGATGAGGCCGCGCCCTTGCCGCGCCCCCGGACGCCGAGACTGCCGGGTGAACGCTATCTGTTCGCCGCTTCTTCCAGCGGTCTCGGCAATCGCCTGCTCCTGCTGGCCGGCTGCCTGCGCGTGGCGGAACGGACGAACCGGCGTCTCCTGCTTCACTGGCCTGACAACGATCAGCTCGGCAGCCCGTTCGACGCGCTGTTCGAGAACCATTTCGACATGGTGGATGCCGAGGACTTGAACTTTCTCCTGCGCAGTGACCGCACGGTCAAAGTCTATAACACCTGGCGGCAGCGCGGCCCGCTCTACACCGACCTCGATCCCGAGGGCGATCCCGACACGGAAGTTGTGATCGTGAAGGGTTGGGTCGCGTCGCAATTCGCCGGGGAGAAGCGGAACTGGAAGTTCGACGAGGAAATCGTGCGCCACCTCCGCACGCTGACGCCGTGCGCTGAATTCAAGAAACTCGCGGACGAATTTGGACTTCCGGCGCGAACCGTCGGCGTTCACATGCGGCGCGGCGATCCGACGCGCGAGTTCATTGACGAATACCGGCGCTCGGAGGACGCGCACTTTCTCGCCATCATCCGCGCCGTGTTGGAGGCCGCGCCGGATGTGCATTTCTTTCTCGCCACTGATCACCCGCCGACTGAAGAGCATTTGCGCGGGCTTTTTGGCGAGCGCATTCTCCTGCGCCCGAAGACGTCACTGCTGCGGCACCGGCAGGCGATGCACGAAGCGATGATGGATTTCCTCCTCCTGAGCCGCACCGCCGCCGTCCTCGGCACGCACTTCAGCACCTTCTCCGAGGTGGCGGCGAAGTTCGGCGCGTGCCCGCTGATCATCGCCAACGAAAACAGTGCGACGGAAAAACTCGGCGCCTCAGTGGAACAGATCGTGGCGGCGTTGTCGGCGCGGACGAAGGGGAACGGAGCGCCGAGCATCGCTCGGCCTGTTGAAATATGAAGCCACATCGAGCCGAGTGGTGCGGGCGAGTCTCGCGGGTGTCGCCATCCGAAAGCGGCGCTGAAGCGACCGCACTCCAAACGCTGTCGCGCAGCACGAGACGCCACCGACGACGCGAAGCGTTTGGAGTGCGGTCGCTTCAGCGCCGCTTTTACACGGCCTCACTGGCATACTGATCTAAACTCATGCCCGAGCCATCCCTCATCGCGTCCTGCACCAGCGGCCTCGCCAACCGGATGCTGATGCTCGTCGGCGCGCTGCGTCTGGCGCGGCTCACATCGCGCAAACTCCTGCTCTACTGGCCGGAGAACGATCAACTGGGCTGCCCGTTCGACGCGCTTTTCCAGAATGCGCCGGCCATGGTTCACGATGGGGACATGCACGCGCTGCTCCGCTCCGACCGCACCATGAAGGTGTACAACGCCTGGCACTGCCCACCGCTTTACGAGCGCGTCGCACCGGATGGCGATCCGGACGCGGAGATCATTCTGCTCAAAGGTTGGACCGCGCCGAAGTTCGCCAACGAGACGCTGGCGGACATTCGTGATGAACTTTGCGACGGATTGCAGCAACTCGTGCCGGTGGATGAAGTGCGGGCGCGGGCGGACGCCATCGAAGTGCCGGAGCGGTGTCTGGGCGTTCACATTCGCTCGGACGAAACGTCTGGGGGCGTGAACTTCTTCGCGCAATCGAAGCACGAACATTTCGAGACGATCCTGCGCGCGGTGCTGGAGCAGCGCGGCGACACCGCCTTTTTTCTCGCCACCCTCCAGCCCGAGGTGGAGCGGTATTTTCGCGGCGTGCTCGGCGACCGGTTGATGGTCTTTCCGAAATCAGGGCCGGGGCGCGAGCGCGCCGCCCTCCGCGAGGCGTTGGTGGATCTGCTGCTGCTCAGTCGCACGCGCGGCGTGCTCGGTCATTACGGCAGCACCTTCTCGCAAGTGGCCGCCCTGCTCGGGCCGCGCCTGCTCGTGATGGCCACGGAGACGACGGCCGGCACCGGGCGGGCCGCGGTCGTGCGGCGTTTCACCGACGCGCTGAATGGCACCCCGGAATTTCACCTTGAATTATGATCCCGCTCTACTCGCTCTACACGCCGTCGCATCGCCAGCTCATGGAACAGTATTTCACCCCCTCGCTTCCGCCCGATGTGGAACCGCACATTGTTTATTTCGAGAACGAGGGGGAAGGCTGGATTCAAGATCCGTCGTTCTGCCGGGCCATCGTCCGCAAGTGCGAGGTCATCATCGCTGCCATTCATGAGAACTGGGGGCGGACTTTCATCTGGAGCGATGTGGACGCGCAGTTCTTCGGGCCGATGACGGAATGGGTGGAGCGGACGACGCGCGACCTGGACCTGGTTTTTCAAGTGGATGCGCCGGGGCCGTGTTTGTGCGCGGGTTTTTTCTTTTGTCGTGGCCACGACGAGACGCTGAGCCTCTGGGAGGAGGCGCTCGACTTCGTGCGGCTGCCCGGTTCCGTGGGTGATGATCAACTCTATGTGCGCAACCAGCTCTGGTCTGGGCAGCGTCGCGTGCGCTGGGGGCACCTGCCGCCCGCGTTCATCGGCGGCGGCACCTTCACCGGGAAATGCTGGGACCCCGGGGACGACTTTCCCGTGCCGCAGGGAGTGGCGGTGCATCACGCCAACTGGACGGCCGGGCCCAAGTTCAAAATCATGCAGTGCGAATTCGTGCGCGCGAAACTGGCCCAAGGTGATCTCATCACGATGGAGGACGCCTGCGCGCGGCTGGACGGCGGGCGTGGGAAAATTCGGCCCCACGACTCCTCGCCGGGCTAGGATTTGCATTTGGTGGAACGGGCTACCAGCCCGTGCCGCCCGGCTACCAGCCGGGCGGAAGGGAGGGAGCGTTGACTTGAAATAGGCCGCGCCAAAATCGACGGACGTCCTTCCTCATTCCGCGCGGCTGGTAGCCTGTGCACCCGGCGGCATAGCCGCCGCTACTTCGGATTTCCGGTCAAGGTCCGGGCCGGGCCGCCAGCGCATCAATGGACTCCAAGCGTGGCGGTCGCCAGTGCCAGAGTTCCTGGTTGCCCAACCCGAGGACCGTGTCTTCGTCCAAAAAAATCGGGGTGAAACTTTGCAGTCGGGCCACCTGCCGGTTCGCGTCCAGATCGAAGAGCAGGGCGTCGCCCCACTCGTTTGCGAAGAGCCGCCGTCCGTCCGGCGAAAACGCCACGCGAAAAAAGCTGGAGCGGCTGCCGCGAAAGCGCGCGATTTCCCGGCGCGTGCCCAAATCCCAAACGCGCACGGTCGCGTCCCAACTCGTCGAGGCGAGGCGTTGGCCATTTCGCGAAATCGCCAGGCGGTTGATGCTGTCGCTGTGGCCGGACAGTTCCACCAGCCGCTGGCCCGAGGCCACGTCCCAGACCGACAGTTTTCCCTTGCTGTGCCCGACGCCCACCTGCGTGCTGTCGGGCGAGAAACTCACGGTCACGACTTCCGTCGGAGGTTCCGGCCAGGGCCGGAGGTCGTAAGGCGGCGCGAGTGACCAGAGTTGAAAGATGCGATCCTCCGTCACACCCGCCAGCCAGCGTTCGTCGCTGGAAAAGACGAGGTCGGACAACTGATTGGTGCCGGACATTTTCAACAGAGCCAGCCGGTTCGTGGTGTCCATCTGCCAGAGGCCGAGACCGCCCTCGGCTTCCACGGCCAGGAGCCGGCCCGCCGGACCCACCGCGACCTTGCGGACCTTGCTGACGGGCAGGGCCAGTTCCTGACGCACGCGGCCCTCGCGCGGATCGATCAACAGGCCTGTGCCGTTCGCGTGCAGTGCGGCCATGGCGGAGCCGTCGGGCGCGATGCTGCCCCGCGACTCGGAGACGATTTCCGAAGCCAGATCCTCGAGGCGCAATTTCCCCAGCATCGTGTCGGCCTTGTTCAATTCCCTGGCCTGCACCGCGCCGTGGTTTCCACCGCTCAACAGCAGTCCCGCCTGCGGGAGGAGCGTGACTTCGGAAAGGGAATCGCCGGACTTCAGCGTGGAGACGATGCGCCATGTCGCGCGCTCGCGCACTTCGATCATGCGGTCGAAACTGGTGGTGATGAGGTGGGAATCGTCGGCGGAGAATGTGGCTGCGGTCACATGGTCCACATGCGCGGGAAAGTTGGTCATCTCCAGCCCGCTGTCCAGGTCCCAGACTTGCACGCGAAAATCCGATCCGACACCGAAGGCCGCGCCCGCCACCAGCAGCCGTCCGTCCCCGGACAACGCCAGCGACAAAGACAGGCCGGCAAAAACATGGCCGGACCGGAAGACGCGGGTCTCGCGCGTGTCGGCCCGCCAGACCGAGATGTCCCGCTTGCCATCACTCACGGCCAGCGTCCGGCCATCGCGCGACAACGCCATGTGCGCCTCGCGTGGCACGACGTGTTCCTCCTCGAGCTGGCGCGACGCCACGCCCCACACCCCCAGCCGGCCATGGCCATAAGTGATCAGGCGCTCGCCGCCGGGATGAAACTTCATCGAAGACAATTGGCCGACATGCTGGATGGGCGGGCCCACCTGCTTCAGCGTCGCCAGCGACCAGAAACGAATCCGCCACTTCGAGTCGGACACGGCCAGCAGTTGATCCGAAAGCGTGGGGGCGGGGCCACCGCAGTCATTGAGCGTCAGCACCTCGCGTTTCTCGGGCACGCTCCAGAGCTTCAACACTCCGGTGCTATCCGCCGAAACAATCCAGCGTCCGTCCGGCGAAACATTGATCCCGTGAATCTTGCCGTCGTGGCGCGCGAGCGGGATGACGGGCTGACTGCGGCTGAGGTCCCAGAGATAGCGCCACTCCCAACCACGCACATCGATCTGTCCGGCGGCGGGCCGGTGCGCGAGCAACAACTGGAGCGCGTAGCTGATGCGCCGCTGATCAATGGCCTGTTGCACGAGGCTCATGTCCGCGCCGTAGGCATTGCGGCGCGCGATCAATTCGCGATCCTCGGCGAGGAGCCGGGCCTGGTTGAGACGATAGGCCGCAATGGGCGAACCGACGGCGATGACGCCGAGCAGCAACAACGCCGCCGCCCCGACGCCGGCCAGGGCCGGCTTGCGCCGGCACCACCGGAACACGCGCGCCGGCGCGCTGACCGGGCGCGCGAAGATCGGCTCGTTGTTTTGAAAGCGCGCCAGTTCATTTGCCAGATCGCGCGCCGTGGCGTAGCGGCCCTCGCGCGTTTTCTCCAGGCACTTGAGACAGATCGTTTCCAGATCGCGCGGCAGCTTGGGATGCAGCAGGCGCGGCGCGACCGGCTCCTTTTCCAAAACCTGACGCAAGGTATCGAGCGGCGTCTCCGCGCGGAACGGCGGCCGACCGCAGAGCAGTTCGTAAAGCACCGCGCCCAGCCCATACACATCGCTCCGCACATCCACCGCGCGGATGTCGCCGCGGGCCTGCTCGGGCGGCATGTAGCTCGGCGAACCCATGACCGTGCCGCTCAAGGTCGCGCCGGTTTCCGACTGCATGACCTTCGCCAGTCCGAAGTCCGTCACCTGCGGTTCGTCATCCTGATCGATGAGCACGTTGGCGGGTTTGAGATCGCGATGGAGAATCTGCCGGGAATGCGCGTAGTGAATGGCCCGGGCGATCTTCTCGACGTAGCGCGCCGCCTGGCGTGGAGCCAGCGGGCGTTCGCGGGCCACCTCCGAGAGGCTCTGGCCCGCGACGAAATTCATCGAGTAGAAATGTTGTCCCTCCACTTCGCCGACCTCATAGATGGCCACGATGTTCGGATGATGAAGCTGGGCCGCCGCGCTGGCTTCGACGTGGAAGCGGCGAATCTCCTCCTCGCCCGCGAGCCGTTCCCCGCGAATCATCTTCAACGCCACGACGCGGTGGAGGGATTTTTGCCAGGCTTTGAAGACCACGCCCATGCCGCCGCGCGCGATCTCTCCGCGCAACTCGTAGTCGCCAAAGCTCTGGTTTTCCGGCGTGAGATCAACCTCGAGCACCTCGGACAGGGACAGCTTGATCGTGCTCGCCGGGTTTGGCCGCGCGTCGGATGCGGCACCTTCCTTGGCGCAGTCCGGGCAGATCCCGCTGGCGACTTCTGGCGGCAGCTCGCGGCTGCACCCTGAACATTTGTTGACTGCGTTCACAATTTGAACTTCCGCGCTGCGTTGCTCTGGCGAGGTCGGCCAGTAGGTTACCCGAGGGCTGCGCCCGCCGACCAGCCCGGAGCCGGAGGATATTGTGGACGGTCGCACCTCGACGCCCGCGCGCCGGTGCGTGGGTCGCGTGGGGATCGCGCGTCAGGCATTTGTTGTTTGGGCCGGGCGACGGTGTCTGGTATCCCGCCCGCATGTCACACGCATTGATGCAGGCGCCGGCCACCGACCCGACGCAAATCTACCGCTACCGCGATGGTCTCTACGCGGAGGACATGCTCATCGTCGGCATTGTCTGGCTCGATTTGTTTTCCTGGCTGGCGAGCCGCCCGTCGGACGCCGCCGCCCTCCGGCAGAAATTTGCACTCACCGAGCGACCGACGGACGTGATGCTCACGCTCTTAGTCGCGATGGGATTGCTGGAGCGGCGGGAGGAAAAATATTTTGTCACGCTGGCCGCGCGGGAGCATCTGTGCGCGGACTCGCCGTGGTTTCTCGGCCCCTATTACGCCTCCTTGAAAGATCGTCCGGTGTGCGCGGACTTGCTGAAAGTGTTGCGCACCGGGAAGCCCGCGAACTGGGGCAGCGAGAAGGGCAAACTCGACTGGCACAAGGCGATGGAGACGGAAGAATTCGCCACGTCGTTCACGGCGGCGATGGATTGCCGGGGCGTGTTCCTCGCGCAGGCGGCGGCGAAGCAACTCGACCTGGGTTCGCGCCGCGCGCTGCTCGACATCGCGGGCGGCAGCGGCATCTACGCCTGTTCGTTCTGCGCGCATTTCCCGAATCTGCGCGCGACGGTTTTGGAAAAGCCGCCCGTGGATCAAATCACCGCGCAGGCGATTGCCAAGCGCGGCTTCACGGAACGCGTCTCCGTCCTCGCGAGCGACATGCTGAATGCGCCGTTGCCCGCCGGTTTCGATGCGCACCTGTTTTCCAATGTGCTGCACGACTGGGATGTGCCGGTGGTGCGCGAGTTGATTGCCAAATCATTCGCCGCGCTTGCCCCCGGCGGCGTGCTCGTCATCCACGATGCGCACTTGAACGAGGACAAAAGCGGCCCGCTCCACGTCGCCGAATACTCCACCATGCTCATGCACTCGACCGAAGGCCGCTGCTACGGGGTAGGGGAGATAACGGAGTTTTTGGTCGAGGCTGGATTTGAGAACGTGAGATTCACGCCCACTGCCGCCGCGCGCAGCGTCATCACGGCGGAGAAGCAGTAAGCAAGTGTGCGTCGAAAACAAAAGGCGCGGAGAATCCGAAGACTCTCCGCGCCGGCTTGTGTGTGAAATTTATTTCCCGACCAGCGTGGAGAAGAAGCCTCGCGGCTCCGTCTTGCGCGCCTGCACCTTCATCTGGCCCAGGATGGACTGCCAACTGATGAAGAGCTTGTGCCATTGGTTCTCCACGTTGCGCAGCACGCCCTCGTTGCTCTCGCTCAGGAAGCGCATGGACGGCACGGAGGCGAGCAGGTTGTGAACGTCGTCGCGCGATACCTGCTGACCCTCGGTCACGGTGAGGATCAGTTCCAACTCCTGCGTGATGACACTCTTGACCTCCATGAACTGGTTCTCGTCATCGAGCGTGAATTTTTTGAAGCGGGCCAGCCCGAGGTAGTGGTTGAACTGCTTCCAGCACTCCAGGTAGTTCTCCATGCGGAGGATGATGTCGTCGAATCTTTTGGCGCTCATAAAAAAATCAGTTTTTTGGCAACGTCTGCGGGGACAGAAAAATCAAGGCGCCGCCACGCAGGCAGCGGGCGGTCACTTTCAAGGTCGGGTAATACACGTTCAGCTCGTGCAACGGCATCTGGGCCTGCTGCGCGCCGCGAAAGAAGGCGAGCACACGCGCGCCGATTTCCTTCATGTCGTTCTGCGGGAAATTTCCCGGCAGCGTGGACACCACGATGCGCCCGTCGCGGTCGAGGGCGAATGCGCCCGAAGGGAGCTTGGCCGGAGTGCCGGTGAATTTACGTCGGTTAAAAAATTTCATGCGGCCCATTTCGCCAGGATGTTTCTCATCGTCTCACGCACTTCGTCGGACTTCATGTTCGAGCGGAAGCCGACGCACAACTCGCCCTTGGCCGAGTCGGCGAGCGCGACGTGATTCGCCGGGCTGAGCGCGGTCATTTGTTGCAGGTTTCCCACCTGGAGTTTATCGCCCAATGCGGCAAAATCCTTGAGCGCCTGCTGCGCCCACTCCGCGACGTGGTCGGCGCATTCGAGGCCCCAGGATTTTGTTTCGCACTTCGGACCGGGGCCGACCGAGAGGACAAATTGCACGCCATTGAAGCGCGTCAGACCCATCAACGGCGACGGTGCGTCGAGCCTCGTATCGAGTCCCTGACCATCCAGGCCACCCGCCTCGTCCATCTCCTGCGCGATTTCCAGCAACAACGCCTGATACGAACTGAAGATGGCGCGTGGCCGGGTGTGCTCGCCGGGCTGCAATTCAAAGTTGCCGGTCTTCCAGCCTAAAATTCTTCGGAACGCGGCCTCGCCTTTCAGCTCCTCCACTTCCGAGTCAAAAATTTCTCCGCCTTCAATCCAGATGAAGCCGGTGTCCTGGCCGTGCGTGATTTTGAGCGTGGTGGAATTCTGCGAAAGGCATTCGAGTTGGATCAAATCCACGAGGCTCTTGCTCTGCACGCCGCGAAAGCCGCTGTGCGCCTCGCGCTCGAGCAGGGCATCAATCGAGTCGAGGAAGTGCTGGCGTTCCTGCTCCGACGCGGGCTTCTGCCAGTATTGATCCACGCCCATGCCGTAGGCGCGGGCGCGAAACTGCTCGTCCGCGATGCACGTCCAGACCACGACACGCAGCGCGGGATACTTGCGGCGGGCGATGGCGATGACTTGCAGGCCGTCCATCTTCGGCATGTTGAGATCCACGATGAGCAGGTTGAACGGCTCGGACTCCAGCATGGCCAGCGCGCGGGCGCCGGTGGAAGCGGTGTGAATGCCGGGACCGCTGGGCAACGTCTTCAGAATCTCCCAGTACACTTCCAGGAAGTCCTGGTCGTCATCAACCAGCAAAATCTTTGATCGCTCGGTGGCGGTGGTGCTGCCCATAAAAATTCTTTCTCTGCAATAACGTCGGCGGGTCGGGGCCTTCACTTGAGCGTGACGGGAAAATCTTTCACGGCGGCGGTGGCGCGGGGTGCATCCGCACTCTTTTGATCGAGGTCGGAGACTTGAAGAAGGCGCTGCCCTAACAGCGTCCGTTCATTCTGAGGAGCCGTGTTCAGCTCCACCGCGGCGCGCAAACTTCCTGTTCACCGCGCCCGGCGCTGGCACAGTGCCGCACGTTCAGCATGGCAAACCCGTTCTATGTCGAAGGCGAGCAGCGTGCCGCGAAGGTCAACGACCTCTTCGCGCGCGTCGCGCCGCGCTACGATCTCATCAACGATCTCCAGAGCCTCGGGCTGCATCGCGCGTGGAAGCGGCGGCTCGTGCGCATGGCGAAGGTGCGCCCCGGCGAACGCGCGCTCGACGTTTGCTGCGGCACCGGCGACATCGCCTTCGCGCTCTCTCGCTCGGGCGCGCCCGTGACCGCCGTGGATTTCAGCGCCGCCATGCTCGAAGTCGCCGCGCGTCGCACCGCAATCCCCAATCCCCAATCCCCAATCCTCAATCCTCAATTCCATCGCGGCGATGCGATGCAACTCGCTTTCAACGACAACACGTTCGATGTCGTCACCGTCGGCTACGGCTTGCGCAACCTGCGCGAATGGGAAACCGGCCTCCGCGAAATGCACCGCGTGGCCAAGCCCGGTGCGCGCTTGCTCGTCCTCGACTTCGGCAAGCCGGACAATGCCCTGCTGCGTTCGCTCTACTTTGCCTACCTGCGCGTCGTCGTGCCGGTCTTTGGGAAACTCTTCTGCGGCGACGCCGCCACGCACGCCTACATTCTGGAATCCCTCCAGCGATACCCCGCCCAACGCGGCGTGGCCGCCGCGATGGAGCGCCTCGGCTGCCGCGACGTCCGCATCGTCAATCTTCTCGGCGGCGCGATGAGCATCAACTACGGCGTGAAATCCTCACGCACCTGAAGTTCCGCTCGCTCGTTCGCTCGAAGAAATCCCCGGTCATCCCGTGAGTCTGGAAGCGCATTGACGGAGCGCGCGCGTCTGCGTTTTTGCGCCTTGGCGTTAAAAAATGAGCCTTCCCAACTGCAAGAACACCACCTCACTTGCGGCGTGAGAGGTCGGGCATTTTCTTGAAGCGCGCCAAGGGGTCTTCTTTGGCCGTTGATGTCTGAGTTGCGGACGGCGTGTGAGTGACGGCGCTTGGTGACACGCTCGCCGCAATCTCCGGACTGACCGCCGCGTGCGCCACTGCGGGCCGCGCTTCAAAGTAAGAACCCTGGCCGAGCAACGTGCCGAAGCTGCTGCCCGCCGGTGCGCTCGCCACGACCGGAGTCACCTTGGCGTGCGCGGCGGGACTGGCCGGAACCGGCGGTGGCACCATCGCGTGCGTCTCTTGCGGCGCACACCAGCAGAGCCGGACGGTCGGCACCGGTCCCATGTAAATCGTCAGTTGATGGTACTGCAGATGTTGCAGTCGCACCTTGTCGGACATGTCCTCGGCCTTGAGCAACGCGGTCAGAATGGCGTGAGTCGTCGGGTGGCTGGCGTTCGCGTCGGCCAGCGAGCGCAGGGTGGAGAAGGAAACATCCGCCACCTTCTCCAGGTGAACGATCAGGCGCTGCGGCACGGCCAGTTCCATTTCCACGTTCTCCAAATCGTAGCCTGCCTCGCGAAATGTCCCGGCGCGAGCGTCAATCTCGTGCAACGCGGCCAGCAGCCGTTCCTCGTCGTCCGCGACCAGACCGTGCGCGGCGTCCTGCACCGTGCGGCGCATCTGGTGCATCTGCCCGGCGGTGGCCAGCACGGCTTCGCGGAGTTCGGCGGCTCGCGCTGGTGCGCTCTCGATGACGCTGGCGATCTGCGCCGCCTTCTGCCGCGCGTCCTGCACTTTGGTGATGAATTTTTTCATAGGCTTTCAGGGGTTGACCACGAATGGACACGAATAAACACGAATGAAAGGAGCGCCAAACCTCGGAGCACCGGACAGCCTTGTCCGGTGAACGTGCGTGGCGAAGTAAGTGACGTTTCTCGCGAGTCGCACGAACGACCTAAGCTCAACAACCCGGTGCGCGGGACGCAACGATTGCAATCACGACGCTCTGGTGCTGTTGGGTAATTACCATCGGACGATTCACACCGTTCAACGCCCTCAAAACAAGGCGTTTCTCTTGCGAAAGCCGCTTCCGGTCGATCTGGCGTCGTTTGGGGAGCGCTTTCGGGCGGCCCGCATAGCCGGGGGCTACACACAGGCTGAGATGGCGCAGAAATTCGGCGTTTCATTCTCGACGGTGAAGTTCTGGGAACAGGGGCGGACGCAGCCTGTGCCGACCACGCGCTTCCAAGTCGAAGCCTTCTTGAAAGGACTGCACAGTCGGCTCCGCGAAACTCAATCCAGCAGTCGCGCTCGGTAAAACTGCATGGGGCCGGACAGATTTGTCTCCGTGAATGCCGCCTGTCCCGCGATATTGGTGAGGATGCGGAACGGCACTCAGTTGTTCGGTGGCTGTTTCGTCTCGATAAGATACCGCGCCCCGGTTTGAGGAGGGCAAGGCGTTGGGGGGTGTTGTTGGACGTAGGCGAGCTTTGCTTCGCTTGAGAAGCGTTCGTAGCTGAGAAGCTATTCCATGCGCCAAATCATTTTTCGTTGGTGCCACGCGTGCGTTGGTTGGCTTGGATCGTTCAATTGGTTGTGCGTCAGGCGGGAACATCGAGTCCGTCAACGGGTTCATCGCGGAGTTCGAGTTTTTGGACGACCAAGTTCCTCCACTTGCCGCCAATCACTCGTTGTGCCAGAGCTTCGCTAACCACCAGATCCCCAAACTGCGATTCAAATGCGGTTGTGTTCCCAACGTCACGATTCAGGATGTATCGCTTCCCAATCGTTGAATACCAGATTCGCTGACACTCCGGACAGACGCGGAAAGTTGAACGCTCGTTGCCACGAATCAGAATACGTTCTTTCTTCATCAGCGTTACAAATCCTGGAGCTTCCTTTCTATCGGGACCGTAAACTTTTCCCAAAAGCAGGAGATCTTGCGGCCCTTCAGGAAACAATTCTTGGAGGAAGGAGAGCATCGCAATATGCATGCTGACTCCGTGGACAAAGTTTAGAACCGATTGTTCAGGCCTTGTTTGAAGCACGACATCAATCGCCTGACCGGTCACACGTGCCGAACAGCACTCTTTGCAGAGACTTGTTCGTTGAGCTTCCGCAAACCACGCTTTATCGGGTGTTTCCGGGTTAGAGCTTTTTGAAGTCAGTTCGTAGAAACTCATATCAAGGACGATGGGTGAATTTTCCTTCGATGATCATTTGCCATGCTGCTTTGGTCATCTGTGCGACTCCGCCATGCTCTGCAATCGCGGTCAGAGCGATGCGAACCTGCTCATCGCCGCTGAGTCCGGCGTCGGTGCCTTTGACTGGCTGGAGGGTGGTCATGTATGGATTGGAGGGACGCGGAGAATGCCTAACAGCGGACCAGACAGTCCGCTGCTCCCTCCTCCATTCGTGTCCATTCGTGGTTTCATTTCCCCGCCTCCGGTTTCTGCTCCGTCGAGGCGAGAACTTCGTGGAATTTTTCCAGGAACGCGCGCTCGTTGGTCAACATCTCCTGCGTGAGTTGGATTTCTACCACGCCCTGTTGCGTGCGGGTCTGGAGCAAGTCCTGCGAGGACTTCAAATGATCGCGCTGCTGCGCCGCGAGATCCTTCAACGTCGCCAGCGTGCTGTGCAGCATTTCCATCTCGTGCATCAGGCTGCGCATCTGCGAGGGGTCACCGCCGCCGCTTGGTGTGTGAGCAACTTTCTCCTCAATCGAACTTCGCAGCGCATCGAAGCTCTTTCCGAGCGGCGTGACATCAATCACCACCGGCGCAGGCGTCTGCTGCAACTGTTTCTCCAGCGCGTTCTGGATGCCTTCGAGTCCCTGCTGGAAAGCCGAAAGCTGCGTCACCACCTGGCCCATCGGGTTCGACTGATCGCCACCGCGCGAGAGCTGATTGCGTTTGAAGGTGCGTTTGATTTCCTCCCAGCGCGTCTTCTCCTCCGGCGTCAGGAGCGCGAGCATTTCGCGCAGCTTGAGCAGATTCGCCTCCGCGCCCGTCGTGAGTGTCTGCGCCTCGTTCTGGTAGTGATCGAGAATCAGCGCCTGCACTTCCGCGTCGTTCATGATCGGCACGACCTTTTCCGTGAGGCGGCTCATGTTGCGATAAGAGCCTTGCAGGCGGAACGGCGGTTCGGTGCGGAACTCGTCGGCCTGGCCGGCGGAGTAAATGTATTCCTGATTCACGCGCAGCAGCACGTCCCGAATTTTCACGAGCTTCTTCAGCACGGCGAGAAGCTCCTCCACTTCCTGCTGCGAGTAGCTGCCCTCGAACGTCTCCTGATCGCGCGAGCCGCCCGCCGCCAGCCGGATGAAACCGCGCACGTCCTTCTGGCTTTTGTTCGCGAGCGGCGCGAGCACGGCGTTCGAGGTGACGGCGTTTTCGAGGTAGCTCGCCTTGAACCACTCCGCGCTGCCGCTGGCCATGTCGCCGAGGTTGTAGGTGTCGGCGCGGTTCGCAAGCATGTCGGGGATTTTGAACTTCTGCCCGCTCTCGGTGTAAGGATTGCCGGCCATCACCACCACGACCTTGCGTCCGCGCAAATCATACGTCCGCGACTGGCCGCGCCATTGGCCCTCGATCTTGCGCTGGCCGTCGCAGAGCGAAATGAACTTCTGCAAAAACTCCGGGTTGCAATGTTGGATGTCATCCACGCAGAGCATGATGTTGTCGCCCATCTCCAGCGCGAGATTCAGCTTCTGCACTTCCTCGCGCGCGGCGGCGTTCGGCGCTTCCTGCGGGTCGAGCGACGTGACGGCGTGGCCGAGGGCCGGCCCGTTGATCTTGATGAAGATGATGCCGAGGCGCACCGCCACGTATTCGAGCAGCGTGGTCTTGCCGTAACCGGGCGGCGAAATCAGCAGCAACAGGCCCATCAGGTCCGTGCGCTTCTTGTCGCCCGCCGCGCCGATTTGCTTGGCGAGATTGTCGCCCACGAGCGGGAGGTAAAGCTGATCGACAAGCTGGTTGCGCACGAACGAACCAAGCACGCGCGGTTTGAATTCATGCAGACGGAGGCGCTTGCGTTCCTTTTCCAGCAACTGCTGCTTCAACTCGTGAAACTGGTTGAAACGCGGCACCACTTCCTTCTCGAAGGGCAACAGGCGTTTGCGGAAATCCAGGTAATCAAACTGGTAAGTGCTCTCGCGGATGAGAGCGTGCGAGCCTTTCATCCCGGCGAGTGTTTCCGAAGTCGAAGCGGGCACGACGTGGCGCTTCAAGTCATCACCGCAGAAGAGAATCGCGGTGACTTCCTCCAGATATTGCAACTCACCATTGCGCCCAAGCAGGAAGCCGCGCACCCAGTCGCGGATTAAATCAAACTGGCTCTCGGGATGCGCCGCGAGCGGAGCCAGCGATTCATTGAACTCGTCCTCGCCCGACTTCACCACGAGATGCTGATGGAACGCGGTGGCGAGATTATCCCCCTCCTTGCTCACGACGAACGAGTCGCCGCTGACCAGTTCGTGGAAAAGATATTCGCCCGCCTCGTTCGCCAGTTCGCGCGGGAAGAGTTGCGTCTGCTCCACGAAACCGGCGATGAGTTTTTGCAGCGCGACGATGTAGGTCTGTTGCGCCGTGTCGCCGGGGAACAGCTTGTTGCGCGCGGAGAAGCCTTTCAGCTTGGCCGTCCAGAGCGTGCGCGCTTCCGCCGGGCAGAAGCGCACCCAGAAGACCGCCGCCAAAGCGCGCGCGCTGGGTTGATAGCGCGCCAGATGCAGCGCGGCGTGCGTCCGCAACAGCGCGCGGAGAATGCGCGCCCCATCCACGTCGTGAAGGCCCTTCGTGTAGCCCTCGTGATAGCGCGTCGCGACGAACTCCAGCACCAAGGCCAGCAACGCGTCGTCCTTCAGTGCGAGCGCGTCATCAATCGTCTTGCCCTGACCGCTCTCCAACAACTGGAGAATGCTGTGCGCGAGATATTCGCCGCGATAGACCTGCGCATTTTCAGAAACCGCTTCCTGATCCCAGACCGCGCGCGTGGCGAGAAATGCTTCATCCGTGATGGCCTCGAAATACTTCGTGCTGGTGAGATGAATGTTCGGCACGCCGTCGCGCATCACGACCGTGAGGTCGAGCGGTTGGGTGTTGACGTTAAACTTGTGGCGGCCGAGCTGGATGACGCTCTGGCCGTCCACGAACAATTCCTGGCGGTCCTTGAGCTGCCGCACCGCGTCCTGATGCACGCTCTTGAGGCGGCCTTGCAGATCGTCGGCCTTCACCGAATCTTCGAGCGCGAGCAGTTGCCCGATGGTGTCGCGCACTTTCGCGATCATCAGATCGGACGCCACGTAAGTGTTGATCTCCTCGACCGTCTTGAAGGCTGCGAGGCGGTTCTGAATCGTCTTTAACACGCGCTCTGCCGCCGTCATCAGCGCGCCGGCCTTGCGATTGCGCTGCTCGATTAACGCGACCTTGCGCTGCTCGAACGCCTCGTAAATCGAAGTGCGCTTCTCGGAGAGCGGCACGGTGTATTCCTCGAAGTCCGCGAACGCGCCCTCCAGTTCCTCGATCTGAACGCTGATGCGATTGACGTACTCCTCGCACTTGGCCGGCGAATCGCAGAGGTCGAGGTAGCTCGAGGCCGACTGGCTCAGGAGCTTCATCTGCGCGTTGAACTGCGCCGCGCCTTCCGTCGCGACCAGGCTTTGCAGGCGCTTCTTCACCGCCGCCTTCACCTGGTTCAACGTGGAGTAAATGCCCGTGATGCCATCAATGATGCGCGTGGTCTCGGTCGCGTCCTCGATTTGGAGACCATTGACGATCTCGATCAACATCTCGAGTTCCACGCCGGTGTCGGCGGCGGCCTTCTCAATCTTTTTGCCCTCGGTGGACTTGGAAACTTTCTCGACCGAAGCCAACTGCTCGTCCGCCTGCTTCCGGTAGAGATCGAGCGCGGTCGGTTCGAGCAGGAACTTCACGCACCCCTTCGAGAGCGTGTCCGACTCGGCGGTGACGTGCTTCTCCAGTTCATCAAGCTGCGCGACGTTGACGTAGCGCACTTCCTTGACCGTGATGATCTCGCCGCGCAACTGGCGCAGCGCCGCGAGATTGCGCACAAAATCATCCAGCGTCTTGAAGCTCGCGCGGCGCACCGTGCGGAAGCGTTCTTCGCAACGCTGCTTCAAATCCCCGACACGCTGCACGGCCTCGCGCTGGAGACGGCGCACCTTGTCAAATTCGTCCACCGCCTTGTCCGCGACTTCGCGCAACTGCCGGAGCGCGGCGTCAATCTGCAACCCATCGGGCGTGGTCAACCACGGGAAGGTGTCGAGGATCGCGCCGCTGCGCTTGACCAGATCGGCGTAGAGTTCGGCGTAAGGATTTTCTTTGCCGAGCAGCGTCAGCACTTCGTTGGCTTCGGCCAGCGCACGCACGACTTCCTTGTTGCCAACTTGATAAAGAAACGTGTCGCGCTGCCCCGCCGGTTCGTGGCCGGGCTGATAGAACGGCGTCTGCCGCAACTGAATCGAGTGATGTTTCTGCGGTTCGTCATCTGCCCGGAAGAGCAACAGGTGGCCGTCAGGGAACAGCGAGAAGCCATTGCAAGTGATGCGCTCGTCCACCTTCTGTTGAATCAGCCGGTAGGGCATCAGCACGTATTGCCCACTCTCGTAGTTGTAGAAAACAAAGAGCGTGTCCTCGCCGTTGGGCGAATTCACCACGCGCTCGATGGTCATCCCCAGTTCGCGGCTCTCGAACTGTTTCAACTCGCCCGTCGCGAGATAATAGCCGTCGGGGAAAATCAGTCCGTGGTCTTCCGGCAGCAGCACGCACGATTGCCCGAGCGAGTCCACGCGCTGCGCGGTCTGCAACTTCTCGTTGTAGATGAAGTAGCGGCTGGCGGTTTCCTTGTAGGGCCGGATGCGGAGCAGAATCAGATGACCGATCAGCGCGTAGGCGATTTCCGCGTCATCAACCTTCTGAAACTTGTCATCCACCGGCTCGGCGTGAATGCCTTCGCCGGTCTTGGTGTTGTCCTCGATCTTGATCGTCAGGTCGCCGCCCACGCACTCGACGAACACGCGGTCCTCAATCGAGACGTGCGGATGATTGCCATAGCGGAACGACTCGCGCGACGGCGTGAGCCAGCGGAATTCATACTGCGGCGGAAAACCCACGCGGCGGAAATCCGTCTCCGCACGTCCATCGAGATAGCGCAGTTGCCCGCCTTGAAACGCCCACTTGACCACCGCGATGTCGTTCGCGCCCGCGCCGATCTGGAAGACCATGTAGAGGTTGCCCTCGATCAGCGAAAACTTGCTGAACACCGCGCGGTCATAGACCTGATAGAGCCGTTTGAAGTCGGTGAGGAACTGCTTCTGCTGGAGGACGTCCAGCGTGCTTTCCTTGAACGCGCCGTCCGCCTCGTCGCGGTGATAAATGGCGAAGACGTCTTCGAGTTTGATTTCCTGCTTCAGTCCAAACTGCACGTTGAAGCCGAAAAGGAAACGCCCGCGCCCAAGCTGGACCATGTCGCGCGGCATGCAGTTGTGGACGGTGGTGACGCGATCCGATTGCAGCAACTTGAACTCGACGTTGCCGAACACTTCCTGTCGTCGCGCGTTGAGTTGGTTCACGCGCTCGCGCAACACCGTGGCCTGCGCCTGCAACCGCTGGCGGATGATCTCGTAGGTCGCGCTGCCGAGCGTGGACGCGGCGGTGGGTGTCGCGGCCGCTTCCGGCGCGGGCGTCGCAGGAGTTGTGGGCGCGTCAGCCATGCGGATGAAAACGTGGTCGTTCAGCCCGGAGGGCTGACAGAAAGTAGCCGGGGGTTGAGCGACAGCGATACCCCCGGTCGCCCCCAACAAACGGACGCGACCCTGAAGGGGTCGCAGAAATCATGAAATCATGGCGCGCTTCTTGCACCCCTCCGGGGTGCATTCGATTTCCGTGCGCGGATCCGGGGGTGTCGCTGGCGCTCAACCCCCGGCTACTGTCTTGCAGCCCTTCAGGCTGCCGCGCAGCACACGTTTGTGCGCTTCTCTGGATTCGCGGCTTCATCGCGTTTCGCAACTAGCGCTTCGCCTCAGTCGCAGAAATCACCGTTGCCGCCGGCACGTTCGCCAGCCCGCGTTCGCGCACGGCATTCAACGCTGCCTTCATCATGCCTTGCACGGAACTGTCGTCCGTGGACGCGATCAGTTTTCCGAGCAGCGCGGCCACCGTCAGGTTCTTCACGTCCTCGGATGAGATGCCGAAGTCGGCAATCCACTTGCGGAACTGGCTTTTGAAAAACTCCGAATCGCCGTTGAAGAACGTGTCCTTGATGTCCGTGAGCGTGGTGCTGTTCTGCACCATGCGGTCCACGGCTTTGCCCGTGCCGACGGCGCGCACGACCTTTTCGAAGAAATCGTTCTCGCCGCCCACGATATCAATGTGCGCGTGCTTGAGCGCCTCGCCGACGATGGTGGAGTTGGCTTGCGCAATGTCCCGCTGGACATGAATGGCTGCGAGTTCCACATCGCGTTCCTTCGACAACCGAAGCTTGAACTCTTCGTGCTCCTTGCCGGCCTCGTGGAAAAGTTTCATGGCCTCGGCCTTCTGATGAATGGCTTTCGCTTCCGCCGCGCCGCGCGCTTCAATGCCGGTGGCGGCGGCGAGTTCCTTTTCCTTGGTGCCTTCGGCTTCAGCCTCGGCTTGCGTCTGCGTGTTGGTCGCGTTCACCGCGCCCTTGGCTTTGATGACCTCGGCTTCGGCCAGGCCCAATTCCTTCGTCGCCGACGCGTCCGCCTTGCGAGCAGTGGCTTTGGCGATGATGACTTTCGCTTCCGCGAGTCCGCGCGCGGATTCCATGGCGGCCAGTCCCTCGGCGTCTTGCTCGGAAGCATGGCGGCGCTTGTCGGAGGCCTTCGCTTCCGCGTCGGCCATCGTCTGCATCCGCTCGGCATCGCGCAACGCCGCCTCACGGTTCGCCTCGGCGGCGGTGATGATTTTGATCTTCTCCGCCTCGGCAATGTTCTTCTCAGATTCTTTCAACGCTTCCGAGGCCACCACGCGCTGAACCTGATCCTTCTTCGCGTTCATCTCGGCTTCGATCAAAGTCACTTCGCTCACGCGCGCCGCGGTCATGCGCGCTTCGATGTTGTTCTTCTCCTCCTGCTGTTGCACCACGGCCTTTTCTTCGGCGACGACCGTGGCGCGCTTGCGCTGCACCTCGACGCCCATTTCGGCCAGCTTGGTTTCCTTGTCCATTTCGGCGAGTGAAACGGTGCGCTCGCGACGCACGCGCGCTTCCTCGCCCTCCTGAATGGACTCCTGTTCGAGCCGCTGCTTTTCCTTCCGCACGGTAAACTCCCGCTCCTGCACCGCGCGATTCATGTCCTCGGTGCGCAGGCGGATGGACTCCTCCGCTTCGAGCCGCTTGCCTTCCACTTCCTGCCGACGGCCTTCGATGACCTTGCGCGCCTCGGCCTCCTCGTTCGCCTTCACCTCGGTGATGGCGCGCGTCTGCTTGGCGGTGTCCTCCTCGTTCCGGCGCTTCTGTTCGCGCTTGGCGATGTCGGCGTCGGCGTTTTCTTTTTCCACCAGCACTTGGGCGCGTTGTGAAAACTCGTTCGACAAAACGCGTTCCCGCTGGGTGATCTCGGTGATTTTCTTGATGCCTTCCGCGTCGAGTACGTTGCTCGGGTCGTGTTGGTCGAGCGGCGTCTGTTCGAGGTAATCAATCGCCACGTCCTGAAGAATGAAGCCGTCGAGGTCTTTGCCGATGGTCACCTGAATCTGTTCCCGGAACTTCGTGCGCTCCGTGAACAACTCGTGAAATTCCATCTGCTTGCCCGCCGTCTTCAGCGCCTCGGAAAACTTCGACTCGAACAGTTCGCGCAACTGGTTCATGTCCGACACGCGCTCCGAGCCGAGCATCTGCGCGACCCTGCGCACGCTCTCCGCCGTGGCATCCACGCGGATGTAAAACGCCACCGAGATGTCCGCGCGGATGTTGTCCTTGCACACGAGTCCGTCTTTTCCTTTGCGCGCGATTTCGAGTTTCTTCACCGAAATGTCCACCAACTCCATCGTCTGGAAAATCGGAATGCGCAGCATCCAGTCGAACGACACCCGGATGCCGCCGAGGCCGACGATGATGCCGGCCTTGCCCGGTTGAATCTTGCGGATGCACAGGACAAATACTGCCGCGAGAAAAAGCAGCGAGAGAACAACAACCGCGATGAGGACGTAAGGCATAAGTGCGTTGGTTAAGGATTCACGTTTGGGCCGTCAGACTGAATGCTTGCTGGATTATCAGGAAGGCAAAGAGGCGGCGAGTGGAATTCCGGTTTTGATTTTCAGCCGGGCGCGTGTTGGCACTGTGGCCGAAACCCGAGCCTGAGACGACGGGGCGCGGGCGTCCCACCCGCCGGGCGGCCAAGAGGGCCGCGCGGCCACGCCGACTACAAAAACTTTGTCACCCCCGGCACGGCCACTTCGGATTTGGGCGGCGCGGCGTCCCAGTCGTAACGCTCGGGCGAGAGATTTTCTTTGGAATTCATGGCCTGCTCCCAGGTGATTTTCTGACCGGTGTAAGTCGCCATGCGGCCTTGGATCGCCATCAAGGTGCTGCGCGCCATGTAGTCGCCGTTGTTGATGAGTTTGCCGCTGCGGATGCTGGCGAAGAGTTCATCGTGCTCGGTCTGATAATGATCTTTCTTGTCGCCCTCGTAACGCCACTTGCTGTCGCTGTGGATTTCCATGGAGCGCGTGCCGAACGTCGCCGCGCCTTTGCTGCCGGTGGCGTGGACGGAGATGTCGTTCACTCCGCCGCTCTGCTGGCGGCAGTAGGCGTGGAGCTTCACGCCGCTGGCGTATTCGTAAATGACCGAGTGGTGATCGTAGATGTTGCCGAACTCCGGCGCGGTGCGGACCTGACGCCCGCCGAGGCCCATCGCGCTCACGGGATATTCGTCGCGCATGATCCACGCGCACACGTCGAGCATGTGGACGTGCTGCTCGACGTTAAAGTCGCCCGAGAGCCAGGTGAAATAATACCAGTTGTGCATGTGCCACTGCATGTCCGTCCAGCCGGGCTGGCGCGGTTTGACCCAGATGGGGCCGCGAAAATCATTGGCCTGCAACGCCCGCACCTCACCGATTTCGCCGGCGTGAATGCGCCGGACCATTTCGCGATAGCCGAGGTCGTAGCGCAGCACGAGACCTGAAACCAAGGAGAGATTCTTCCGCTTCGCCTCCGCGCACGACGCGAGCACGGAGCGCACGCCCGGCGCGTCCACGGCCACGGGTTTCTCGGCGAAGACGTGTTTGCCCGCGTCAATCGCAGCCTTGAGATGCATGGGACGAAAGTGCGGCGGCGTGGCGAGGAGCACGACATCACTGGCGGCGATGACTTTCTCGTACGCATCAAAGCCGACGAAGCGCCGGGACTCCGGCACCTCGATTTTTTCCGCGATGTCTTTCTGCTTCTGTAAAAGATCGAGGCTGCTCTCCAGCCGGTCTTTGAACGCATCGCCCAGTGCGACGAGTTTCACGTTCAGGTCACTGGCCAGCGCCTGCGCCGCCGCGCCGGTGCCGCGGCCGCCACAGCCAATCAATCCCACGCGCAAGGTCTCGCCGGGAGAAACCTGCGCGAAGCTGCGACGCGCGATGAACGGCGCGGCCCCGGCCACCACGGCGGAGGATTTCAGAAACGAGCGGCGTGATAGTCCCAAAGTAGTGGGACTGGCACCCTCGTCTGCGGAACTGCAAGCGGGGGCGCTTGCAGCACTCACGACAGGCGGGGGCGCCTGTCCCACTAACTTGGTCGCGCTCACGGCAGCTCCTTCACGTAAATGTTTTTGAACTGCACGAGCGCGGGCGGACTGGACCACTGGCCGTTGCGTTTCGCGCCGTGATGTTGCAGCGCGAGTTTGCCGCGCGCGGGCAAATCGGAAAGCTGCGCGCCAGCGATCACCGTCTTGCCGTTCAACACGACCGTCACCGACTGGCCGCGCACCGTGATTTCAAACCGGTTCCACTCGCCGACGGGCTTGTCCGCCTGCGTGCGGGGCGTGACGGCGGCGCGCAGGGCAGGCGTGCGTGTCGCGTCCATGCGCACGCCGTACATTTCGCCGGAGCCGATGGGCCAGCACCAGATGTTGACCTGGTGGGTGGCGGAGCCGCGCAGGAAAATCCCGGAGTCCGAGTCGGGCAGGGTGAATTTCATTTCCTTGCCCTTCACGTCGCGCGCGTGCGTGCCGTCAGGCAGGATGTAGGGGACGTTCGGGTTCAGGTAGGGCGTTTCCTTGATGCGCCAGTCCACGCGCAGCACGAAGTCGCCGAACTCGCGCTCGCTCCACAAATCCTTTTCCGCCGCCTCGCTGGCCGCGTCGTAATCGATCACGCCGTCGAGAATTTTCCAATGGCCGTTGTCGCCTTCAGGGACTTTCCAGTTGGTGAAATCCTTGCCGTTGAACAGGGAGGTGAAACCGGCGGGCGGCTCGTTGTCCGCCGCGCGCAACGACGTGAGCGCGAGCCACGAGCCGAGCGAAATGAGCACAACGAGTCTGAAGGCGTTAGAAATTTTCATGGTGTGGGCGTGATGAGAGCCGATTCCGCCGCGCGGCGCAACAGCGGCGGTGAAGTGAATGGGGCCGACCCTCTGCTTTGGATTCGCCTGCCCCAATTCGTTTGCAAAAATTCCCATTCGAGCGGGAGCCCCGGCTTTTTATCCGCGAAACTTTGTGTCCATTCGCCACTCCAGCGCGCCGCGTGCGGCGTGCGTGCCGGTGGCGAAACAGCCCTGCATCAAATAGCCGCCGGTCGGCGCGTCCCAATCAATCATTTCGCCGGCGACAAAAATTCCCGGACACCGCCGGAGCATCAGCGCGGCGTTCAGTTCGCTCCAACGCACCCCGCCGGCGGAGGAGATGGCCTCGGCGATGGGGCGCGGGCCGCTGAGCCGGAGCGGGCAATTTTTCACGGTCCAGGCCAGCGACTCCGCGGAGGTGAAGGGTGCGAGGCCCGGCAAATTTTCCAAAATGGCGAACGCCGCGTTGCTCAGCTTCCAGCGCGAGCGCGCCTCGGCGAGAAAATCGCGCGGGCAGTTGCCCAGTTTCCTCACCAGTTGAGCGACCGTGTGGGCGGGCTTGAAATCAATGGTTATCTTCGGTTCCGCCATCGCGCGCAGCGCCGGACCGAGCTGGTAAATCACGCCGCCTTCGAGTCCGTATTTCGTCACCAGCAGTTCGCCCACGGCCGTCGTTTCACCCGCGCGGGCCGTGATGTTTTTGAGTGGCTGGCCTTCCGCCGGCGTAAGCACGTTGGCGGGCCAGGAAATTTCCCAGCCGCAATTCGACGACCGCAAAGGAGCCACGGCCACGCCCAGTTTTTCCAATGTTGAAACCCAGCCGCCATCCGAACCCGTCTCCGGCCACGAGCCGCCGCCGAGCGCGAGGATGAGTGCGTCCGCTTCCACCGAGCGAGGCTCGCCCTCGACTTGGAAATCCAACTGCCACTGCGCGCCCGGACACAGGCCCGTCCAGCGATGACGCAACGCAAACTTCACCCCGCCCTCGCGCAGCCGCTGCACCCAGCGGCGCAAGAGCGGCGCGGCCTTCATCTCGCGCGGATAAACGCGGCCGCTCGTCGCCGCGAATGTTTCCACGCCGAGTTCCGCCGCCCATTGCCGCAACGCGTCGGCATCGAATTCCGTGAGGAGCGTGGGCCAGAAATCCGGCGGCTGTTCCGTCCCGGTGTAGCGCTTGGCAAAATGTTCACGCGGCTCGGCGTGCGTCAGGTTCAGCCCGCTGCGACCGGCCACCAGAAATTTCCGCCCCACCGAGGGCTTGGCATCAAACAGCGTCACCGCGGCGCCGCCCGCCGCCGCCACTTCCGCCGCGCGCAGCCCCGCCGGCCCGCCGCCAATGATCGCGATGTTGATGCCGCAGCGAAACAGAGCCGCCCGCACGACGCAACGACGTTGGCCGCAACTTCAGTCCAGCCCGTGGCGCTCGATCCACGATTGCGGGAGGGTGCCGTGACTGAGCAGCCAGTCGTTGAATTTTTTCAAACTCCAGCCGCGTCCGTCCACGAGGCGTGCGCGCAGGCGCTCGTTCTCCAAGCGCCCGAGCCAGTAGCTCATCGGGACGGTGGGCGAACTCGTGTACCAGTTCACATCGCCCTCGGCGCGGGCGCGCGTGAAGCCGAGATGTTTCATCATGTGCCGCACGGCGGATTCGTAACTGTAGCGGCGCGTCTGCAATCGCAGGTCCACGAGGATGCGGTGCGCGCGCCAGAGCGCGTCGTGGAGTTGCTGCACGCGCAGCCACGGCGAGCGATCGATGCGGAGGTCCACCATCAGCTGCTCGCACCAGAGCGTCCAGCCCTCGTAGAACACGGCGTGGGCGAAAAGCCGCCGCCATTTGCGCGCGTGCTGATTGGCGAGAACGAATTGCAAGTGATGCCCCGGATACGCCTCGTGCGCGCAAGTGAGGCTGAGTCCGAAATGTTGTTGTCGCTCGGAACGCTGCTCCGCCTCGGTAGATTTCGTCGCGCTCAGGTCATTCACCCAGAAGGTGCCGCGCTGTTTTTTCTCGAACGCGCCGGGCGAGGAATACGCCGCCGTGGGAAACAGATGCCGCATGAACTCCGGCACCGGGCGCACGCGCAATTCATCGCCCTGCGGAAACGTCACCGCTTTGGCGGCGCGGAAAGCATCGGCCACGCGCTGCGTCTCGGCGCGATACACGCCCAGCAAGTCGTCGCCGGGATTCCACGCCTCGCGGGCTTCTTTGATGATTTCCTCGGGCTGCGCTTTCCGACCGAAGCGGGCGCATTCTTTTTTCAGCAAGGCGTTGAGGCGATCCACTTCGCCGAGCGCGAGCGATTCGATTTCGCCGAGGGTGTAATCGAGACCGAGTTGATCGCGAACGCGCCGCTGGGTTTCCTCAGCGCCGATGGCGAAAGAGCCGGCGGGCGCGAGCGGGCGCGCCAGCACGGCGTCGCGGTAGTGCGTCAGGGCTTTTTGCGCGGAGGCGACGAGCGTGTTGTCGCGCGGGCCGGAATGTTTTTCGAGAAAGGCAGTGACGGCCGTGAAAAGCGTGGGCGCACCCTCGGCCGTCTGCTCCATGATTTTGCGCCACACCGGTTCCGGGCGGTCGAGGAGCGCGGCGGACTCGGCGAGAAACTTCGGGGTGTCGCGCAGCAGGCCGCGAATGTTTCCGGCCGCGCGCTTCGGCTCGTCCTCGCCGCGTTGCAATTCATGCAGCAAGGCACCGAGCAGCGTATCCAATGCGTCGGGATCGAGCGCGTGCCGGCCGCGCGAAAAATCGTCGCACTCGCGCCGCATTTCCGCGCGCCACGCCAGCCGGTCGAGGTGCTGCTCGCGGGTCAGCGTGCGCGGGGAAATGCCGTCAAGTTTGCGGAGCGCGTCCTGTCGCCGCCGTTCCCAACGCTGCTCGTGCGCCCGGTCGGCGCGGCCCAGTTTTCCTTCGCCGTCGCGCAGGCCGGCGTGCGCCGCCATCAGCGGATGCTCGGCGAGCAGCGTCTCGAAATACTCGTCGAGCAGTCCGTCGAAGTGAGTTTGATCGCGATTCATGATTTGTCGGCGCAGTGAATCACCTCCTGTTTCAGCGGGCAAAGGCAAAGGCGGCGGGCGGGACGCCTTTCAAGTCCGTGCGGGAAATCACCGATAGTTTTTCAGCGCGTTCACCGCCGTCCGCTGAGCGGTGCGAGGAACAAACATTTATCGAACCCAAATTTCTGCATGAGCACGAACGACAATAAAGCGACCGGAGGAATCGCCATGAGCTTCGCGACGAAGACGTTGCTGGTCGCGAGCAGCAGACCCAGCCACACCACGCCCACGGTGCAGAGCCAGCAGACGATGACCGTCAATACCTACCGCACCAGTTCCGCCGCGCGCACCTTCGCCTCCGCGCGGAAGCCCCAGCATTTGGTCAAGGCGTAGTGCGGGGCCGCGCCGAAAAATTTGGCGAGTGATACGGCGATGAGCTGGAGAGCGCCTTCGTTTCATTCCTCACGCCCGGTCGGCGCGGGCTGGTTTGGTCTCCGCGCGACCAGGCTCACCCACATGCTTTTGATAGCTGTTTCGATTTTGACGCGTCTGCCTTGGGCACCGTCGAGGCCTGTCCGTTGCGCCCGATTCGATTAACATAAATCCGAGCCGTCGCCGTTACAGACAACACGCCGCTGGCGACCAAGAACTTGCCTTCGAGGTTTGCTTGTGATTAAAGATATCAACTCACGAGCTACCAGACGCGGCATTGGCGTGCCGTATTTGCGTCGCTCGACCAAAACAAACAGCGGTGTTAAGAAGTGCGTCTATGCTCGCCTGTCGTTGGCTTCGGACATTTTTGTCCGAGCCCCGCGAGCGTTCATTTCTGAACTCATCCCCCAACTCTATGCAAACCATCCGTATCCTTGCCCTTGTGCTGGCCCTCGTCAGCGTATCCCGCGCCGCGTTGCCCACCATTGACACCCAGCCGGCCAGTTCCACGAACTGTCCCGGTACCACCGCAACTTTCACCGTCACCGCGTCGAGCGATTCCTCCACGAACTACCAATGGTATTTCAATGTGACGAACGCGGTCGCCGATGCGACGAACGCGAGCTACGCCGTTGTCGGCGTCGCGGCGAGCAATGCCGGCGGTTACTCCGTCGTTGTGGCCAACAACGATGGTTCCGTGACCAGTGTGGTCGCGCAACTCGTGGTCAATGTCGCCACTACCGCGAGCGGCCCGGCCAACACCAGTGTGTGCGTGAACGGCACCACCGTGCTGACCACGACGCCCGGCGGCACCGGGCCGTTCACCTATGTATGGCGCAAAGACGGGGGCGCGCCGCTGGGTTCTGTGGGTAACACCCACACGATTTCCGGCGCGACGTTGGGCGATGCGGGGGTGTATTCGGTGGAAGTTTCCGGTTCCTGCAACAGTGTAACCAACAGCGCGACTCTCACGGTGAATCCTCTGCCGTCGGTCGCAGTGAACTCGGTCACGGTTTGCTCAAACAACCCCGGCGTGCTGACCGCGACCACGGGCGCGGCCAACCCCGCTTATCTTTGGACGCCCGGCGGCCAGACGACGGCCAGCGTCACCAACACCCCGATTTCGACGACTGTTTACACCGTCCTCGTGACGGATGGCGTGACGGGTTGCACGAACAGCGGCTCTGGCACGATCACGGTTCAGCCCCGCACCACGTCCACGGCCCTGGCTAACCAGACCAACTGCCCCGCCAGCAGCATTACCTTCTCCACCACGGCGGGCGGCACCGGGCCGTTCACCTACACTTGGCGCAAGAACGGAACTGTGGTGCAGGGGCCGAACGGAACCAGTTCCTACAACATTCCTTCGGCGGTGGCGGCGGACAGCGGCACCTACAGCGTGGAAACGGCCGGCTCTTGCAACACCGTGACGAACAGTGCCTTCCTCCAAATCATTGCGGCCCCGGTCATCACCACGCAGCCCGCGAACTTCACGACCCCGATGGGCAATGGTGCGACCTTCACGGTCGTGGCGACCACAGTGAATTCCACGGTCGGCCCGCTTTCGTACCAATGGCGCACGAACGGTGTGAACGTGACCGGTGCGACCTCCTCCAGTTTTTCAATCTCGAATGTTTCGCTGAGTCTGAACGGGCTGCAGGTGAGTTGCAGGGTTTCGAGCTGCGGCGGCGTGACCCTGAGCTCGGCGGCGACCTTGACGATCACGCCAATCACCGGCATTAGCTTCGACTTCAATACCCCCGGCCAATACACGAACGCGCCCTACAACCTCTTCGGCAACGATTGGGTCAACACGGCCATCGTCAATGCCCAGCCCTTCGGCCCGATTCTTCCCTTCGAGCAACCCACCGGTGGCGTGGGTGTGGCCACGGGCGGCGGCGTGCTGGATTTGATCCATAACAACGGTAGCGACCAGACTTCGCTGCTCGTCCCGGTGACGTATGACTTCTCGCTGCCGGGCAAATCCCTCACGGCTTCGATCATGATCAAAGTTAAGTTGGGCATCTCTTTGAACCGCGCCACGCAGTTGGGTTTCGTAGCCATCACCAACCTCCCTTCGCTGAACAACACCATGCAGGGCATCGCGGCCAACAACGGGCAGGGTTTCATGTCGGTGATTTTGCAGTCCACCGTGACGAATCAATCACCGCCGCTGCTCGGCTATTCCTTGCGGGCTCAGGTCAAAGCCACCAACGGTACCGTCGCTACCGAGTACCTGCCGGTCAACACCCCGACCAACTCGCTGTCGAGCAACAACTGGTATCGGCTCGTGGCGAAATTCGTCAACACCCGCACGACCAACTCTTCCGCGGCCACGAACCTCAACACCTTCACCATCGAAGCCACTCTCCAGGATATGGGATCCAATGGTATGATTCCCGGCCCCATCGTTCTCGCCTACACTCCGATCACCTGCATCAGCAACCTGGATTTCGTGTATCACAACAGCCTGTTCTTCGCCGTGCGCGGCATTGAAACGGGCGGCGTTGATTATTGGGATAACTTGTTCGTGAGCACTACGCCGGGCAACGTCTTCTTTGTCCAGCAGCCGACTAACACCACCGTGCTCCAGGGCCGTTGGACGACGCTTTACGCGATGGTGGATGGCGACGGCCCCTACACCTACCAATGGTCGAAGAACGGCACGCCGATTCCCGGCGCGGGCAACTGGAAGTACCAGACCCCGCAGGTGACGACCGCCGACAATGGCGCGGTCTATACCGTCACCGTCACCTCCACGAACAACTCCATCACCAGCGCCGGTGCCACCCTGACCGTGACTCCTGATACGCTGGATGTGCTCTCCGTCGGTAGCGTGGACGGTGGGTTGATTGGTCTGCGCTTTGACCAGCCGGTCGCCCCGGGTTCGGCGGAAATTGCGGGCAACTACCTGATCAACGGTACTCCGGCCCTCTCCGCGAAGTTGCGCGTGTTCAATCCCCTGAATCCGATGCAGCAGTTGCGCACGAACCAGACGGAAGTGCTCCTCGTGCCGGCGTCGCCGGTCGCGGGCAGTTTCACGGTCACGGTTTCCGGTGTCACCTCCATCTCCGGCACGGCGCTCGGGGCGAACAATTCTGCGGTCGGTTCCGTGCTTGGGTTGACCAGCTTCGATGTGGATCCGCAGGCCATCCGTTTCAGCCGACCGGAAATCAGCGGCGCTCAGGTCAGCACGCTGCCCGGCTACACCTACAGCTTTGCGCCGAACCAGTTGGAATTGGTCTCCGGCGGCCATGATGTTTTCGGCAACTTTGACGGGTTTCACTTCGCCTACAAACAGATCACGGGCGACTTCGACTTGAAGGTGCGCGTGCCCTACGTCGATCTGGTGCGCACGCCGACCAAGGCGGGCTTTGATGCCCGTATCTCGCTGGATGCGGATGCGCCGAACGTGGGCGTGTTCGCCGACCCCGCGCTGCCGGGCCGTAACTTCGCGGAAGCCGGCGCGCGCACGAATTACAATCAGGCCACCGTTTCCTGGGGTAACAACGCCACGTTGACTTATCCGAACGCTTGGATCCGTTTCCGTCGCGCGGGCAACACCTTCCTGCGCTACTCGAGCACCAACGGCATCTTCTGGCAGTTCGACGGTCAGTTCAGCCCCAGCAGCCCCGGCAGCCAGGGCATGCAATTCCCCGACACTCTCTTCGTGGGTGTGGCAGGCAACTGTAACGTGGGTGGCGGCACCATCCAGCAATACGCCGTCTCGCAGTATGACCAGTATGGTGACTTCGCGGGCTATGCGAATGCACTCCTGACCATCGCCGCGCAACCGAATTTGGGCCAGACGAACGTGGCCGGGAACTCGACCAACCTCAACGGACTCATGGTCACCTTCACCACCAACGGCGTGACCGTGCCAGCGACGCTCGGTGAAATGGCCTTCATCTGGCAGCGCGCCAATGGACTGGGCGGCTGGACCAACCTGCCGACGGCCGGTCTCACGGCCAGCAACCTCGTCACGGGCGCACTCTTCGGCAACGACAACGGCGCGCAATACCGCGCCATCGTCCGCGCCCCCGGTGCCCTGAGCGTGACCAGCGCCGTCGTCACGATGACGGTGATTGATCTGACTCCGCCCACCGTGGTGTCGGTGCTCATGCCCAGCAATTCGCCCAACCAGGTGATTGTCTATTTCTCGGAGAAGGTGTCGGACGCCACGGCCTTGAACACGGCGAACTACCGCCTGACGAACCTGCTCACGGGCGTCACCTACACCATCGCCAGAGCACAATCTTACCTCGGCGACAACCGCACGGTTATCCTGACGATCAACGGCCCGCTGCCCCCGTCTCCCCGCTATTCGTTGGGTGTCAGCGGAGTGCAGGACCTGGGTGGCCAGACCGTGGCTACCACTGCTCCCAGCTTCGCGATGACCGGCATGGGTTTGGTGAACTCCGTGGAAGTGGACTACTACGGATCTTTGGCCAACTCGTCTAGCTTGGCGGACCTGACCGGCAACATCAAATTCATCAACAACCAGCCGGACTGGATCATGTATAGCAACTCGATGAACATGGGCGGCGGTGCCTTCGCCTTCCCGGCCTCCACTCCGTTGCTGGGTGATAACTACGGCGTGAAGATGTTCACCTACTTCATTGCGCCCTCCAATTCGCAATACGTGTTCTGGTGGAAGGCGGACGACTACGCCCAATTCTCCATGACCACGAATCCGGCGGCGACGGGCGGCACGACGAATCCGTTGTTCAAAACCAGTGCGCCCATCTTGACCGCGAACGTCCCGATTTTCACCAACGCCAACACGTTCATCACTCCGCCGCTGACGGCCGGTCAGGCCTACTACACGGAGTTGTTGTACAAGGAAGGCGGCGGCGGCGACGGCGGCGTGATCTTCGTGACCATGGGCGGCACGACCAATGCAATTCCGTTGGGCAACTCCATCGCCCCGACTTATCTCTGGTCCTTCCCGGATGCGGTGGCTCGTCCGCCCAAGATGCTCATGGAGTTCTACACCGGCTTGAACAACGTGGGCCAGGTTGGCCAGTCGGGTAACGGCAACCTGCCGGATCTCCAGTGGGTGACCAACTTCCAGAACGTGGTCGCAGGCACGCCCAACGGCATCGGCTACGTGAACATCTCGGGTTACTCGACCAACTTGGGCAACACCAGCTTGGATGCTTACCTGGGCCGTCTCCGCGGCTACTTCCTCCCGCCGACCAACGGCAACTACCGCTTCTACACGCGCTCGGATGACTCCTGCGAGTTCTACATGAACACCAACGCGGTCAACAGCACCGACCCGGCGGGCCGGAGCTTCCTGCGCGCCCAGTTCGCCTTCACGAACATCACCCAACTCTGGCAGACACCTGTCGTCACCCTCACCGGAGGCCAGCTCTACTATATTGAAGGCATCTTCCGCGAAGGCGCGGGCGGCGACGGTATGACCATCGCGGTGAGCGGCGGCGATGAGCCGGCTCCGACGGGCGGCTTGGATTTGATTCCGCAGAGCATGTTGGTCTTCCCGACCAATCTGGATCGCGTGGGTCCCGTCAACTTCAACCAGGCTGGTAGCGCCGGTGGCTTGGCCCCGATGAACCCGACTGTGACCGACGGTCAGAAAATCACCTTCCAAGCTCGCGGCCTCGCTGGCTCCGCTCCGTATCTCGGCTTCATCTTCGCCAAGAACGGCGTGCAGATGCAGAGCTGCCCGACGGTCACCTACCCGGCGAATGCACCCTATTTCTGGGTCAGCCCACCCTTCACCGCTGCGGATAACGGCGCGGTCATCACCCTCACCGTGACGAACTATTTCAGCAGCGTCACCGTGACGAGCATCGTGACGGTCCTGGCCGACAACACGGCCCCGACCATTGTCAGTGCCGTGAGTTCGCAGTACGGCGGGCAGGTGTTGATCACCTTCAGCGAGAATGTTGATTCCACCACGGCCACTCGCGCGGGCAACTACAGCATCCCCGGCCTGACGGTGTATGCGGCGTGGCGTGATGACGTGAACCCGAACCGCGTGAGCTTGCAGACCAGCCCGCAGACGCCGGGCACGACCTACACCGTAACGATCAACGGTGTGAAAGATCTGTCCACCGGTGGCAATGCCATGTCCGGGGCATCCAAGAGCTTCACCACCTGGGGCTTCGGCGGTTTGGGCACGGCGTACGTGGAAATCTTCACGAACATCGCCAGCACCAGTCCGGACTTCTTCTTCAACGACCCGAAGGGCGTGTACAACATGCCGGACATCTCTTACTACACGAACACGTTCTCGATCAGCCAGTTCGGGGCGCATGGCGGCTTGGAATTCTACGCCGGCCGCGTGAGCGGCCTGTTCATGCCCCCGAGCAATGGACTCTATCAGTTCTATGTCCGCGGTGACGACGGCACGCGTCTCTACATGAACACCAACGGCCCCGCGCCCGCCGACAAGGTGCTGGTCGCCCGTAACGATGGTGCCAACTCCGGCCCGGTGGGTGCGAGCAGCGGCTACATCACGGGCACGGCCAACGGCCGCGTGGGCAATAGCGCCACCCCGGTGCTCTCGCTCACCAACGGCACCCCCTACTATCTGGAAGGCATCATGAAAGAAGGCGGCGGCGGCGACTATCTCATGGTGGTGATGCGCGCCCTCGATCCGCTCACCTTGCTGCCCATCGGCGGTCTCCCGCTGACTCCGGCGGCGACCGACGTGGTTTCTGGCGGCTTCTTCCAGGCCACGGGCAACCCGGACATCAACCAGTTGGTCGTCATCTCGGCTCCGCCCACGGAGTTGACGGTGTTCGAGAATGATCTGGTGAATTTGGAGTTGGTCGCCAACGCGATTCCTCCTTCGCTCACGCCCTACATCACCTATCAGTGGCAGCGCACCAATGATGGCTCCGGCACCTTCACCAACATCCCGAACGCGACCACGGCGAGCTACAGCTTCTACGCCAGCCTCAGCGATGACAGCACGCACTACCGCCTGCGCGCCACCATCCCTGGCCAGACCGTCTTCTTCTCGACGCTACTGCATGTGCTGGTGGACACGGTGCCGCCTTACATTGTCTCCGTCAGCGCCCGCACCCCGATTAACGGCAAGCAACTGGTCGGACTGGCTTGGGACGGTCCGACGGATCCCGGCATCGCCACTGACCCGTCGGGCTATTACGCGGTTGACGAGTTCTCCACCACGGTCAACTTCGTCACGGTGCAGTATCGCCCCGGCTTTCCTAACCAATTACTCCTCCAGGTGGATGAGACGAGCGGCATCCTGATCGGCAACTTCACCATCTATCGCGACTTCATGCAGGATCGCGCGGCGGTGCCGAACCCGGCGTTCAACCTCACGGCCACCGGCGCGGTGCAGCGCCTGAGCGAGCAAATCGTCGGCACCATCGGCAGCATTGCCGCCGGCGGCTACAACGCCAACGCGCCCGGCCTCGGCTTCGTCGGCCTGGCCACCCCCACGGAAATGTTCACGGTCACGAACGCGGGCTGGGATGTCTCGGCCAACGGCTGGGACATTTGGAATAATGCGGACGGGTTCCTCTTCGGCCATCGCGAAGTGACCGGCAATTTCGACATCAAGACCCGCCTCCAGAAATTCACCGGCGCGGATCAATGGTCCAAGGCCGGACTCATGGTGCGGCCGAGCACGAACAGCAACAGCCGCATGTTCTTCATGGGCACCACGCCCCGCACCACGCCCATTGCCGGCCAGGTCCCGAACAACTTCTTCGCCGCCCAGTACCGTGACCTTGACGGTGGCGCTCCGGGCAATGTGCAAAACGCCGTCCCGCCCGGTTACCCGAACGCCTGGGTCCGCCTCCAGCGCAGCAACTCGGTGTTCTACGGTTACTGGAGCACCAACGGCACGGACTGGAACGTCCTGTTCTCGCGCGACTTCTCCGGCACCATTGCCGGTGGCTTCCCGGACACGGTGCTGGTGGGCTTGGGCACGTGCTCACATGACCAGACCCGCAGTCTGGCCAACAATGCCTACGTCGAGTATCGCAATCTCTACTTCCCGAACGGCGCGGTCATTCTCACCCAGCCGGAACCGGCCTTCGTCGAGGTCGGCATCCACCAGAGCGTGACCTTCTCGAACCTCACCGCCTCCGGTGCCGGCGTCCGCTACCAATGGCGTCTCAACGGCGCGGCCATCACCGATGCCACCAACGCCTCGCTCACGTTGCCCAACACGGCCGTCGGCCAGTCCGGCATCTACACGGTGGCCGCTTACACCGACGGCGGCGGCCAGATCAGCTCGAACGTGGTCCTTTCCGTGACCAACGTCCTGCCGACCGTTGTCAATGATTCGCTCACGGCGACCCAGGGCATGGTGCGCACGTTCCCGGCTTCGTTCCTCCTTGCGAACGACAGCGACTTCGAACTCGATCCGCTCTCGGTGCTCTCCGTGTTCTATCCGCATACCCTCGCCACGAACTTCGATGGCGGCGCGTTCAGCGGCTCGGTCATGTATGGCAACGCCACGAACGTGTCCACGGGCGGCACAGGTGATTCCGGTCGCATCCGCCTGAACGACGCGCTGGCCTCCCAAGCTGGCTCGGTCGTCTTCAACGAGGTGACGCCCGGTGCGCGTGTGTTGGCGTTCCGCGCCGCGTTCAACCTGCGTATCGCCGAAGGCAGCGCGGAACCGGCTGACGGTTTCAGCTTCAACTTCGCGGGTGACCTGCCGAATGCGGCGACGGGCGCGCGGGCGTCGGAAGATGGCCTTGGCAGCGGCTTCAGCTTCTGCGTGGACAATTACCGCTTCCTGCCCTTCGTGGGCGTCGGTGCCGCCGCCGGCAGCGGAGCCAGCACCACGGCCAACACTTCCGGTATGAAGGTGAATTACGGCAACATCGTTCGCGCTGGTGTCCAGGCTCCGACCTGGAACAACACGGCCTACATCCCGGTGGACATCACGCTGGAATCGAACGGTCGCCTCACCGTGCTGGTCAATGGCACCAACGTCTTCGGCACTTTCACCATCCCGTGGGTGCCGCAGGCGGGCCGCTTCGGCTTCTTCGCCCGCACCGGCGGCCAGTTGGAGTCACACTCAATTGATGATCTGAACATCAGCTACATCGCTGAGGACACGCAGCGAGGTGGCCTGCTCACCTACACCAACGGCGTCGTGGCCTACAGCCCCCCGTCCATCGGTTGCGGACTTGACAGGTTCTTCTACATCGCCAGCGACGGTCAGGTCGGCGGCACCAACGTCGGCACCGTCACCGTCAACATCGTTAGTTCCAATGCGCCGGTGATTGTGAGTTGCGCGGCCAACCAGACCTACTACGTGAGCGGAGGTTGCACGGTCAACCTGCCCAACCTCACCGGTGGCTTGGTGGTCACTGACTGTGGCACCTACACCATCACGCAAAGCCCGGCGGCCGGAACCGCGCTCGGCTTGGGCAATACCATCGTGACCTTCGACGTCACGAACAGTGGCGGGCTGAGCACGAACTGCCAGATCACCGTGTCGGTCCTCGACACGAACGCGCCGAGCGTGACCTGTCCGGCGAATATTGTCACCGAGGCCACCGGCCCGTCGGGACGCGTCGTGACTTACGCGCCGTCCGGATCGGATAACTGCACGCTCGCTTCGCTCGTCGCCAACCCGGCCTCCGGCTCGACCTTCCCGCTCGGCGTTACCGTCGTGACCGTCACGGCCACCGATAACAGCGGCAACACCAACGCCTGCACCTTCACCGTCACCGTGCAGGACACCACGGCCCCGGTCATCACCTGCCCGACGAACATCACCACCGCCTGCACCAGCACGAACGGCGCGGTTGTGAATTACACCGTCACCTCGGTTGACCAGGTGGACCCGAACCCGACGCTCATCGTCACGCCGCCCTCTGGCTCGACCTTCGCGCCTGGCACGAACCTCGTGACCGCGCTCACGTATGACGCGGCGGGCAACACCAACACCTGCTCGTTCCTCGTCATCGTGCAGGATCAAACCCCGGCCATCTTGAGCATCAACAAGGTCGGAACGAACGTCGTGGTCTGTTATCCGCAGACCTGCACGCCGTATGTGCTCGAAGGCGCGACTGACCTCACGCCGCCGATTTCGTGGACCCCGGTGGGTCTGCCCGCGAGCGCGGTGGGCGCGGACTTCTGCGTCACCATTCCGGCGGATCTGCCCTATAACTTCTTCCGCCTGCGCAAGCCGTAAGCGGCGGAACGGCTGAAAATTCACCAGAGGCCGGGCGCAAGCCCGGCCTCTTTTTTTGTGGGGGCATGGAAAAGGCGGTCGCTTTAGCCAGAACACCGAAGTGGCGGCGGCGCAGCCGCCGGGGTGGCACAGGCAACCTGCCTGTGCCGCGCGGCTACCAGCCGCGCGGAACGGGGGAGGACGCAGGAAAGTTTTGCTGCGCCCATTTCCTATTCACGCTCCATCCCATTCCGCCCGGCTGGTAGCCGGGCGGGACGGGCTGGTAGCCCGTTCCACCCGTTCCGATTTCGGAGTTCGGGTTTAGCTCCGCTTTCCGATGGGGTAAATGCCACAGGGCCTCCGGGGTGCCCCGCCGTCTTTCGCCATTGGCTTTTGGAAATTTCTCCGTACGCTCCCGCGCCTATGTTCGACAGCCTGACCAACAAGTTGCAGAAGGTTTTCAAAGACCTGCGCGGCATGGGCAAAATCACCGACGACAACGTGGCTGGCTCGCTGCGCGAAGTGCGCATGGCGTTGCTCGAAGCCGACGTGAACTTCAAAGTCGCGCGCGACTTCATCGAGCGCGTGAAGGAAAAGGCGCTCGGCGCAGAAGTCATCCAGAGCGTTCATCCCGGTCAGCAGATCGTCAAAGTCATCTACGACGAACTGGTCGCGCTGCTCGGCTCGGAGAATGCCGCGCTGAACCTCACCGGCAACCCCGCCATCATTCTCATGTGCGGCCTGCACGGCTCGGGCAAAACCACTTCCAGCGGCAAGCTCGCGCGCCTGCTCGCCAAGCAGGGGCGCACGCCGCTCCTCGTGGCGGCGGACGTGTACCGACCGGCGGCGATGGAACAGCTCGCCACGCTCGGACAACAGGTGGACGTGCCGGTCTTCGTGATGCAGGGCGAGACGGACGTGTTGAAAATCGCGCGCGAGGCGCTGGCTTTTGCGAAGGAGAACCACCGCGCCACGATCATTTTCGACACGGCGGGCCGGTTGCAGATTGATGAAGTGCTGGTGCAGGAGCTGGTGAAGCTGCGCGACTTCATCCAGCCGCAGGAAATTCTGCTCGTGCTCGACGCCGCCACCGGCCAGGAGGCGGTGAATGTTGCGACGCATTTCGATCAGGCGCTGAAGATTACCGGCAGCATTCTCACCAAGCTCGACGGCGACGCACGCGGCGGCGCGGCCTTGAGCATGAAGACGGTCACGGGCCAGCCCATCAAATTCATGGGCGTGGGCGAGAAGCCCGAGGACTTCGAGCCGTTCCACCCCGAGCGCATGGCGTCGCGCATCCTCGGCATGGGTGACGTGGTCAGTCTCGTCGAACGCGCGGCGGAGGCGGTGGACGTAGATGAGGCCGCACGCATGGAGGAGAAAATGCGCAAGGGGCAGTTCTCGCTCGAAGATTTTCTCGACCAGATGCGCGCGATGAAAAAGCTCGGCTCGCTCCAGAGCATCGTGGGCATGTTGCCCGGCGGCGACAAGATCACCTCTGAGCAACTGGATCAGCAGGGAAAAGAATTCAAGCGGATGGAAGGCATCATCTGCGCCATGACGATCAAGGAGCGGCAGAATCCCAACCTGCTCAACGCCAAGCGCCGGCTGCGCATCGCCGCCGGCAGCGGCGTGAAAGTCGCCGAGGTCAACACGCTGATGAACAAGTTCGCGCAGATGCAGCAGATGATGAAGAAGTTCAGCAAGATGCAGAAGATGATGGGCCGCATGGGCGGGATGCCGGGGATGCGGTAACGGGCATGAACGGTCGCGCGATGGGCGCGCGGCGTTCCCGCCGCTTCACGGTGCGGAGGGTTCAACCCGAACTCCGAAGTCGGGGGGCGTAGCCGCCGGGGTAGCACAGGCAACCTGCCAGTGCCGCGCGGCGACCAGCCGCGCGGAACGGAGGAGGACGCAGGAAAGTTTTGTTGCGCCCATTTCCCATCCACGCCCCTCCCATTCCGCCCGGCTGGTAGCCGGGCGGGACGGGCTGGTAGCCCGTTCCACCCGTTCCGTTTTCGGAGTTCGGGTTCAAGCGTTCTCCCGCGACGAGCGCTGAAGCGGCATGAATGCCGCGCTCCGTTCTGCGAGCCGGAAATTGAGTTGAGTTTCCTCGCGCCTTCACGCATCACGCGGGACAAACTTCTGCCATGCAACGCGACATCGTCACCGTCCAAAGTTTCTACACCGCCCATGCGGACGAACTGGAACTCAAGCTCATCGCCGGTGCGGCGGGATTGAAGCGCATCATCCGCGAGCCGACCGTGAACCGGCCCGGTCTCGCGCTTGCGGCCTTCACCAAGTATTTCGCGAACAAACGCGTGCAGGTCATGGGCAATGCCGAGCTGCACTTCCTCAAATCATTGCCGCAACCGGGACGCGAGGCGCGCTACGATCAGTTGTTCAAATACAAAATCCCCTGCGTCGTCTTCTCGCGCGGTTATCTCCCGGACAAAGCCTTTCTCCGCATCGCCGAGCGACATGACGTGCCGGTGTTCAAGACGCCGCTCATCACCATGAAGTTCATCAACCGCGCCACGCTCGCGCTGGAGGGCATGTTCGCCCCGCGCGGCAGCGAGATGGGCAGCATGATCGACATCCTCGGCGTGGGCGTGATCATCAAGGGCGAGAGCGGCATCGGAAAAAGCGAGTGCGTGCTCGCGCTGCTCGAACGCGGCTACAGCCTCGTGGCCGACGACATCACCCGCGTGCAGCTCATTGACGGGCGCGACGTGATGGGCACCTGCTCGGAACTGACGCGGCATCACATGGAAGTGCGCGGCATCGGCATCATCAACGTGCAGGCCATGTTCGGCGTGCGCGCGGTGCGGGATGAGAAGCGCGTGGACCTCGTCATCACTTTGAAGGAATGGAGCCAGGTGCCGGACGTGGACCGCGTGGGCATGGAGGAAAAGTACACGCAAATTCTCGGGGCGAACATTCCGCACATGATCATTCCCGTGCGGCCGGGACGAGACCTCGCGCGGCTCGTCGAGGTGGCGGCGTTTCAAACCAAGCTGAAGCAATCCGGCTACAATCCGGCGAAGGAATTGAACGACATGCTCATCGCGCGCATGAAGCAGCAGCAAAAGGGGATTTGAAGCGGGCCGGGCTGGCCAAATCGAGTCGCAGCAGAAGCCCTGAAAAAAAATTGGATTTGCCATGCGACGACGAGCTAGCCTCGTCAAAACAAATGAGTGCGGGAAAACTAACTGGGAACACGGCCAACAAGGTGAGGAAAGAATTGGTGGTCGCCAACAAGCTCGGCATTCACGCCCGGCCCGCCGCCATGTTCGTCAAGACCGCCAACCAGTTTGACTGCGACGTCTTCGTCGAGAAGGACGGCGAGACCGTGAACGGCAAAAGCATCATGGGTCTGATGATGCTGGCCGCCGGTCCTGGCTGCAAAATCCGCATCCACGCCGACGGGGCGGACGCGCTCCGCGCCGTGCAGGAGATCGAGGCGCTTCTGAAGCGGAAGTTCGACGAGGATTGATCAGCGTGCCGCCAGCGTCTCGCTGGTCGGTCGGGTTTCGCCAGCGGGACGCTGGCGGCACGTTCACTTCCCGCCCGCCAGTTGCAAATAGTGCTCCAGCCCCCGCGCCACGCCGTGGCCGCACGGCTGATGGCTGATGAACCCGCCCACCTTCCGCACCAACTCCTTGATCGGCTCTATCGCATTCGACGGACACACCACGCACTTCGCGTATTGCCCCGCGAGCATTGGCACGTCGTTGTAGTGATCGCCCGCGGCGAGTGTTTCCTCGGCAGAGACGCCGAGCATTCGTCCGAGTTCGGACAGCGCCGTCCCCTTGTTGAAATCAACGTGGCTGAAACGTGAATAGACATCGTTCCGCACCACGGTCAGGCCGGGCACTTCCGTGGTGTAGTCCTCCATCATTTTTTGGATCGCATCCATCTCGTCATTCGAGTCGGCGATGATGCAGAAGGGCGAATACGAATCCGCGTACACCGTGGCGCGCTGGCGGACGTTCACCCAGTCGGCGAGGCGCGGCACATCTTGCGCGACCCGCGCGAACAACTCGGCGTGCGTCGCGCGGCAGCGGTTGTTCCACCCGACATGCTCCGTGTAGCGCGTCTCCTGATGGCAATAAATCTCGCGCTCCACCACCACCACGTAGTCCGGCTTGATGCGCAGCCGCGCGCGGCCCAGCGTCTCCATCAGGCTGCCGAGGTCGCGCCCGGTGTTGATGACCCACTTCGCGCCGCGCGTCTGGAGGGAGGATATCAGGTCCTGCAAATCCGCCGGCACCGGCGGGTCTTCGTGCTCGGCGTGCAGCGTCCCGTCGAAATCAGTGGAGATGAGCTTGATGGGCAGCGCGCCGTTGAACGGCACGGCGGATGAGAAGCGAACCGGAGCGAAACGCTCCGCCTCGACGTTGCCGGGATTTTTTTGAAACAAGGCCATTTGAAAATTGAGGCGGTAAAATCGCGGGCGGGCGGGGAATGTCAATCGCGCTGACGCGGGCGGCAGGGCCAACGCATCCGAATGCTTTGCTTCATCCGGGCTTCAATTCGTCTGCCCCAATTCGTCTGCCGATTTTCATTCCGGCCACGGGGAGGCAGACGAATTGGGGCAGACGAATGGGAAAACCTTGTTGCTGATCCCCAGTTCCTCGCACCTCACGATTAGCTTTGCTGCGTTAGCCCGGCAACTTGCTTCTCCTCACCGTCCGCCGGGGAAATCCTTCTCGTATCTCCGCAGCAACGCCGGCACGTCATTGGTCAGCACGTAGAGCTTGGCGCGAATGATTTTTGTCTCGCCCGCCTTCAACCCGCCGATGCGTGGGTCGCTGTGCAGGCACACGTACACGCCCTCGAACAATTCATGCGTCGCATCCGACGCCGTGGCCAGCAACTGCCGCCCGTCCGCGCTGAAGCAGCCGATGAGTCCGTTCACCGGGCGGTCGAGGGACAGTGGGCGCGGGTTCGCGTCGTTCGTGTTCACGCCGGGCAGCACATAAACTTGTCCGCCTCGGTACAGCGCCTCTTCCGTGCGCCGCGTGTCCGCGAGAGCCATCAATCCGCGCTCGGTGAAGATGAACGATTTCGACGTGTAGTTGCTCTGGACGCAGCCGGTGAACTTCTCCACCCGCACGCACGCGGGCTGGAACCATGACACGTCCGCATCCTGCGCGCCGTGATTCACCAGCGTGAACTGGAAAGCAATTTCGTCCACGCCCGCCGTCACCGTGTGCGTCACCTCTACATTTGTCTGCACGAGCGTGCGGAACCGCAGGACGCGCTGCTGTTCGTTCGTGAGCAAGGCCGTCCGGTGCGGCAGCGTGGTGCGATTCCACGCCTGCGTATGCGCGCCGCTGCGGCAGAAGGCTTCGAGATACCAAATCTCCAACCGGCCGCCTGGGAGGCGGGCGCCGGTGACCGTGAGCAAATTGTTGGTCCACGCGAGGCTGAACTGCGCGCCGGCCGAGTGGGCGAAGAGGCAGATGACCACGAAGCAGGCGGCGAAGCGTCCGGCGGTTTTCATCGCGCGAGTGAACCCGAGGCCGGGCGCGGGCGCAACTGGTGCGTGATTGCCGGTTGCGGTTTTCCCGCCGGTTGTTTCTACTCCGCCACTCGTTTTGAGAATGACCATGTTCGATCCGCAAAAATTTATCGCCGGCAACGTGCGCGACATCCCGCGCTCGGGCATCCGTGACTTTTTCGACATTGTGCAGGGGATGAAAGACGTGATCTCGCTCGGCGTGGGCGAGCCGGATTTCGTCACGCCCTGGCACATTCGCGAGGCCGCCATTTACGCGCTTGAACGCGGCAAGACCGGCTACACCTCGAACCTCGGACTGCTCAAGTTGCGGGAAGTGATCGCGCAGCACGTCGCGGAAAAATTCCACGTCAGCTACAACCCGAAGAACCAGATCATCATCGCCGTGGGCGTGAGCGAGGCGATGGACATCGCGTTCCGCGCGGTCACGAACCCGGGCGACGAGATCATCTATCACGAGCCGTGCTACGTGAGCTATTCGCCGAGCATCGCGATGGCGCACGGCGTGCCGGTTGCGGTGTCGTGCCAAGCCGAGAACGGTTTTGCTGTCACCGCGGAGGCGATTGAGAAAGTCATTACGCCCAAAAGCAAAGTGCTGGTGCTGAACTTCCCGACCAACCCGACCGGCGGCACGATGACGCGCGAGGAGTTGTTGAAAATCTCCGCGCTCGTTCAGAAGCACAACCTGCTCGTGTTCACCGACGAGATTTATTCTGAACTCACGTTCGAGGGCGAGCACACCAGCATCGCCTCCTTGCCGGGCATGGCGGAGCGGACGATTTTCCTGCACGGCTTCTCAAAGGCTTACGCGATGACCGGCTTCCGCATTGGCTACGCCTGCGGCCCGGTGGAGATCATCGAGGCGATGATGAAGATTCACCAATACTCGATGCTGTGCGCGAGCATCATCAGCCAAGAGGCGGCCATTGAAGCAATTGAACACGGCTGGCCCGACATGCTGGAGATGCGCGACCAATACCGCCTGCGCCGCAATTTAATCGTCAAGGCGTTCAATGACTTGGGCCTGCCGTGTCATCTGCCGCGTGGATCGTTCTACGCCTTCCCATGTATCAAGAGCACGGGGCTGACCTCGAAGGAGTTCGCGTGGAAGCTGCTCGAACAGGAGAAGGTCGCGTGCGTGCCGGGCGGCGCGTTCGGCGCGAGTGGCGAAGGCTACGTGCGCGCGTGCTTCGCGACGTCCTTGGAGCAAATCCAGGTGGCTGTCGGGCGCATCGGTAATTTTGTCCAGCGCGTGCGGAAAGGTTGAGGGCAGGGCAGGGCAGGCCCTCAATCACTTCATATGCGGGCGCATTGGAGGCGCGTCAGCCGCTCTCACTTCCCCGCCGTCCAGCCGCCATCAATGATGAAGTCGGTGCCGGTGACGAAGGCCGATTCATCGCTCGCGAGATACAGTGCGGCGGCCGCGATTTCCTCCGGCTGCGCCATGCGGCGCAGCGCCTGAGTCGAGGCCATTTCCTCGTAGGCTTTTTGGGGGTCAGGATATTCCGCGAGCCGCGCCTTCACGAACGGCGTCTCGACGCGCCCCGGACAGAGGCAGTTCGCACGGACGCCTTGCAAGGCGTGGTCCAGCGCCAGCGCCTTCGTGAATCCCACCACGGCAAACTTGCTCGTGGTGTAGGCCAGCCGGTCGCGCACCGCCACCACGCCGCCGATGGACGCGAGGTTGATGATGTTGCCTTGTTTCCGTTCCACCATCCCCGGCAGAAACGCCTTCGTGACATTGAACATCCCGCGCACGTTCACTGCGTAAATGCGGTCGAGGTCCGTGCCGGTGGTTTGCAGCATCGTGCCGACGTGGCCGATGCCGGCGTTGTTGACCAGCACATCCAGTCGCCCGAAGCGCGCATGAACGGTCTCCCGCGCCTGCTCGCACTGCGGTTCGCTGGTCACATCGAGAGCGAGAAAATCCGCCGCGTGTCCGGCGGCGCGAATGGACTCCACGGTTCTGCCCCCGCCCGCTTCATCGCGGTCGGCCACGAAAACGTGCGCGCCCGCGCGCGCCAAAACTTCCGCGATGGCCGCCCCGATGCCAGAACCCGCGCCGGTGACGAGAGCAACTTTGTTTTGTAGGCTGAACATGGCAGGAGGTTGAACCAGCCAGGGTGCAAGAGAAAGAATTCTTGCGCGCCGAGCCACGGACAAAATGGTAACTCACCATAAAAAAAGCGCGGAGCGTTGCCGCTCCGCGCTTTCTGAAAACTTCTTCCCTCGACTACGTGAGGATGATGCGATCGCCGTCTTTCAACGTGACGATGGCCTTCTTCCAGGCGTTGGTCCAACCCTCGTCGGCGCGCCGCTTGCGGCGGACTTTGCCGCGGACGTTGAGCGTGTTCACGCGCACGACCTTGACCTTGAACAGTTCCTGCACGGCCTGGCGGATCTGAATCTTGTTCGCACGCGGGTCGGCGACCACGGTGTATTGATTCAGCTTCTCGCCCTGGCGGGTGCCTTTTTCCGTCACGCGGACGGTCTTGATGATGTCGAAAGCGTTCATGTTACTTCTGGAGGCGTTCTTCGAGTTTCTGGAAAGCGCCGCGCGTGAAGACAAGTTTGTCGCTGCGGAGCAGTTGGTAGGTGTTCACGAAGTCGCTGCTGGTGACTTCGACATTCTGGACGTTGCGCGAGGCGCGTTCGAGGTTCTGGTTCGCGCCGTCGGTCACGAGGAGCGTGGTCTTCTTCACTTCCAGCGCGGCGAGCACGCTGATGAAGTCCTTCGTTTTCGCCGTGGCGAGCTTGATGTCGTCCACCACAATGACGTCACCCGCGTTCAGGCGCTCTGTGAAGGCCTTGCGCAAGGCGAGTTGCTTCGTGGTCTTGGAAACCTTCTTGGCGAAGGAGCGGGGCTTGGGGCCGAACACGACACCGCCGCCAACGAACAGCGGGGATTGGAACGAGCCGGCTCGGGCGCGGCCCGTGCCTTTTTGCTTCCACGGTTTTTTGTTCGTGCCGGCGACTTCGCCCGCCGTCTTGGTGCAGGCGGTGCCGCTGCGCTGGCCGGCGCGGTAGGCCGTCACGACGTCGTGAACGGCCTGCGTGCCTTTGCCGCCTTCGACGAGCGGGAAACGAACTTCGAGTTCGCCCGCCGGTTTTCCTTGGATGTCTTTGACTGAGATTTTCATGGCTCCTTAATTACTTCTTGGCTGCGGCTTTCGCGGGGGCCTTGGCTTTCTTCGCGGGGGCGGCCTTGGCCTTGGCTTCGAGTTCCGCGCGGCGCTTGGCGACGTACTCGCGGTTCATCTTTTTCGATTCGCGGATGATGACGTAATCGCCGTTCGATCCGGGAATGGCTCCTTTGATCAACAAGAGATGATCTTCCGTGCGCACCTGAATGACTTCGAGGTTCTGCGTGGTGCGCTGAACCTGGCCCATGTGGCCGGGCATTTTCATGCCGCGATTCACCGTGCCGGGAAACAAACGACAGCCGATGGCGCCGGAGCGGCGCTTCCAGCCTTTTGCGCCGTGGGTGGCGGGGCCGCCGGCAAAGTTGTGGCGTTTCATGACACCTTCAAAACCGCGGCCCTTCGTGGTGCCGATGGCATCAATGAAATCGCCGACCGTGAAGAGATCCGCGCCGATGATGTCACCGCTCTTCACTTCCTTGGAGAAGTCGCGGAACTCTTTCACCCGCTTGAAGGCGGGGGTGCCGTGCTTCTTAAAGTGACCGAGCAGCGGCTTGGTGACGCGCTGTTCCTTCTGTTCAAAAATGCCGAGCTGCACGGCGTTGTAGCCGTCGTTGCCGCCCTGCGTCTTGACCTGAATCACGCGATTCGGTCCGACATCCACGACGGTGACGGAGTGCATCACGCCGGTGGCGTCATACACGCGGGTCTGGCCCAATTTTTTTCCGATAAGTCCGAGAGGCATAAAATCTTGTGGTTAGTGGTTGCGGTTGGACCGTTCAGATTTTGATGGTGATGTCCACGCCGGCGGGGAGGTTGAGCTTCTTCAGCTCGTCCACCGTCTTGGCCGTGGGGTCGAGGATGTCGAGCAAACGCTTGTGCGTGCGCTGTTCGAAGGTTTCCTGGGATTTCTTGTCCGAGTGCGGCGAGCGCAGGACGGTGAAGCGTTCCACGCGGGTGGGAAGCGGGATGGGGCCGGCGACGCGCGCGCCGCTGCGCTTCACGGTTTCGACGATCTCATGGGCCGACTGGTCAATGACGCGATGGTCATAGGCCTTGAGCCGAATACGAATACGTTGTCCTGCCATACAAAGAGCAATTGTCTGTTAATGGTTAAAAAACTGCGCCGCTTTACCAAAAGCGGAGGCGGAATGTAGCAATCGAAAATTGGTGTGCAATCACTTTTTTGAAGTTTATGGGTTGTCTGCGGTGGCAGGCCGGGAAGTTACTTCCGAAGCGTCCTCGTCCCGAGTGCGGCTCTGAATCGCCCCCACTCCCAACACTCCGCGAAGCAAGAGGGGCTTGGTGTGGTGCGCACATTTTTGGAAGCAATTTCCTTCAGCGCCGCATTTACCCTGCTTATCCGCCACGGCAATTATTTGCTTGGTGTTCGCGGCTGCATGCTTGGTGTTTGAAATTTGGACTTTTGATTTTCGCTCCTCGCGCTGCGACGATGCCACGCCGTTGGTGTCTAAAGTGCATGACAATTTCACGTCGTAATCTGGTGCTGCTCGCCGCCATCGCGCTGGCGGCGCTGGTTTATTTCTTCTGGCCCGCGCGGCGCTGGGACTGGCGGAATTATCCCCCCACGGCGCACGGCCCGTGGGTGGCGTTCGGCGACAGCCTCACTCTCGGCACGGGCGCGGAGAACGGCGGCTATCCCGCGCTGCTGGGCCCGCGCCTCGGGGTGTCGGTGCAAAATCTCGGCGTGGCCGGCGAGACGACGGCGGATGGACTCAGCCGCATCGCCGAGATCGAGTCGCTCCAACCGCGGGTGGTGCTGCTCTGTTTCGGCGGCAACGATGTGCTGCGCGGCCAGTCGCGCGATCAGATGTTTGCCAACCTCGGCACCATGATTGATCGGCTGCATGCGCAGGGAAGTTTTGTCGTGCTGATCGGCATTCGCGGCGCAACGGTTTTACGAGATGGGAACGCCAAAGGTTTCGCCGAACTCGCGGAGCAAAAGCAGGTCATGCACATCCCCAATCTGCTCGACGGCATCATTGGCACTCCGAGTTTGATGTCCGACTACGTGCATCCGAACGACGCGGGCTACGAAAAGATCACCGCGCGGCTGGAGAACGAGTTGCGGCCCTTGCTGGCGAAACTGGCTGGAAAGTGAAGAGGTCTCGCTGGTCGTAACGCCCTGATGGTCTCATGCCTTTTTCACGAAGCACGCTTTCACGCCCACGGCGATGCCGTCCACCTTGCAGGAGTTTTCATGGTCGCCGTCGCCGAGGCGGATGAGTTTGGATTTTGAACCGCCTTTGAGCACCTGCGTGCCGCCCAGTTTCAAATCTTTGATCAAGATGACGCAGTCGCCATCGGTGAGCGCGGTCCCGTCCGCTACTGCGCCGATGGCTTGACGATTTCCCGCGTCTGAAAGTTTGTCTGCCCCCGGGCATTGCCGGCGATGAGGTGCAGCCGATAGGTGATGCCCGCCTCCAATTGATCCGGTTCGGCGCGGGGAACTTTCGGTTTCATGCCGCGAATCTTGGCTCCGTATTGCAGCGCCTTGGTCGGCACGGAGTTCGAGTCAGAGATGAGGTGCCAGACCGCGTGCGGATATTTGTTGGTCCGCTCATCGTCGGCGGCCACGACTTTGATCTCGGTGAATTTGTACGCGTGATCGAATTGAAAGGTGACCGGATACACCGGCACGTCGCCGGGGAGCGTCTTCACATTGCGCTGCGGCGGGCGGATCTGGGGGAGAATTTGAATTTGCTGCTTCACGAACCAGTCGGTGAAGAAAGTTACGTACACGCCGGCCAGCACCACGGCCGCGGTGATCAATAAAATGCTCTGCTTGGTCATACGGGTGAGTGGACGTTGCGAGCAGGCGATTATTCGCCAGCGTTCTTGTAAAAGATTTTTCGGCTCTGTGAATCGCGCGACCACTTCCAGTCCGCGCGAGTTGAAAACACGCATTAGGAAAACGCATGAATCAGAAAATGAAAATCCAGCCCGGCACAGGCGCGTTCACGTTGATCGAGCTGCTGGTGGTCATCGCCATCATCGCCATTCTGGCCGGGATGCTCCTGCCCGCACTGGCGCGCGCGAAGGAGTCGGGCAAGCGCATCGCGTGCGTGAACAACCTGCGGCAACTCGGGCTCTCGGTGCAGATGTTCGCCGATGACAACGAGGGCCGGCATCCGGTGCGAACCATCAACGGCGTCGCCGGCGGAAGCTGGCCCACGAGCCTGCGCGATTACTACAAGGATTTGAAAATTCTCGTCTGTCCGAGCGATCTGAATCCACTCAGCAATTCCTCCGCGTCCTCGAACGATGACCGCGCTCCACGCAGCTACATTGTGAACGGCTGGAATGATTACTTCGACGCCATCACGCCGATCAGTTCCATCTCGGTGCTGGAAGGGAAGCAGATGCCGGAGGCGGGCATCAAAAACGCCAGTGACACGGTTTTGTTCGGCGAGAAGGTCGCGGACTCGATTCACTTCTACATGGATTTCATGGAGGTGGACCCCGGCGATCTGATCGGCAACGACTTTAAGGAAGTGGATCACGACAAGCACCTGCGCACGTCGGGAGCGCAGCGGGGCGGCTCGAATTTCGCCTTCGCGGACGGCAGCGCGCGCTATGTCAAGCACTGGGGTTCAATTCAGCCGGTCAACTTGTGGGGCGTGACGGAGACCTGGCGCAATGTCGGCGTGCCCTGAGTTTCCGCGCGGGATTCCTGCGCGCGGCGTCTCTTGAGCCAGCCCGGTGTGAAATGCCTGTTGGCACGACCGTGGGGATGCGCGATGTTCGGTCGCATGACCGTGACCCTGGTCTTCCCCCAACCTCAATTTTGGCCGCGCGTTTTTTTGTGGAGCGCGTTGGTGTTGGGATTTTTCTGCGAGGCGCACGGCGCGCAGCGCACCATTCTCACCCCGACGAACACCGTTGTGCGCGTCATGGCTGCGAACGTCACGGGCGGGGCGCAGCAGTACGAGGACTTCGCCATCCGCATTTTTCAAGGGCTGAAGCCGGACATCATCGCCATCCAGGAATTCAACTACCTCAGCGAGACCCCGGCGCAGATTCGGTCGTTTGTGGACACGGCGTTCGGCACGAACTTTTACTACTTCCGCGAGAGCGCGGCGGGCTACCAGATTCCCAACGGCATCATCAGCCGCTACCCGATCACCACGGCGAGCAACTGGACGGATGCGCTGGTGTCCAATCGCGGTTTCGCCTGGGCGCGCATTGATGTGCCAGGCACGAATGACCTCTACGTGGTGAGCGTGCATTTGAAGGCCACGAGTGGCGACACCATGGTACGCGCGGGTCAGGCCACGGCGTTGAAAAGTTTGATCCAATCCAATTTCCCCGCCAATGCGTGGGTCGTTCTCGCCGGCGACCTGAACATCTACAGCTACGCCGAGGCGGCGATGAACACCTTCCGCACCTTCCTCAGCGCCACGCCCGTTCCTGCGGATCAATCGGGCAACACGAACACCAACAACGGCCGCACTGAACCTTACGACCAGGTGCTGACCAGCCCCACGTTCATCACGAACATCACGCCCGTCGTCATCGGCGCGCAGAGTTTTGCGAACGGCTTCGTCTTCGACTCGCGCGTGTTCACGCCGCTCAGCGCCGTCGCGCCCGTGCAGAGCGCCGATTCCGGCCTCGCGCAACACATGGCCGTGATGAAAGACTTCCGCATCCAACACACCCTCACGAACTCGGTGGAAGTCCCGCGCCCCGTGCTGGTGCAATCGACGACGAATTTCTTTCGCTGGGCCGCGGTGCCGGGCATCACCTACACCGTCGAGCGCAGCACCACCTTGACGAACTGGCAGGTCGCCACGCAGTTCACCGCCCTGACCACCAACCTTACTTTCACCAACCTGCTTTCGACCAACGCCTACCGCTTTTTCCGGGTGAGCTATTGAGTCGGCGGCGTCCGAAAAACGTCAGCGCCCGCGCCGCTTTTTCCCGTCACGCTCATCACAAACGACGCGCGCGAAGAATTCTATTGAGCCCTGGTCCGGGCACTGCGGAACTCGAAGGACTTCGCCTTCAATCCCTGAGGCCTCGCGTTGCGGGCGCGGTTGATTTGTCCTCGCGCAAAACCGCCCGCTCTGCTTCTCTCGCCCGTCCCATCGTTTCTGGTTCGTGGGCCGTGAGCCTCCAACCTTGGCAACACTCGTTTCAACTGAGTGCAGTACGGCCATCTGCATTATGAAACTCAATTCACTTCGGCACTTCTGGCTTATGGTCGCGGGCTTGTGTTTTCTGCCTTCCGCCTTCGGCCTTCGCCTTTCCGCCCAGGGCACGGCCTTCACCTATCAGGGGCGGCTGAACGACGGAGCGGCACCCGCCAGCGGCAGTTACGATTTGCAATTTGCCGTTTACGACGCGGCCAGCGGCGGCAGCAAGCAGGCACCGTTCATGACCAACTCCGCCACGGCGGTGAGCAACGGGCTGTTCACGGTGACGCTCGACTTCGGGAATATTTTCTCCGGCGCGGCGCGCTGGCTGGACATCGGGGTGCGGACGAATGGCGGCGGCACGTTCACGCTGCTGGCCCCGCGGCAGGCGTTGACGCCCACGCCGTATGCGATCTTCGCGGGCGGCGCGAGCAATCTGGTGGGCGCGGTCTCCTCGGCGAATCTGGCGGGGACGTATGCGCAGGCGGTGACGCTGAACAATCCCGGCAACGTCTTCGCGGGCGACGGCACGGGCGTGACGAATGTGAACGCGGCGCAACTCAACGGACTGGCGGCGGGAAATTTCTGGCAGCTCGGGGGCAACACTGTTTCCGCCGGACAATTTCTCGGCAGCACGAACGAACAGGCCGTGGAAATCAAAGTGAACGCTGTGCGCGCGTTGCGGTTGGAGCCTCATGCGACCAGTCCCAATGTGATCGGCGGCTTCAGCGGCAACTTCGTGGGGGAGGGATTCTTTGGCTCGACCATTGGCGGCGGCGGAAGCCTCGGCGCAAACAACACTCTTTTGGCCAGCTACGCCACCATCGCGGGCGGCTACTTCAACGACATCGGCAAGAACTCCGATGCCAGCGTCATTGGCGGGGGACGGGACAACAACATCGCGTCCGACTTGCCGTATGCCACCATCGCGGGCGGCATCTCCAACACCATCGGCACGGCCTCCGAAAACAGCGCGATGGGCGGGGGCTATAACAACACCATCGCCGCCAAATCGTCTTCTGCCACCATCGCAGGAGGCTCTGCGAACGCCATCGGCACGAACTCCCCTTTCAGCGCGATGGGCGGGGGCTTCGACAACCGCATCGCGGCCAATTCGTGGGCGGCCACCATCGCGGGGGGCAACTTCAACGGCATCGGAGTTGACGGACATTACAGCGCGATTGGCGGCGGGCAGCACAACAACATCGCGTCCAATTCGGCCTTGGCCACCATCGCAGGGGGCTGGGAAAACGACATCGGAGTCGAGGCCGATTACAGCGCGATTGGCGGCGGTCGGCACAACACCATCGCGTCCAATGCGGCCTACGCCACCATCGCGGGCGGCACCTTCAACGACATCGGCACGAACTCCTATTTCAGCGCGATGGGCGGGGGCGAAAAAAATACCATCGGAGCCGGCTCGCCGCATGCCACTATCGCGGGGGGTAATTTCAACGACATCGGAGTTGACTCCCATCACAGCGCGATTGGCGGCGGGCAGCAAAACACCATCGCGGTCAAATCGGTTTACGCCACGATTCCCGGAGGCTGGGAGAACACCGCCACCAGCCATGCCTTTGCCGCCGGCCGCCGCGCCAAGGCCAATCATCAGGGTGCCTTTGTCTGGGGCGATTCCACCGCCGCCGACATCACCTCCACCAGCGCCAACTCCGTGACGATGCGCGCCGCGGGCGGCTACCGGCTCTTCAGCAACGCCGCGACCAACGCCGGCGTCAGCCTGGCCGCCGGCGGCACCGCTTGGGCCGTCATCTCCGACCGCAACGTGAAAAAGGATTTCGCGCCGGTGGATGGGATCGACATCCTGAAAAAACTGGCGGCCATACCCATCACCCGCTGGCATTACAAATGGGAACAGAGCGACACCACGCCGCACATCGGCCCCATGGCGCAGGATTTCAAAGCCGCCTTTTACCCAAACCGGGACGACAAGAGCATCACCACCCAGGAAGCCGACGGCGTGGCGCTGGCGGCGATCCAGGGGTTGAATCAGAAGCTGGAAGAGCAAAAGGCCGAGAACATCGGATTAAAACAGCGCCTCGAAGTGCTGGAGAAAAAATTATCCGCGCTCGCAGAGAAACATTAAACCCGAATCAAACCATGAAAACATCATGGCTGAAATTCTTCTTCGCCATCGCGCTGTCCGTGGCGGGAGCGGGCGCGTTGCGCGCGCAATCTTTTTCCATTGACTGGTTCACCATCGACGGCGGCGGCGGCACGAGCACGGGCGGCGTTTATTCCGTGAGCGGCACCATCGGCCAGCCGGATGCGGGCCGGATGAGCGGCGGGAATTATTCCATCGACGGCGGCTTCTGGGGCATCGTCGCAGTGCAAACGCCCGGCGGCCCGCTGCTCTCCGTCGAGCGGTTGGGCAGCTCGGTGCGCGTTTATTGGCCGCTGCCCGCCACAGGTTTCCTGCTCGACCAGAGCCTCACCGTCACCGGCGCGTGGTCGCAAGTGAGTTTCCCTTACACGACCAACGCCACGCAAATCAGCATCACCGTGCCTGCGCCCGCCGGGAACAGGTTCTACCGTTTGCGCAAGCCGTAGGCTGCGGAGCAAGGTAGTTGCTTCCCTTTAAGTTGAATTGGACCCTCCAGTGGTGTCCTTCGTCCGCGCGCCCGCACCGGAGAAATGCTGAGGAATTTGCGAGACCACTTGAGCGGGTTGGACAGGAGCGCCAAGTTGTTGGGGCGCGAGGTTGCGCTGGCCCTTGTGAAGCAAAAACTGACCGCACCGCATCCGAGTCAAAGATTGCCGAAAAACCTGTTGCACCGGAAAAAGTGTTTGCCTATGTTCCGCCTCCCCGTTCCTAGAACGGGGAATTTTTGTTCATTTGCGTGCCGGGAAAAGATGTCATCCGCATTGAAGGCGCACTGGTTGAAGTGCTGCGCGAGGCGACGTTGTTCCGGGTGGAATTGGCGAATGGGCACCGGTTGCTGGGACACGTTTCGTCCCGGCGACGGGAAGAGGCGGCGGGTTTGAAGCCCGGCGACAAGGTCAATTTGGAAATGACGCCCTTTGATTTTTCGAAGGGCCGGATCGTTTTAGAAGAAAGAAAAAAATGAAAGTTCGCGCGTCAGTCAAAAAACTTTGCGAAAACTGCAAAATCATCAAACGCGAAGGCGTCATCCGGGTGATTTGCACCAACCGCCGCCACAAGCAGCGGCAGGGCTAGTCCACCTTTAACCCACTCATCCAAGCAACATGGCACGCATCATTGGTGTAGAAATCCCCGGCGAGAAGCGCATTGATATCGCTCTCCGCTACATTTACGGCATCGGCCCGAAGAACGCCGTTGACGTCCTCAAGGTGGCGGGCATTGACCCGAGCATCCGCGCGAAGAACCTCGACGAATCACAACTCTCCAAGATCGTGCACGCGATTCAGGACGGGAAGTATATCATCGAAGGCGACCTGCGCCGCGAGTTGGGCATGAATCTCAAGCGCCTCCAGGGCATCAAGTGCTACCGTGGCATCCGCCACTTGCGCAGCCTGCCCGTGCGCGGCCAGCGCACCTCGACCAACGCCCGCACCCGCAAGGGACCGCGCAAGACCGTTGGCGTGCAGCGCAATCCCACTGCGAAAGCCGGTGTCACCTAGACCCCGATTGAGCGCGACTCTGAACGATTAACTTTTACTGAATCATGGCTGAAGAAACTAAGAAGGCGGACGAGACCAAGAAAAAGCCCGCCGCAAAAAAGGACGGCGCGGAAAAGCCGGCCAAGGCTGCGGCTGGCGAAGGCGCTCCCGCGAAGGGCAAGAAGGCTGATGCCGCCGCTGCGGCTGCGGTCATTGATCCCGCTGCTCCTCCGGCGGTCGCGGCTCCCACGGCTGCTGAACTGCTCGGAGAAGATCCGAACGCCAAGAAGATCGTCAAGGTCAAGGGCGCGAAGAACATCATCACCGGCGTGGCGAACATTCTCGCCACGTTCAACAACACCCAAGTTTCCATCACGGACATGCAGGGCAATGTGCTCGGCTGGTCCAGCGCCGGTCGCGTCGGTTTCAAAGGCTCGCGCAAGAGCACGGCCTTCGCCGCGCAGCAGGTCGCACAGGACGCCGCCCGCCAGGCGATGTCCCACGGCATGCGTGAAGTGGAAATCCGCGTGAAGGGACCTGGCTCGGGTCGTGAGTCCGCGATTCGCGCTCTTCAGGCCATCGGCTTGGAAATCACCACCATCAAAGACGTGACGCCCATTCCCCACAACGGCTGCCGTCCGCGCAAGAAACGCCGCGTCTAGTTTCGTCATTTGAAATTCGTCATTCGACATTAATTTATGGCTCGTTACACAGGTCCTCGTCTCCGCATCAGCCGCCGTTTTGGTCTGCCCATTTTCGGCCCGTCGAAATATCTCGAACGCCGCGATTACGGTCCCGGCATGCACGGTCCCAAGTCCGGCCGCCGTAAGGTGACTGACTACGGTCTCGGCCTGCTGGAGAAGCAGAAGATGCGTTACTACTACGGGCTGATGGAGAAGCAGTTCCGCGGCGTTTATGAAAAGGCGATCAGTCGCCGTGGCGTCACGGGCGAAATCATGCTCCAGATTCTGGAGACGCGCCTCGACAACGTGGTCTTCCACATCGGGTTCGGGAACACCCGCGCCCAGGCCCGTCAGATGGTTTGCCACGGTCACGTCAAGGTGAACGGCCGCAAGGTCAGCATCCCGTCCTACGCCCTCAAGGTGAATGACGTGATCGAAGTCAAGGACACCACGGCCTCGAAGCAGATGGCGACACGTTCGATGGAAAGCTCAACCAGTCGGACCGTCCCGGATTGGCTCATGCTCGACAAGACGGCGATGAAGGCCACGGTCATGCGTGTTCCCACGCGTGAGGAGATCAAGCCCATCGCGAACGAGCAGACCATCGTTGAATTTTATTCCCGCTAAGTGAAGCCGGAGTGAGGGAGGGATGGAGTCGTGGAGTGCTGTTCACTCCCCAATACTCCAGCGTTCCAGCGCTCCAAACAGCAGTTACACGGACGCACCCAGCGCGGGAATACAAACTGAGCGCGTCAGATTACAACTGTTGAAAAGGAAACCATGCCCGTTCGTTTAGGTCGTTTTGAAATGCCGAAGCGGTTGACCAAAGAAGAGTCAAACGCCACGCCCACCTTTGCCAAGTTCATTGCCGAACCGTTTGAAACGGGCTACGGCCACACTGTCGGCAACTCCCTGCGCCGCGTGCTTCTCAGCTCGCTTGAAGGCGCGGCCATCACCTCCGTCAAGATTGACGGCGCGCAACACGAGTTCACCACCGTGGACGGCGTGGTCGAGGACGTGACCGACATCGTGTTGAACCTGAAGAAGATCAAGTTCAAGGCCCACTCCCGCGACGAGCAGACGCTGCTCCTCTCCGTGAACAAGGAAGGTGCCGTCACCGCCGCGGACATTGAGCTGAACCAGAACATCGAATTGGTCAACCCCGACCAGATCATCTGCACGCTCGACAAGAAAAAGAAATTTGAAATGGAACTCACGGTCAAGGTGGGCCGCGGCTTCCTCGCCGGTGACGAAAACAAGAAGCCCGACCAGTCCATCGGCGTCATCGCCATTGACTCGATCTTCTCGCCCGTGACGCGCGTGCGTTACAGCGTGGAGAGCGCGCGCGTGGGCCAGCGCACGGACTATGACCGTTTGCTCGTGGAAATCTGGACCGATGGCCGCATCTCTCCTGATGACGCGCTGACCCAGGCGTCCGCGATTCTCCAGCATCACCTCGACGTGTTTGTCGGCTACGACAAAAACGCCGTCGAGTTTGAAGAGGCGGAACTGAAGCAGGACGACGACAAGTCCAAGCTCAAGAAGCTGCTCAACATGAGCGTGAACGAAATCGAGTTGAGCGTCCGCGCCGCGAACTGCCTCAACAACGCCAACATCACCACCGTGGGCCAGCTCGCGATGAAGACCGAGGCGGAGATGCTCAAGTACCGCAACTTCGGCAAGAAGTCCCTCAACGAAATCAAAGACAAGCTCCAGGCGCTCGGCCTCAGCCTCGGGATGAACATCGATCCCGAACTGCTCGAAGCGCCCAAGGACGACAAAGCCGCCGTCGCGGCCTGAACTTATGCGTCACCTTAAACGAACCGCCAAACTCGGCCGCACCGGCACGCATCGCAACGCGATGCTTGCGAACATGGTGTGCAGCCTGATCATTCACAAACGTATCCAGACCACGCTCGCGAAGGCCAAGGCCGCGCGTTCCGTGGCCGAGAAGATGGTCACGCTCGGCAAGAGCGGCACCCTCGCGGATCGCCGTCTGGCCACGGGCCGCCTGCACAACGCCGATGCCGCGAAAATTCTCTTCACGGAAGTCGCGCCGATGTTCAAGAGCCGTTCCGGCGGCTACACGCGCATCATCCAGTTGGGCCAGCGCAACGGCGACGCCGCACACCTCGCCATCCTCGAATGGGTGGACACCGCCGC
>JAYVNY010000058.1:0-32419 GCA_043758205.1 Akkermansia sp.
CCCCGCCGACGCTCGGGCGAATTATTTTCAACTGGCAGCTGCTGCCGCCGACCAACGCCCTGACCGCCGCCGCGCCATGAGGAATGAACTGACCACCGCCCGCTGGAACTGGTTGCGCTGGGCCGCCGCACCGTGCCCCCGGCGTCCCGCCCGGTGGAAGCGTGGTGCCTTCCGGCGTGGATCGAAATGGGAGGCGCGTTCGTCATCAGTGAATTTCTACCCGGCGGGACGCCGGGGGCACGCTGATTGCCGCCATGCCGATTGACACGCTCATCTTCGCCTACGTCGTGGTTTTGCTTGCCGCACTTTCGGCCGTGGCAATATATTTTGAGCATCGTCGCCGGCGATTCGAGCCGACACCCAGCGAGGACCACGTTTTCCGATGCGAGAAGTGCGGCTTCGTCTATACCGACGACGGTGATGTCGAGCGCTCGCGCTGTTCGCAGTGCGGAACGCAGAACAACATGATTCAATTTTGATGCCACGGCGGTCTTGGTTGACCGCCGTTTTTTAACCGAAACACCCGGCGGTCACCCCGCCCCAACAAAACAAATTACGACTATGGGAATGTGGATTGGCCGCAACCGAAAAGCCCGCGTCACCTACGGCTTCGATGAAATCGCGCTCGTGCCGGGCGACATCACGATCAACCCCGCCGAGGTGGACACCACGTTCGAGATTCCCAAGCCCGATGGCAGCGCCATCAAGCTGAGCATCCCGATCCTCGCCAGCGCCATGGACGGCGTGACCGATGTGAGGTTCTGCATCGAGATGGGCAAGCTCGGTGGACTCGGCGTCATCAATCTCGAAGGCGTGCAGACGCGCTACGAAGATCCCGCTGAAGTCCTCGAACGCATCACCAAGGCCGACAAGGACGAGGTCACGGAGCTGATCCAGAAAGCCTACCTCGAACCGATCAAACCCAAGCTCATCGCCAGGCGCGTGCAGGAACTCAAAGCCGCCGGCGTGCTCGCCGCCGTCAGTTCCATTCCACAGAAGGCCGAGGAATTTTGCCGCATCGCGCAGGACGCCGGCGCGGATTTGTTCATCGTTCAGTCCACCGTCTCCACCGTGCGTCACATCTCCACGCAGTACAAATCCATGGAGCTCGCCAAGTTCTGCAAGGAGATGAAAATCCCCGTCATCGTGGGCAACGCGGTGACCTACAAAGTGACGCTCGAACTGATGCAATGCGGCATCGCGGGCGTGCTCATCGGCGTCGGACCCGGCGCGGCTTGCACGAGTCGCGGCGTACTCGGACTCGGCGTGCCGCAAGTCACGGCCACGGTGGATTGCGCGGCAGCCCGCGATCATCACCATAAGAAAACTGGCAAATACATTCCCATCATCACCGACGGCGGCATGAGCAAGGGCGGCGACGTCTGCAAGGCGCTGGCCTGCGGTTCGGACGCCGTGATGGTCGGCAGCGCCTTCGCCCGCGCCAAGGAAGCGCCGGGCCGCGGCAATCACTGGGGCATGGCCACACCGCACGCAAACTTGCCGCGCGGCACACGCATCAAGGTCGGCGTCACCGGTTCGTTGAAACAAATTCTCTTCGGCCCGGCGACCGTGGATGACGGCTCGCAAAATCTCGTCGGCGCGATCACCACCTGCATGGGCAACGTGGGCGCGGCCAGCATTCGCGAATTTCAGGAGACCGAGATCATCATCGCCCCGAGCATCAAGACCGAAGGCAAGCTGTTCCAGACCGTGCAAAGCGTGGGCATGGGCACACGCTGAGTCAGGTTCTCGACGGAAAACATTTCGCCCGGCTGATTCACATCAGCCGGGCGTTTTAATTTCTCGGTTACTCGAAATGAGATTTTGCCTCACGCCAAGGGCGCAAAGAGCGCAAAGGAAAACCCAGCCAATAAGCCGGGCAGAAGCAGGAACAGAAGTGAGACAAAAATCTCTTCATTTCTCTGACACCCATTCCCCTGACTTCATTCCCCCGGCTGGCATCTGAATCAGCGAAGAGGTCAGAGGAATAATTGTCAGGGGAATAAGAAAAATCTTCACGCCAACGGCATTCACTCCGTCTGCCCTCACCAACAATGCAACATGAAAACCTCACTGCCAATCCTGGTTCTTCTTCGCGTCCTTTGCGTGAGGCCTTCTGACACTCAGAACAGCTCGCCCGGCTGGAAGAACCGCTTCAATTCCGCCGCCGCTGCTTCCGCCGAATCCGACGCGTGGCAGACGTTCACCATCACGTCCACGCCGAAGTCGCCGCGGATTGTGCCCTTCGCCGCCTTCTTGGAGTCCGTCGGTCCCAGCAAATCGCGCACACGCGCCACGGCGGATTCGCCTTCCAGCGCCACGGCGATGACCGGCGTGCGTTGCATGAATTGCTGCACCTCGGGGTAGAATGGTTTCGTCGCGATGTGCGCGTAGTGTTCCGCCAGCACCGCGTCGCTGGCGCGGAACATTTTCACGCCGCGCAGGCACAAGCCGGCGGCTTCAAAGCGCGCGGTGACCTGGCCGACGACGCGCTTCTCCAGCGCGTCAGGTTTGAACAAAATCAACGTAGTTTCCAATGACATGGGGCGTCTGGTTACTGGAGCCGTTCCAAATGGTCAATGGAAGTTGTTGGACCGGAGCGCGCCATTTCCCGCTGTTGAACCGCCCCGCGCGCCTCGCTACTGTCCGCCCTCCCCGCAACCGGGGCGCACAAAAATATGCTCAAAGCTGGAATCGTCGGGCTGCCCAATGTCGGCAAGTCCACCCTGTTCAACGCCGTCACGCGCACGCGCAAGGCCGAGGCCGCGAACTATCCGTTCTGCACCATTGACCCGAACGTCGGCATCGTGACGGTGCCGGACGCGCGGCTCGCCGTGCTCAAGGACATCGCGAAAACCACGGTGGTGATTCCCGCTGCGGTGGAGTTCGTGGACATCGCCGGTCTGGTGAAGGGCGCGGCCACGGGCGAAGGCTTGGGCAATAAATTCCTCACGCACATCCGCGAAGTGGACGCCATCGTGCAGGTCGTCCGCTGCTTCGACGACGAGAATATCATCCATGTGGCCGGCACGGTTGACCCGGTGCGCGACATTGAAATCATCAACACGGAACTCGTCCTCGCCGACCTCGAAGCCGTGACCAAGCGGTTGGAGAAGGGCGCGAAGGATGCGAAACGCGGCGACAAAATCGCGATTGCTGAACAGGCCGTGCTGCAAAAATTTCAGCCCGTGTTGAACGAGGGCAAGCCCGGCCTGACCGTGCAACTGACGCCGGAGGAAAAAGTCATTGCGCGCGGCTTCTACCTGCTGACCGACAAGCCGACCATCTTTGCCTGCAACGTGAAGGAGACGGACCTCGCGACGGCGGAGACGAATCCCTACGTGCTCAAGGTGCGCGAATACGTGAAGACGCACCTGGCCTGCGAGGCGGTCTTCATCAGCGCACAAATCGAGAGTGACCTGACGGACTTGTCGGAAGTGGAGGCGAAAGATTTCCTCAAAGAACTCGGCGTCGAAGAATCCGGCGTGGGCGCGCTCATTCGCGCGACTTATCACTTGCTCGGCCTCCGCACCTACTTCACCGCTGGTGAAAAAGAAGTTCGCGCGTGGACCATCCACGTCGGCGACACCGCGCCGAAAGCGGCCGGCGTGATTCACTCCGACTTCGAGCGCGGCTTCATCAAGGCCGAGACCGTGGCTTACGACGATTTGGTGAAACTCGGCTCCGTCGCCGCCGCGCGCGAAAAAGGTCTCTACCGCATGGAAGGCAAGGAATACGTGGTGAAAGACGGCGACGTGCTGCTGTTTAAATTCAACGTGTGATCTCGTAGCGGCGTCTCAGCAGAGCGCCGCTGATCGTTCGGAAGAAAATATGGCAGCGCTTTGCCGAGACGCCGCTACGCCGTTCAGCCGCGCTCGATCACATTCACAAAGTAGCGGGCCGGAAAACCACGCAGCTTCTTCAACGTCACGTCCGTGTGCCACAACTCCACGTCTTCAAGGTAAGCCGTGGCGGCAATCAGGCGGTCCGCCGGATCTTTGTGGCTCCAATCGTACAGGACGGACTGGCGCGCGATGGCGGCGGTCACGGGCAGAACGGTCCACGACGGGAGCGCCAAGTCGAGCCAAGTGTCAGGATTGTCCGGCACCTGTCCGTTTTGCCATAGGCGGAAGAGTTCGATGATCGAAACGGAGGAAAGGCAGCGCTGCGTCTTTGGATCGGCCAAGGTTTGCTCGACCGTTTTGGGCAGTGGCAGACGGCGGCTGAACTTGATGAACAGGTTGGTATCGGCCAGCACTCTCATGGCCACGGCTCCAGCACGGGCTTCTGCAAATCACCGTAGCGCGCCGGATCATCCGGCTTCTTCGCACGCCACGGCGTGGCAGGCGCGGGTACGGGACCGAGAATCGCTACCGGCCGGCCATGCGTGGTGATGGTCACATGCACTCCAGTCTTCACCTGCTCCACGAGGTCGCAAAGGTTGGTCCGCGCTTCACCAATCGGGACGGAGATGGTTTTCATGGGCAAAACTTTGCCTAAGTTGGTTGCGGGACGCAAGCTGCCGGTTTGCCTTCACCGTGCCCCCGGCGTCCCGCCGGGTTCCGCCCCAATACCGAGAGGCGCTGCTTGCAAGTTCGACAGTCCGCGGAGTGACCTGCCCGGCGACCCGGCGGGACGCCGGGGGCACGCTCAGCAGCGCACCCGCCCGAACACCAGCGAGCCGAGGAACAACACCACGCACGTCAGCACGATGGCGGGGCCGCAGGGCACGTCGAGTTGATAGGAGAGCAGCGTGCCGCCGACGCTGCCGATCAGGCCGAACAGCAGGCTGAAAACAATTTGCTGCCGGAGGTTCCGGCTCACGCCGCGCGCGGCGGCGGGCGGAATCACGATGAGCGCGGTGACGAGGATGATTCCTAGCAGGCGGATGGACAGCGCGACCGCCAGCGTCAGCACCAGCACGAAGAGGTAATTCAGCCGCCGCACTTTCACGCCGCAGACTTGCGCCATGTCCTCATGCGCGGTGAGCAGTGTCACGGAGGTGAGCCGGGCGAAGAGCGCCGCCGTCACCACCACGAACAGACCGGCGGCGAGCCAGACTTCCTGCGGGCCGATGGCGAGGATTTCGCCGAAGAGGTAGCTGTGCAGTTCGCCGCGAAAGTTTTTCAACAGGCTGAGAATGATCACGCCTACGGCTACGGAACTCGACAGTAGCAGCGCCATGATCGTGTCGGTGAGCAGTTCGGTATTCTCGCGCAGCCACATGATGGCGAAGGCCACGAGCAGGCTCACAAAGACCATCGGCCACGTCGGATCGCTCAAGCCAAACCAGAAGCCCAGCGCCACGCCGGTGAGCGCCGCGTGTGAAATCGTGTCGCTGAAAAACGCCATGCGCCGCGCGGTGACGAACACGCCGAGGAACGCGCAGAGCGGCCCGAGGAAGAGCGCCGCGAGCAGCGCTCGTTGCATGAACGGCTCAGTGAACATGGTGATGATGCGCGTAAGGCGTGGCGTGAATTCCGTACGCCTGCTTGAGCGACTCCGCATTCATCACCTGCTCGGGCGGGCCTTCGCAGCAGATGACACCGTTGAGCGCATAGACGCGTGAGGCGTGGGAATAAACCATCGAAAGATCGTGCGACACGAGGATGACGGTAAGCTTGTACTGGCGCTGCACGTGCGCGATCAAATCGTAGAAGGTTTCCTCGCCCGGCGTGTCCACGCCGGCGGTCGGCTCGTCGAGCAGGAGCAGATCGGGTTTGCTCAGGAGCGCGTAGGCGATGAGCACGCGCTGGAGCTGGCCGCCGGACAATTGCGCGATAGGCCGGTCGAGCAGCGGCTCCACGCCGATCTGGACGAGCGCGGGTTTGATGATGTCATCAAGCTGCCGGCGCGACATGAAGAACCAGTGATTGGTTGCGCGCAGGCGCAGCGCGAGAAATTCCCGCACGCTGAGAATGAAGCTGCGTTCGAGCGCGAGCTTCTGCGGCACATAGCCTACGCGGGGCAACGATTTGGCCAGATCGCGTTCGCCGAAGATACGGACTTCACCGGAATACTTTTGCAGGCCGAGCAGACAGCGGAGCAACGTGGTCTTGCCGGAGCCATTCGGCCCGATGAGCGCCACAATCTGCCCTTGCGGCACGCGCAGGTTCACGCCGCGCAACACCTGCGTGTCACCGAACGTGACGCGCAAGTCGCGCACCTCGACGGCGAGCGATGGGTGGAGATTGATGGAGGCGGTGGGCATCAGGAGTGGCGTGATGGTGTGCTGGAGTGAAGCGGGAGTGCGAGCGATCCTCCCTCACCCCAGCCCTCTCCCGCTGGGAGAGGGAGACAGTCATGCAGCTTTGTGACATCAGGACGCGTGAGTAGTGACGATGGCTGGCTGACGATTCTCCCTCTCCCAGCGGGAGAGGGCCGGGGTGAGGGAGAACGGCGGCCACGAACCTCCGTCCATGGGAAGCACGGCAAGGCGCGTGTTGTCATGTTGTCACTGAAGATGCTTTTGGAGCGCTTCTGCATTGTGTCGCATTTGTTCCTCGTAGGCTGACGGAGAGAGCGGGCCGGATTCAAGCGTGTCGAGTTCGGCGAGTTGCACTTTCAAGTCGCTAGCCAGGCGCAGCGCGAGCGGATGGCGCACTCCGGGTGGGACAAAGATGGCGGGAATCTTCTGCGCGCGAATCTTCTTTCCCAGTTCGGACAAATACTTGGGACCGGGCGGCACGCCGGGCTGCTGTTCCACGACGCCGGCGATTTCCAATCCGTAGCGGCGGGTGAAATACGGGAACGCGTCGTGGTAGGTGACGATGGCGCGATTGGTCACGCCCGCGAGCTTCGCGCGAATATCCACGTCAAGCCGATGCAGGCGCGCGACGTAAGCTTGAGCGTTGCTGGCATACGCGCTGGCGTGCGCGGAATCGAGGCGTTGCAGCGCCGCGAGAATGTTGCTCACGCCATGCGCGGCCAGCGTGGGATCGAGCCAGAGGTGTTCGTTCGCCTGTTCGGCAGCATGGTCATGCGCGTCGCTCTCGTGGTGATGATGGTGCGCACCGAACAGCAGTTGGGCCTGAAGCCCGGCGCTGACGGTGACAATTTTGTTCGTCGCCACCGTGCCGTTGTGCTGGACCTTGGGCAGCCAGCTTTCGAGGCCGAGACCGTTGACCACGATCAGGTCGGCGCGAGTGAGCTTGCGCGCGTCGCTGGTCGTGAACGAGTAGGCGTGCGGATCGACGCGGCCGGGCAGGAGATTTTCCACGTCGGCAAACTCGCCCGCGACATTCACGGTCCAACAGTAGAGCGGGAAGAAGCTGGTGACGAGGCGGGGGCGCGGTGCGGCAGCGGACGAAACCGCAGCCAGAAAAACCAGGGCGACACACGCGAGCAATTGCACAGGCGGATAATAGAAACGTAATCAGAAAGCGGGAAGTGCTTTCCCGTTAGCTGGCGGCAACTCTGAACGCCCCTTCCATCGGTGAGGTTCGCCAAAACCTCATCACACCTGGGAGCCAAACGTACTGAACTTCATAAAGAATACACGTCTCGTCACCTTTGCTGAACCCGCCATTGCCAATCCGCCGCGCCCGATTAACCTCACGCCAGTGAGCTTGACCTTGGACATACCGGACGACTTCGCGGCGCGTTTGCAAACGCAGCGCGCCGAGGCTGAAGCGCAGCTTCACTTGGAGCTCGCCGTTGCGCTTTATCGTCAGGGACAACTGCCCGTGGCACGTGCCGCCAGCCTGGCCGGGCTGAATCCCCCTGCCTTCGAGGAACTGCTCCGCCAGCGTGGCGTGACCATGCCTTACACCCTGGATGATTTGGCCCACGACGTCGCGTATGCCAGCGGTCGTCGTTGATTCCTCTGTCCTCATCACGCTTGCCGCCGGCGGGCAATTTCATTTGCTGCGCGAGCTTTACACCACGCTCTACGTGCCGCCGGAAGTCTGGCCTGAAATCACGGACGCCCCCAAAGCCTACGGGACCAACGAAACTCGGGACGCTCGCGAAGCAGACTGGCTGATCATCCGCACGCCCGCCAGCCTCACGACCGTCCAGGCGCTGCCGTTCAATCTGCAACCCGGAGAAACCGAAGCGCTGGCCTTGGCCGTGGAACTGACCGGCGCGCTCCTGCTGGTGGATGACGCGTAAGGCCGCCGCGCCGCGCGCGCCTGGGGCATTCATTACACCGGCACGCTCGGTGTGCTGCTGCGCGCCAAATCCGAGGGCAAACTTGCTGCGCTCCGTCCCGTGCTCGCGCTCATGCAGCAACGCACCACGTTCTGGCTGGGCGAAGAAGTCCGCCAGGCTGCGCTGGCCCAGGCGGGTGAGACCGGGGTGGGGTAAGACTTGCTCTCTGAAACGACACCTTTTCGCGACGGAGTGCAGTTTTGACTTCAAGAGCGCAACCAACCACATTCCACCCACAAATGAGCGCGCACGAAGTCATTGAGCAATTCAAACACCTGCCGCCAGTCGAACGGGCGCAAGTCACCAAGTATGTCGTCGAACACGACGACTCGTGGATTCCAGACGAATTCAAGGAGGCCATGAAAGACGCCGAGGCGGGGCGTTTTGTGGACATGGAAACCGCTTTGCACGAAACGCCGCCGCCGCGTCTGCAATGAAGTATCGCTACCGGGCGGTGGAAAGATTCTGGACGAGTTTCTACCGGCTGCACCCGGCCCAAAAGGAATTCGCGCGCCAGGCCTGGAAGATTTTCAAGGAAGACCCCTTCGATCCGCGCTTGCGCACGCACAAAATTCAAAGTCTTTCCGCTCGATACGGGCGCACCATTTACGCCGTCGAACTGGAGGGCGATTTGCGTTCCACCTTCTATCTGGACGGCGAAACGGTCGTGTCCTTGATCGTCGGCACGCACGACATCTACAAGGGGTGAAGACGGTGCGGTACGGTGGCGGCGCGCAGCCATTTGTTGGTGGGGTGAGAACTCTGTCGAACCGTCACTGCCGACGCAGGAGGCACGAGCCACGCGAGCATCTCGGGCGCAACTGGCGGTCAGGGGAGGATGCTCGCGCGGCTCGCCTCGCTGCGCTCGAAAGTGGGTTCGACGGAGTCTCACCCCACCCGTGAGCCGGGCGGCGACGAGGAATTTGCCCCGTGGTTCATCGGGCCGCAATTCTCGCGCAACCTTCCGGGTGGGGCGCAGTGGCCGGATTGTCGTTTGTTAGAACTGACCCATTTCTGGGGCGACCAGCCGCCGGGCCAGCCGTTGAGCGCGTTGGTGAATGACGCGCGTGGAGGCGAGTCGTGACCTATCTGGACACCGGCCATGAGGAGCTTGCTGATGGCAGCCAGCGCCGATAATGTTCGGCCATGAACATCGTGCTGGATAAGGACGTGGAAGATTTTCTGGAGAACCAGGTTCGATCCGGTGTTTGCACCGCCCCCGGCGAATTTGTCAACGACCTCGTCCGCTCCGTTCGAGAGCAACAGCAGAAACCCTTCGCGGTTACGCCGGAGCTGGAGGCGTGGCTTCTGCAGGCTGCGGACAAGCCCTCAACCCCGTTGACTTCCGACGACTTCGCCTCCATCCGCCGACGGGTGAAAGCCCGTCATCCGGCCTCCCGAACATGAGCGTCCGCAAGTCGGATGATTTCGTTGCCGATGTTGAACGGCAGTACGAGTGGTATGTGCTCCACGCAGATTGGAAAGTGGCGGAACAGTATCTCGCCGCCCTCGAAGCGACCTGCCGGCTGCTCGCGCAACACCCGCAGCTTGGCCCGCGCGGCGGATTCACGCACCCGCGCCTGCGCGACTGGCGCTTCTTCGTCGTGTTCCGTCCTTTCATGAAGCACGTTCTCTTTTACGAAGGGATCGGAGACGACGCCGTGATGCGCCGGGCTATGCACGGGCATCGCGACTTGCCGCGACGCCTGCTCGAAACGCCCGGAACGGAATAGCCACAAAACCTTCCCGGTGGGGGTGAGACTCCGTCGAAGCGTGACTGCCGATGCAGGAGGCGCGAGCCACGCGAGCCTCGCGGGCGCAACCAAGCGGTCAGGGGAGGATGCTCGCGCGGCTCGCCTCTCCCGCAGCGGCGGGATCGAAAGTGGGTTCGACGGAGTCTCACCCCTCGCGTGAGCCGGGCGGCGACGAGGAATTTGTCCCGTGGTTCATCGGGCCGCAATTCTAGCGCAACCTTCCGGGTGGGGCGCAGCGGCTGGATTGTCGATTGTTAGAACTAACTGCTTTCGTAACCGACACCTTTTCGAGAAGTCGGCTCGCGATCCGGCAAGAGATTTGTAACTCTCTCGTGAGTTGCGTAAGAAGTTGGTCGTGTTGCGTGTAGCCTTGGCGTTAAAGACGAAATAATGAAACTGACGGCAGCAGAATTTTGTGCTGGCGGTGGCGGCCAAGCTCTGGGCTTGGAGATGGCCGGGTTTGACTGTGCAGTCGCGGTAGAGATAGACCGCGACTGCTGCACCACGCTCCGCATGAACCGTCCGCGCTGGGATATCCGAAACGATGACATGCGGCAGGTGGACGGGACACGATGGCGAGGTGTGGATTTGTTCGCCGCCGGTGTGCCATGCCCACCGTTTTCGATTGCGGGAAAACAACTCGGCGATCAGGACGAGCGCGACATGTTTCCAACGGCACTCAAGCTTATTGAAGAAATTGCGCCGCCCGCTGTGCTGCTCGAGAACGTCCCCGGCTTCGCATCAGCAAAGTTTGAAGCCTATCGCCATGATTTGAGCCACAACCGAAGTGTCAGCCATTCTTCACTTTGAGGAAGAATTCATCGACGCTGCTGGTGGTTTGAGTCACAGCGAATTCCTGGCACTCGCGATACAGGCAATCCAACTTCGCTTGTAGCGCCGCGTGTGTGCGCAGGCTCCACTCAACTGCATCGGGATACGCAGCCCGAAATCCGGAAATTCGATCCCTCGCCCGGCTCAGATTGCTCTCACGAACACCGACCTCCGGCCAAATTTCCCGCCAATAAAGGCAAATCTTGCAGCCTTCGGCGCAACTGGAACCTGTATGGCGAAGGAATGATTCCCATCCCGAGGAGGCGAGGCGCAGTGAAACGAGCATGTCGTCCCTGCGCTTCTCACGATTGCACCTTGTGCATGCCAAAAGAACATTACCAGGAATGTGAAGACCCACCCTGAAGCGGTTCATCCCGTCCAAGTGCTCAACTGATGTTCTATCCCCTTCGAGGATTCTTCCGCAGTAGCAGCATTCGCTGCCGAAGGACTTCGCAACGGCGGAAACGTACACTCCATCGCCGACCGACAGTCCAATTTGTTCAGTGACCTTCCGGCTGAACGCATGAAGGAACATGCAGATCAGCTTATTCGCGACATCCGATTTGGCTCGTGATGTTGCCCGGCGCAAATGTCCCGCTGAATCGAAATTCACCGTGGAGATCTCCCGTTCGGCGCGGTTTGCGAAACGTCAGAGGCCGCTGAGTCAATACCGAGCAACCACCTGACATCGACGCGCAAAACTTTTGTGAAGGCCCGTAGCTCAAAATCAAAAACACATCGCAGCCCGCTCTCGATTTTCGCGATAGCAACTCTGTCTAGCTGAACACCAATCTTTGCGAGTTTCCCCGCGAGCTGGTCTTGCGTCAGCGGCGGCGAAAACTGGCGACGAGCGATTTTAACGCGTGCACCGACAACATTGCGCCCGGCTGCAGCTCGTTTCTTTTTGGCCATTGCGGGGAATCTTTACCATTTCGGCCGGCATTCGGTGTTCGTTTAACGAACATTGCAATTTCAACACGATTGCGAGGAGGGCATCGCAAAGCCAAGCGGTGCGAATATTTTCCGTTCACATACTATCGTCTGTGGAAAGTATTTGTTGCGTACCCAAACTCCCGGAATGCTGCTATGGAAAGCTGAAGATGCCCAACTGAATGCAGTTGCAGCGAAATTGAGCCAGCTCGATCCGAACGGTGTTCGCACAGCACAGGTGCTTCGCAATACGCTTTATCAGCTATATGACGGGCAACGCACGGGCCGTTATCGCTGGGATCAACTTTACCGTACAGAACGAGGAGGCTGCGGAGACGTTGTCGGAATCAACCTGCATCGGGAGTTCTGCTTCGAGGACGGCGACAAACTTGATTACCGAATTGCCGGAGTCGATGTCGATTGCAAGTACTCCCAAAAGAACGGCGCTTGGATGATTCCGCCAGAGGCGGAAGGTGAATTGTGCCTTGTCGTTTGGGCCGAAGATGCAGCGTCCGAATGGAGCATGGGGCTCATTCGAGCCAGTTCTGACCGACTCAGCGCCGGCAGCAACCGTGAGCGGAAAGCTCAGTTGAATCCAAAAGGCCGGGAGGCGATCACCTGGCTTTTTAACCATGCGGCATTGCCTCCCAATGTCCTGCTACAACTCGACCGGGCTGTCGTGGACAAAATTATGGCGCTCGGTTCTGGGCAACAGCGGGTCAACGAACTTTTTCGCGCCACGCTGGGGCTGATTGTCGGTCGTGCCGTAGTCGCGACAGTTGCACAGCAGGACGATTACATGAAGCGGGTGCGTGCAAACGGCGGTGCTAGATCAACACTACAGCCAGAAGGAATCTTGGTCCTCGGCCAGTACGAGTCCCATCGGTCCGTCGCTCGACAACTTGGTATCCAGCCGCCCGGTCCTGGGGAAACACTTTCAGTGCGCGTTGCTCCCGCTTCAAATCGTGGGTCAGGAGTCGCGTTAATAGACCGTCGACTTTGGAAGGTTGCGACCAGTGTTGATCCAGTAGTCGCTGCCCCCGAACTTCCGATTATTTAGTTCAATCATAAAAGGGCCAGTTCTCGATTGTGGATATTTCCTGCCGAGACTCCACCACATCTTGTTCCGAAGATCGTGGATTGCCCCATTTCCGGTTCATGCGGAAACCAGCGCCTCTTTTGCTTCTGTGGTTCCGAGGAATCGAAGGAATAGACGAAGATGTTGGTGTCGAGAAAGAATTTCGCGCTCATCGGGCGTTGGATTCGTCGCGGGAAAACTTGCGGCCCGGCGAGACGCGCTTGAGTCCGCGCATCAGGTCGCGGTAGCGGACGCCGGCGGCTTCCTTGGCGGTGTAGCGCGCCAGCCATTCGCGGAAAAGTGTGTTGAGCGTTTTCTTTTCCTGCTGGGCCAGCAACCGCGCCTGCTCAATGAGGCGTTCTTCCGCGCTGAGGGTAACGTTTTTCAACATGCACAAGGATCGTGCGCGCGAGAGTTGTGCGAGTCAAGGGGTGGAAACCAGCGCCGCAGAGCCGACGCATCGAAAATAGGCCGTGAAAAAGGGCTGTTCCATTCCCCTGACAATCATTCCCCTGACTTCAAGGCCGGACGACGGAACGAAGTCAGGGGAATGATTGTCAGGGGAATGGAGACCGCTGCGCTTGGCCGACAAATTATGATGCGTCTGCCCTGACCAGCGCCGCATCCCAATCCTTCCACACCGGCTCGTAGCCGAGGCGCGCGATGGTGGCGGCGATTTCTGCGGGCGAGCGGTCGTCGGAAATCTCGAACTGGCCGGTGGCGCGGCGGGTGGACCATTCGCTCGATCCGGCGGTGAGTTCGACGCGGCGTCCGCGTTCGGTGCGGTGCAAATCTTCGCGGCCCGCGCCGGTGTAGCCGCCGGGTTCGGTGTGGCTGCCGGCGCTCATCATGGTGACGCCGAGCGGGATCAAGCCGTCGCGGAGCTTGGCCGGTTCGCGGGTGGAGAGGACGAGGCCGACATCGGGGAGAAATAGTCGGAGCGCGCCGATGAGTTGCACGAGATGGCGGTCGCTCAGTTCGGTGAGCGGCTGGAAGTCGCCCGCGCAGGGACGGAGGCGCGGGAGCGAGAGGGTGACTTGCGCCTTCCAGCAGTGCCGGAGCAAATGCGCGGCGTGCGCGGCCACGGCGAGCGCTTCGGTGCGCCAGTCCGCGAGGCCGAAGAGCGCGCCGATGCCGAGGCGGCGGAAGCCGGCGGCGTAGGCGCGTTCGGCGGTTTCGAGCCGCCAGTCGAAGTCGCGCTTCGGCCCGGCGGTGTGCATCTCGGCGTAGAGCGCGCGGTCGTAAGTTTCCTGATAGACGACGAGGCCGTCGGAACCGGCGGCGACGAGCGGGAGGTAATCCGCCGTTTCCATCGGGCCGATTTCCAGCGACACGCCAGGGACTTCGGCGTGAACGGCGCGCACGCAGTCGGCGAGGTAGCCGTTGGAGACAAACTTGGGATGCTCGCCCGACACGAGCAGGATGTTGCGGAAGCCCTGGGCCTTGAGCGAACGGACTTCCTGCATCACGTCGGCGATGGAGAGCGTGACGCGCAGAATGGGGTTGTCGCGCGAGAAGCCGCAGTACTTGCAGTTGTTGATGCACTCGTTCGAGAGGTAGAGCGGCGCGAAGAGGCGGATGGTTTTGCCGAAGCGTTGCCGTGTGAGCGCCTGCGAGCGGCGGCAAAGTTCTTCCAAGCTCGCTTCGGCAGCGGGTGAAAGCAGCGTGGCAAAGTCCGCGAGCGTGAGCGCAGGCTTGCGAAACGCGGCGGTCACTTCGGACGCCGACGCGGCGAGCGACCGCTCGACGAGGACGGCGAGCGGCAGGCGGTTGAACTCAGCGACAAAACTCACGGGGCGGCACGGTAACAAAGCGGAAGGGGTTGTCGAGCGATGGGCCGGAAACAATCAGGGCACACGCGGCTAAATTTTCAGCACAGCGGGCGGTCTCCATTCCCCTGACAAACATTCCTCTGACTTCAGGCCCGGGCGACGGAACGAAGTCAGGGGAATGATTGTCAGGGGAATAGGGAACAGACTTTCTTTCAAAAAACATTCCGATGCGCCTGCCCGCCAGAAACAATTCCCGACCCGCCATCGTCTCATGACAACGCTTGAACAGGCCATCCACGGTGATAGCTTGCGTGCGAATCAGGACTCCTAAACTTTATGAAACGACTCATTGCGCTCTCGGCTGTCGTGCTCTCGCTGCTGCCCGCGTTCGCCGCCGACACTCCGCCGCCCGTCATCTACAACCTCACAGTCGTGAACTCCAACAAGTCGTTCCAGTTCACCCCCGCCCCGGCCATCTCGAACTACACGATCCTGAGCGGCACAAACTTGAGCCAACCCCTGACGCCCGTCGCCGGCACGGTCAGCAATTTTCTTTACCGCGGCGTCAGCGCATCGGCGGCGCGTTTTTACCGCGTCGAGGCTGCGCCCATGAGCAGCAATCATCTGCTCTCGGTGAATTTGCTCAACCGCCTCGCCTACGGCCCGACGCCGGACGAGTTGGTGCGGGTGCGGACAATGGGACCGCAGGCTTACATCAACGAGCAACTCGCCCCCGAAGCGCTCACCGAGACGCATGACTTCTACGTCTCGCAGACCACGAACGGCGTGCCGCCCTCGGGCCTGCCGGAATGGCGGTTCGCCAGTTTCACCGGCTTCTTCTCCCAATCAAACCTCTACACCTACCTCACGGCGGCGGGCGAGGCCTACCTCGACGACATTTCGCTGGTGCCGCTGACGAACTACTTCGTGACCAACTACACCACGAACATCAACGGCAGCATCACGAACGTGACCAGCAACGTGCAGACGCTCTTCAACGCGAGCACGAACGTGCTGGTCAACGGAGATTTTGAAACCGGTTCGTTCTTCCCGTGGACCGTCGGCCCGAACGCGATTAACTCGACCGTGACCAACAGCCTCGCGCATTCCGGCAGCTACAGCCTGCACCTGGTGACGGCGAATGGCGTGACCGGCGCGGGGCATTTGCAGCAGAACATTTCCAACCTCTGGTTCCGCTTCGACAACTCGACCACGCGCGGCACGTTGAGTTTCTGGTACCTCTCCACGCCGACTTCGGGGAACATCAAGATGCGCCTGAGCGGCAGCGGCATCGTGGCCGTGGCCAGTCCTGCGCCGCCGGCCCCGGAATGGATTTACGCCACCGCCACCGGCACGGCGGGTCTGAACAACGCCTTCTACATTTACCTCTCCGGCGCGGGTGAGGCTTACATTGACGATGTGAAAATCGTCTCCGGCAGCGTGCCTGGAGCGGGTCCGAACTTGATTCGCAATGGTGATTTTGAGACGCCGCTCGGGGTGACGAACTGGAACAGCACGGCGGATTTCACGAATTCTTTCATCAGCACCACCTACTCCCGTTCGGGCGCGGGCAGCTTGAAAATCGTCGCGACCGGCGGCGGCACGGGCAACGGCGATTCCATTTTCCAGACGAACAACGCCAGCATCAGCAACAACCTCACCTACACCGTGAGCTTCTGGTATTTGCCGCCCACGCGGGGGCGTATTCTCACCGTCCGCCTCTCGGGCGCGAATGTCGGCAACACCATCGTCCAGGCCAATGAGCCGGGCACCACGGCGGGCAACATCCGCCTCCGCTTGGAGAACATCTGGAACCCCAGCATCGAGGACGGCAGCATCACGGTGAACACCGTGGGCGGCGCGAACCTGCACGACCTGCGCGCCTACCATGTGCTGAACGCCGTGAGCGCCAAGCGCCAGTTGATCGAGGTGCTGCTGCAATTCCTCGAAAACCATTTCGTGACCCAGCACTCGAAGAGCGCGGATTACTTTGACCGGTTCTACGACGACGGCAACCTGATGGACATCTTCGCCACCGACTGGGAATACCGCGAGCGCGTGAAGTGGCAGGCCGCGCTGCTCAACCCAAACTGCAACTTCTACGACCTCCTGAAAATCCACGTCGAAAGCCCGGCGGAAATTGTCTATCTCGACTCCGTGGACAGCCGCGGCAACGGGGCCAACATCGCCAACGAAAATTACGCCCGCGAAATCATGGAGCTGTTCTGCATGGGCGTGGACAACGGCTACGACCAGCTCGACATCGTGGCCCTGTCCCGCGCCTGGACCGGCTGGTCGGTCGAAATCGTCGATGCCGTCAACATCGACAATCCTCACGCCATCAAGTCTGAGCGCATCGGCTTTTATCCAGGCAACGGCACCTCGGGTGATTCGAACCGGATCGGCGTCTGGACGTTCAATTACAAACCCGCCAGCCACGGCACGAACCGCGCCCCCATCTGGTCGAACTGGAACCCCGCCTCTCCGCAGACCAACCCTGTACCGCTCGGCAGCCTCGGCTACCCGCACACCGCCGGTCAGTCGAAGACCGTGCCCGCGCGCTTCGGCCCGCCTTGGGCCGGACAGCCCTACCGCCTCGTCATCCCCGGTGGACGCACCACCGCCACCACCAACGGCATCCTCGACGGTTACGAAGTCGCCGCCCACATCGCGAACCTGCCGTTCACGATGGAATACCTCAGCGTAAAATTGTGCCGCCTGTTCGTGCATGAAGGTTTCCCGAATCCGAACACGCTCCCCGGCTCCCCGGAAGGAGCCTTCTACGACTACACGAATCCGAACCGCTCGGCGGAGGCTGAACTCGTGCGCCAGTGCATGGTGGCGTGGGACACGCCCGCCGGTGACGGACGCAAGGGCAACCTCCGCAACGTGCTGAACGTGATCTTCAACTCCGATCTGTTCCGCAGCCACGGCGGCTCGCTGCAAAAAATCAAGACGCCTGTTGAATTCGCGGTCAGTGCCGTCCGCGCCCTGTCCTCCACCAATCCGGCCACGGGCCGCACCGACGGGTACTCGATCAGCGGGCGCAGCCGCACGGCCAGTTCTGCGCCGCTCACGCGCATGGGTTCCATGATGCTCTTCGACCGCGATGCGCCGGATGGTTTCCCGGAGGCGGGGGCCCCGTGGATCAGTTCCGGCACGCTGGCCGAGCGCGTGCGCTTCATCCAGACGTTCCTGATGACCGCCAGCGACGTGAACAAGGCCGACAGCATCAGCGGTGGTAACTTCAACCTGAGCGACCCGGTCGCGCTGTTGAAGGCGAAGCTGCCCGCCGCCAGTTGGAACAACTCGGGCGCGGTCGTGGATTTCTTCCTCGCCAACTTCTTCCCCGGCGAAGGCGCGGGGAACTTGAACGGCTACCGTGCGCTGGCCATGGCCTTCCTCGACACGAACGACAACGGCGTCGGCTCGTCGCCCTTCTCCGGCCTGACCAACACCGGTTCGCCCTACGATTTGCGCGTGCGCTCGATGGTGGCGATGCTGCTCACCCTGCCGCGTTTTCAGGAACAGTAATTTTCAGGACCAGACATTTAACGACCACGCTTATGAAACATCATCACTTCAACGTCACGAATCGCCGCGAGTTCCTGAGCCTCGCGGGCAAGGCCGGCATGGCGGCGGCCCTGGCCTCGGTCTGCAACGTCCCCGGCTTCCTCAAGCGCGCGATGGCCGAGGGCACGATCGGCAGCGGCAAGAAGGTTCTCTTCATCTGGTTGCGCGGCGCGAATGACTCCTTGAATTCGGTCATCCCGATCCAGGACACGGCCTACGCCACGAGCCGTCCGAACATTCAAATTCCGAAAGACGTCGGCATGAATTACGCGACGACCGGGGTCTGCGACTCGCCGCAGGCCGGGGCCGCGAGCACCTACGGCTTTTATCCGTACGGCGTGCGCCTCGGCAACGGCTTCGCCGCGCTGCATCCGTCGCTGAAATTCCTCGCGCCCGTCTATAACGCGGGCGACCTCGCGCTCGTCCACCGCGTCGGCTATCCGAAACAGTCGCGCTCGCACTTCGACTCGCAAAATTACTGGGAGAACGGCAACCCGAACAACAACCTGAGCAAGGACGGCATCTTCTACCGCACCATCATCGAGTCCGGCCTCGCCGGGCAGGGCGTGACGGGCGTCTCGATTCAGTCCTCGCTCCCGCTCATCCTGCGCGGCTCGGCGGCGGCGCTCACGAACCTGACCGACCCCGAGCGTTACGACGTCTTCGGCGTGCCCTCCGTGTCCTCGCCCGGCAGCAACAGCAAGTCCACCAACGCCATCGCGCAGGCCAACAGCTATACCTTCACCGCCAAGCAAAACCGCGAACTGCTCTTCAACCAGTATCAAAGCCTCTCGGCGACCTTGCAGGAGTTCGGCGCGATCAACTTCACCGAGGCGGGCAACACGTATCAGGACGACATCAAGACCGATGGCGACAGCACCTGGGTGCCCATCAACGGTGCCGGAGGCTCCATCGGCGACGCGGCCAAGGGCTACTTCCTCTTCCCGACCAGCGCGGACAAGAACGGCGGCTGGCGCCGGCCCGACGCCTCGGCGAACGGCAACAAGTACGTCGTCGATCCCAGCCATCAGAGTTTCTTCTACAACTTGAAGGCGGCGGCGCTGGTGCTGAACCATACCTCGGCGATCATTGCCGGCACGGAAATCGGCGGCTTCGACACGCATCAAAACCAAGTCACGGCGGGCAACTCCGTGGTCGGCGCGCACGCCAACCTCCAGCGCGTCATCGGCTGGTCCATTTATGCGCTGCGAAAATATTTCACGAACCACGCGAGCCAGGCGACTTGGGACAACATGGTCGTGGTCACGCTCTCGGAGTTTGGCCGCACCTCGCGCGAGAACACCGACTTCGGGACCGACCACGCCGAGGGCAACGTGATGTGGGTCGCGGGCGGCGGCGTGAAAGGCTACGGCACGGGCAATCCCTCCGGCGTCTTCAACTGCTCCCCCACCGACACCATCCCGTGGGTCACCGGCACCAGCGGCTCCATGTTCGGCGTCAGCAGCAGCTACCTTAAGCGCACCACCGACTTCCGCTCCGTGCTCGGCGAAATCATTCGCAAGCACCTCGGCGCGACCCAGGCCCAACTCAACCGCATCATCCCCGGCTACGCGGTGGCGGGCGAATGCCTGCTCAATGCCGGAACTTCTACGGTGGACGGCACGGCTGTTCGCGGCGAAGTCGGATTCCTGTAGAATACGGCATGACCGTTTCCTCTCTCCCGCGCCGGGCCACGCACTTCGCGTGGCTCGGTTGCTTTCTGGCCGTGCTGGCCCTGGCGCGCGCGGATCAAGTCACACTCTTTCCCAGCGCCGACGCCACGCTGATTGAGTTGAAACCCACGAACAGCCTCGGCGGCGCGACGTGGCTTGCCGCCGGCCTCACCCAAAACGGCAACACCAACCGGGCGTTGATGAAATTCGACATCGCCGCCGCCGTCCCCGTCGGCTCCACCATCATTGACATCGGAGTGCGGGTCTCGGTCACGCGCACGCCCGTGGATGGCAATGCGGATTCACTCTTCTCCCTCCGGCGCGTGCTCCGCCCATGGAACGAAGGCTCCAACGTGCCGGCCGATGCGCAGTATCCCGGCCTGGGCGCTCCCGCGCGGCTGGGTGACGCCACCTGGACGCACGCCTCGTGGGGCACGAACACGTGGACCATTCCCGGCGGGCAGGAGGGCGTGGACTACTCCAGCGGCTTCAGCGCCAGCACCGGCATCGGCGGAATTGCCGATTATTTTTTTGAAGGCGCGGGCCTGATCACCGACGTGCAACTCTGGCTCGATCACCCCGCGCAGAATTTCGGCTGGATGCTCAAGACCGAGGAGGAGAAATCCATTTTCACGGCCCGCCGCTTTGGTTCGCGCGAACTGGAAGACGCGGGCGAGTCGCCGCAACTCATCATCACCTATCTGCCGCCCGTGGTGATCACCAACGTCCACATCGCCAGCAACCGCCTGCACCTGACCGTGGACGCCCTCCTCGGCTATAGCTACGCGTTCGAGTCGCGCGCCACCGCCGCCGGCACGAATGCCTGGACCACGCTCACCAACTTCGGAGTCATCTTCAGCCCCGGCCCGCGCACCGCCACCGACGCGCTGACCAACGCCGCCCGCTTCTACCGCGCGCGGAGGAATTAAACCCGAACTCCGAAGTCGGAATGGGTGGAACGGGCTACCCGCCCGTCCCGCCCGGCTACCAGCCGGGCGGAATGGGAGGGAGCATGGATTGGAAATGGGCGCAACAGAAACTTTCCTACGTCCTCCTCCGTTCCGCGCGGCTGGTCGCCGCGCGGCACAGGCAGGTTGCCTGTGCTACCCCGGCAGCTAACGCCGCCCCGACTTCGGAGTTCGGGTTAAAGGCCGGAGCGCCGGCCCGTTCGGCGCGCAGTTCAATTCCAACCCCGCGCTACTTCTCCTTCTTGGCGCTGGCCGCAGGCTTCGGCTCCGGTTTCGCCGGCGTGGATTTGCTCTCGGTCGCAGCACTCTTGGCTTCGCCCGCCGATGATTCCTTCTTCGCCGAAGCCTTGTAGTTCTCGCTGCGGTAGTCGGTGATGTAGAAGCCGCTGCCCTTGAAAATCAGCCCCGCGCCCGTGCCCATGAGCTTCTTCAGCTTGCCCTTGCACTTCTTCTGCGGGCAGGCCGTCAGCGCCTTGTCCTTCATGGACTGAAAAATCTCAAACTCGTGTCCGCACTTCTGGCAGACGTATTCGTATGTCGGCATAAAATATCTCTTAAAATTTTTCCCCGCGCACCCGGCCAGCGACCAGGCCGGTGCGAAACCATCCGCGCTATCCGTGTCATCCGTGCTTAAAAAAATTCCACCTCACCCACCAATGCAACTCATGCTCCGGCTGGCAAATTTGAAATCCGGCTCGCCAATGTGGTGCCGCGCCTCCTTCTGCCCGACGACCTCACGGTAGTAATCGCGCAACGCCTCATCCTCCGCCCCGCCCCGCAGCCGGGCGCGGAAATCATGCTCCGTCACGCTGAACAGACACGTCCGCAGCTTGCCATCCGCGGTTAAACGGATGCGGTTGCAATGCCCGCAGAACGGCTCGCTCACCGGCGCGATGATGCCGATCTCCGCTGCGCTCCCGTCCACCCGCCAGCGTTTCGCCGTCTCCGCTTGGTTCGCGGACGACACCGGCACGAGCGCGAACTTCGCTTGCAGCCTTTGCAAAATCTCCCGCCCCGGCATCACCATCTCGCGCTGCCAGGCGCGGCCCGAGTCCAGCGGCATGAACTCAATGAAGCGCAGCACCAGCCCCTCGCGCACCGCATACTCCGCCAGCGCCTCGATCTCGTGATCGTTGATGCCGCGAATGATCACCGCGTTCACCTTTACCGGCGCGAAGCCCAGTTCGCGCGCCAGCCGCACGCTCGCCAGCAATTCCTCCAGCCCGTCGCGGCCCGTGATGCGTTTGAAATTCTCCGCGTCGAGCGAATCGCAACTGAAGCTCACGCGCTGCAACCCCGCGTCGCGCAAGGCCCGCGCCTTCTTCTGAAACAGAAACCCGTTCGTCGTCATCGCGAGATCCACGAGGCCGTCAATCCGCGCGATCCGTTCCACCAGTCGCTCCAAGTCGCTCCGCAACAACGGCTCGCCACCCGTCAGCCGGATTTTCTGAATGCCCAGCCCGACGGCGATCCGCACCAGCCGCTCGATTTCCTCGAAGCTCAGGATGTTCTGCTTCGGCTGCCACTGGCGGGTGATGGGCGCGGGGTTCACGACCGTGGCCCAGCGGTGGCGGTAAAAATTTTCCGCTGCCTCCGTCTCCGGCAGGCAATAGAGGCAGCGGAAGTTGCAACGATCCGTCACGCTCACCCGCAGGTCGCGCATCACGCGCCCATGCGAATCCACGAGCAGATCGGGGCGGGTCATTTCGGCGGGGCCGGGACCCGCACGGCGTTGGTCGTGCCGAGGACTTTCGGGGCCGCGTTCTGGCGCAGCTCGACGTTGAGGTCGAAGTTCGTGGCTGCGGTCAGCGGCTTGGGCTGCTGCGGCATCAGCCCCGTGGCCCCACCCTTGGCGCTGCCGCCGAAGAGGTTCAGGCGGATGAATTCCAAGCGGCGCGAGATGGCCAGCTCTTCTTTGATTTTACTGATCTGGGTGCGCAGCATCGAGAGGTCGTTGAACTGGCGTTCCAGTTCCGCCTTCTCCGCGCGCAGCCGCGTCAGTTCCTTGGCCAGAAATTCTTTCTCGCCCTGCGACGTCGCGAGCTTCTTCTCCGTGGCCGCAATTAATTTTTCCAGGTCGCCAATGGAATTGGTCAGTTGATCCATCTGCTTGCCGCGCAGGAGAAGTTCGCCGTCCAGTTCGTTGATCTTCTGATCTTTCTTCACCAGTTCCGCCTGCGCGGTGCGAAGCTGCTCGGCCGTGGCCTTGGCGACAGCATCGGATTTTTCCAGATCGGTGATGACTTTCCCGAGGTTGTTCGAGAGCACGGCCAGTTCGTTCGAGCGCGTGGTCAGGTCCTTTTCGAGCGACGTGTTGACCTGCGTCTGCTCCTCGAGCTTCTTGCTGGTCGTGTCGAGATTCTGGCCCTGCAAGGCGATGCGGTCGTCCAGTTCCTTCTTCTCCTGGACGTGTTTGCGCTGCTCGGTCACGAGCGCGACGCCGAGACCGAGACAGATCAAAACCAAAATGACGATGGCAATTTTGGACTTCATGCAGGGCCGAAAGTGCATTTTGGAAAAACATTTGGCAAGCGATGCTTCCGGTCGTGGCAGGTCGGGAACATCGTCAAGGTGGTGGTTGCGACCGGCAGCCGCGCGGAGTGTGGGTGCAACTTGCCACGGTTGGCTAATCGTTCACTTCGGCAGTAGGAGCGCGGCCATATTGGTCGCTCGGAGGACGGGAAGCCCGCGCCTCGTCGTCGCAAGCTCCTGGCTCTTCAACTGGGGCAAGACGCTCCTGTGGAACGTGCGTCGCCGTTTTCGCTCTTGCGTTTTGGAGGCTCGCTCGGGAGATTCCACGCCCTTATGGAAACAAACGCCCCGCAATCTGCGGGCCTTTACGATGTCCTCGGCTGGTTTGAGGCGAACAAAAAACGGGTCGCGATCGGCGCGGTCGTGGTCGCCGTGGTCGCGCTCGGCGTGGGCATCGTGGTCTGGCAGCGCGGGGAACGCGTGATCCAGGCCGAGCAGGCGCTGGCGGGATTGAAGATGCCCTACAGTCCGCTCGAAGCTCCGTCGTCGGGGACGGGCGACGCCCTGACGAAGATCGCGGCGGAATATCCCGGCACGCCGGCGGCGGCCAAGGCGCTGTTGCGCGCGGGCACCGTTTATTTCGAAGAAGGCAATTTCACGAAGGCGCGCGCGTCGTTTGATTCTTACCTCCGCAACTTCGGCGCGACGGCGCAAGTGAAGGACGCGGTCTTCGGTCTCGCCGCCTGTCTCGACGCGGAAAATAAATCCGCCGAGGCCATCACCAAGTATAAAGATTTCCTCGCCAACTCCGCCTACGCCGCCGATCCCGTCGGCGACATGGCGCGTTTCAATCTCGTGCGCCTCTACGAACAGTCGAACCAGCCGCAGCTCGCGCTCGAAGTGCTGACCAAGATGGTCGGCACGCCCGCGCCGAACCAGCCGCCCTCGCCCGCCTCGCAGCAGGCGCAGGCCAGGATTCGCGCCATCTACCTGAAAAATCCCGCGCTCGTGCCCGCGCCCGTCGCAACCACGCCGACCGTGCGCCCCGGCGTGCAGCAGACGCCGCTCGTTTTGAAACCGCAGGACGCCCCCGCCGGCGGTTCGCCGCAGGTGATCGTGAATCCCGCGACGCCCACGCCCGGCCAGGCCAATCCGGCGGGCGCAGCACCGAAGGTCATCGTCACGCCCGCGCCTGCGCCCGCGAAGTAAGTTCAACTCACCACGGCGTCGGGCGAACAAGCCGCCGTGTCCGTGAACATTTTTTGATCGCATGAAGCTCACCATCATCGGCACCGGCTACGTCGGTCTCGTCACCGGCACCTGTTTCGCCGAAGTCGGCCATCACGTCATCTGCGTGGACAACAACGCGGAAAAAGTGAAGACGCTCCAGGCCGGCGGCATTCCCATCTACGAACCTGGTCTCGAAGAGATGGTGAAGAAGAACGTGGCGGCGGGTCGCCTGCGTTTCACCGCCAGCACGAAGGAGGGCGTGGAGAATTCCGACGTCATTTTCATCGCCGTCCCCACGCCGCCGCAGGCCGATGGCTCGGTGGATTTGAGTTTCATCGAGAGCGTGGCGCGTGACATTGCAGGTGCGATCACCAGCTACAAGATCGTCGTGGACAAGAGCACCGTGCCGGTGAAAACCGGCGACCAGGTGGCCGAGACCATCAAGCGCTACTGCAAGGCCAAGGTGGATTGCGACGTGGTGAGCAACCCGGAATTTCTCCGCGAAGGTTTCGCCGTCGAGGACTTGATGAAGCCCGACCGCATCGTCATCGGCACCCGCTCGACGCGGCCGGTGGCGGCGATGAAGGAAGTGTATGCGCCGTTCAATGCGCCCATCATCATCACCGACATCAACTCGGCGGAGTTGATCAAGCACGCGGCGAACTCGTTCCTGGCGCTGAAAATTTCTTACATCAACGCCGTCTCCATCATTTGCGAGGCCAGCGGCGCGAACGTCGAGGAAGTCGCGACCGGCATGGGCATGGACGCGCGCATCGGGCGGCGCTTCCTGAACGCGGGCCTGGGCTTTGGCGGCAGTTGCTTCCCGAAAGACCTCAGTGCGTTCATCAAAATCTCCGAGACCCTCGGCTACGATTTCGCGCTGCTCAAAGAAGTGCAGCAGATCAACACGGGGCAGATGGAACGTTTCCTGAAAAAAATCACCGAGACGCTCTGGGTGTTGAAGGACAAGACCATTGGCGTGCTCGGCCTCGCCTTCAAACAGAACACCGACGACGTGCGCCTCTCGCCCGCCATCGAGTTGTGCCAGCGCTTGCAGAAGGAAGGCGCGAAGCTGCGCGTCCACGATCCCAAGGCGATGGAAAAGGCGCGCGCGGTGCTCAAGGACGTGACCTACGTCGAGGACATGAACGACGTGGCGGCGGGCTGCGACGCGCTGGTCATCGCCACCGAGTGGCCGGAGTTTAAGCAGCTCGATCTCGAACGCGCCCGCCGCGAACTGACGCACCCGATTCTTTTCGACGGCCGCAACCTCTTCGACCCGGCGGCGATGGAGAAGCTCGGGTTCATCTACAAGAGCGTGGGCAGGTGAGGGGAAGTAATCAGTGAAACAGTGATCAGTAATCAGTGATCAGAAACTCTGCGTGCGCGCGCCATGTCCCGGACTGATTACTGTTTCACTGATTGCTGATAACTGATTACTGACTTCTCCCCAATGAACACCCCTTCGATTGACGTGAGCGCCGGCTTGGTCTTCCGCGACGGAAAACTTCTCATCACCCAGCGGCACGCCGGCGCGCATCTCGGCGGCCTGTGGGAATTTCCCGGCGGCAAGCGTGAGGCGGACGAGACGTTTGAAGAATGCTTGCTCCGCGAGTTGCGTGAGGAACTTGGCATCGAAGTCACCGTCGTTGAACTCATCGAGACCTTGGATCACGCGTATCCCGAAAAGCGCGTGCGGCTGAAATTTTTCCGCTGCGCCTGGCGCCTCCACGAACCCCAGGCGCGGGGCTGCCCGGCCTTCGCCTGGGTCACGCGCGAAGAACTGGCCGCGTATGAATTTCCCGCCGCCGATGCACAACTGCTGGCGCGTCTGCGCACGAACGAAGCTTGGTGGAGCGCATCGCAACCCGGCGCTTGAGCAGTGGGGCAGCCGTCCCGGCTGGTTGTCCCTCAGCCGGGACGGCCAAAGGACTCCCGGCAGGCGGGACGCCTGCCCCACTTCATCTCCCGCCCGCATTTACATTTTCACATCGCGCCGCAAGACTGCGCGCCATGGACAACACGGTTCACATCGTGGTCATCGGCGGCGGTTTCGGCGGGCTGACCTTCTGCCAGCAGTTCCATCATCCGCGCGCGCGGATCACCCTGGTGGACAAGCACAACCATCATCTCTTCCAGCCGCTGTTGTATCAGGTCGCGACGGCGGGGCTGTCTGCGCCGGAGATTGCGCAGCCCATCCGTTCCATTCTCTCCGGCCGCGAGGACATCACCGTGCTGATGGATGAAGTGCGCGACCTGAATCTCGCGACGAAGGAAGTCACGCTGCGCGAGCGCACGTTGAAGTATGACTATCTCGTGCTCGCGGTCGGCGGAACGACGAGCTACTTCGGCCATCCCGAGTGGGCGGAATTTGCGCCCGGGCTTAAGTCCCTCGAAGACGCCATCCGCATCCGACGCGAAGTGCTGCTCGCCTTCGAGCGCGCGGAGAATGAAACCGACGACGCCGAGCGCGCGCGCCTGATGACCCTCGTGGTCGTGGGCGGCGGGCCGACCGGCGTGGAGCTGGCTGGCGCGTTCGCGGAACTTCGCGTCAGGTTTTGCGGAAGGATTTCCGTCACATCGATCCCGCGCTGGCCCATGTCATCTTGATCGAAGCCTCGCCGCGCGTGCTGTCGAACATGGACGACGCACTGCAAATTTCCGCCACCGAACAGTTGGAGAAACTCGGCGTGCAGATTCGCGCCAACACCAAGGTCTCGAACATCACCGCGGCCGGCGTGGAACTGAACAACGGCGAGACCATTCGCGCGGCGAACGTTCTCTGGGCCGCCGGCGTGGCCGCGTCGCCGCTCACGAAAAAACTGGGCGTGGAACTCGACCGCGCCGGCCGCGTGAAGGTGAATCCCGATTGCAGCCTGCCGGGTCATCCCGAAGTCTTCGCCCTCGGTGACATGGTGTCATTGCTCCAAAAAGATGGACGTCCCGTGCCCGGCGTCTCTCCCGCTGCCATGCAGATGGCGAAGCTCGCCGCGCAAATCATCGAGGACGAACTCACCTCGCCGGGGATCGCGGCGCGTCCGGCCTTCGAGTATTTTGACAAGGGCACGATGGCGACCATCGGGCGTTCGGCGGCGGTGGCGCAGGTGGGGCCGTTCCAGTTCACCGGCTTCATGGCCTGGCTGGCGTGGCTGTTTGTGCATCTCCTCTTCCTCGTCGGCTTCCGCAACAAGATCGCCGTGCTGTGGCAGTGGACGTATTCGTATCTCACCTACAAACGCGGCGCGCGCATCATCACGGACGTGATGCCGATTCCGCCGGAGGGTAAATAGGCGGAATGTTTTACCACGGAAGACACGGAAAACACGGAAGGGGGATAAGAGTGCTGAAGCACGCGCACTTTGAACGCGCCCCTTCGCGCGCGGGTCAAACCTCAGAAATCTTTCCCTTCCGCCTTCCGTGTTTTTTGTGTTTTCCGTGGTTCAATTTCACCGGGCGAACAACCGCTCCAACATCTGCCGCGCCACGGGGCGCTCCGGCTGCGCCTCGATCAATCGCTCCAGAATTTTTCGCGCGCGCGCCGGGTCGGAGGCCGCGAAGGCGTTCGCCACGGTCAGCCCCTGCGCGTAGCCGGAGGTGAAATCCGCGCTCAAGCGCGCGCTCTCCACGTAAGCGTCCATCGCTGCGTCGTGCCGCTGTTCCGAGTCGTGGATCAATCCGCGCAGGTACGCATCGCGCGCGGTGAGGTAGCGCGCGAGGCGTCCGGTGAATTCTTGCTCATTCGTGGCGAAGCGTTCGGGAACCGCCGCGTTCGTCGCCGCACTCATCAAGGCCAGCAGGCTGGCGTAAGGTTTCGCATCACGCTGATACGCCGCGCGTGGCGCGAGGAAGGTCACGCGCTGGTTGTCGTCCGTGTTCAGCGGCGCATTTCCGGTCCAGCGGCGCAACTCCTCCGCGCCCGCCAACCGGTGCCCGAACAGGCGCAGCGTGTCGGCCAGCGCGAGACGGCGCAGTTCGCTTTCCAGTCGCGGCGCATTGGCCCGCGCTTCGGCTTGTGTCGGCGACCAGCGCGGCTCGTTCGCCCAGCCCATCAGTGCGATCACTGGCACGTCCACATTGAACCGCAGCAGCCAGGCCTCGCCGTTCGGAAACACGTCCTGAAACGTGCGGACGATCACGCGCAACGTCGGCTCGTCGAGTTGGTGGAGCGGCAGCCATTGGCAGACCAAGCCGTTCGTCGCGAGCCGCGCGCGGAGGGCGGTGAAATGTTCGCGCGTGTAAAGCGCGCCCGCGCCGTCGCGATACGGATGGAAGAGGTCGGCGATGATGACGTCGTAGCTTTGTTCACTCGCGCGCACAAAGCGGCGCGCGTCGGCGACGTGCAGTTTGAAATTAGGCGAGGTGGCGGCGGAAAAGTTTTTCAACGCAAAGAACGGCATGGCCTGCACCACTTCAGGAACCAGTTCCACCGCGTCCGCTTTCAACTGCGGATACAGCGAGGCCGCGCCGAGCGAGATGCCCGTGCCCACGCCGAGGAACAGCGCGCGCCGCGGATTCGGATGCAGCAGCAGCGGCAGATGCGCCTGCCGATATTCCGCGTCCGCTGCCGCCGTGCCGCCCATCTGGTAGCGGTTGTCCACGCGCAGCGTGCGGTTCGACTGCTTGTCCTCGGTGACGGCGACCGTGGACATGATGCCTTCGCGGTGCGCGATGACGCGGCTGCCCGGCGGCGCGTCCACGATGTCGAGATGCGTGAAGATCGCGAGTCCACCGAGCAACGCAATCACCCCGGCCCAAACTCTGTAGCGGCGAGGTAGCCCGCGCTCACGAGGAAAAGCGCCCACTTCGTTCCGGTGATCGGCAGCACCAGCACCCCTGCGACCGGTGCGAGCGCAGCGCCGAGCGTGTTCCAAGCCAGCGCGCCGCCGAGGCCTTGCCGATGAGCACGCGCTTGACCGAGCAACAAGCTGCACACCGCGCCCATGAAAAACGTGGGCAGGGCGAAGACCGTGGCGGTGGCCAGCAGTTCTGCGGTCAACACGGCGAGGGGCGCATCGCCGAGCGCGCGGAGCGCCGGGTAGATGAATTGAATCTTGGACAGCGCCAGCACACCGAGCCATCCGCCGCCCGCCGTCGCGGCCAGTAACCGCCCGAGCAGCGGCCCCGGCTCCACGCCACGCCACCAGCGATGAAACGCCGCCGCGCCCGCCGCCGTGCCGAGCAGAAAAACCGCGAGCACCGCCGCGTACGTGAACACCGTGCCTTCGAGAACTTGCGAGAGCACGCGCACGCCCGCCACTTCGTAGGCGATGCCGAGCAGTCCGGTGAGAAACAGCGTGACGGTGACACGCCGCGCTCCTGCGCGCCAGCACGAGCGCGCCCGCCGCTGCCAGGCCATTCACCACTGCCAGCACCCCGCACGTCCGGCTGAACCCCAGCGCCGGCATCAGCGCGAACGGCGTGAGCAGCGTCCCTGCCACCGCGCCGAACGTGTTCGCCGCATACACGCTGCCAATGGATTCGTGTTGCGGTGCGAGCGCGGAAAGAAATTTCTCCATCGCCGGCACCGTCGCGCCCATCGCCATCGTCGCGGGCAGCAGCACAAGGGCGGGGACGGTGAACGCAATCAACCAGTGCTGGAACGCCTCCGGCGCGAGTCCGATGAGGCGCAACGCAAATTCATTTGCGCCAGGAATCAAGAAGCTCATCAGCAATGCCCACGCGCCAATGGTCAGTTCCAATCCGCCCAGCCAGAAACCAGCGCGCGCACTGCGCGGGATGAAACGATCCAGTCCCCACGCACCCAGCGCCATGCCCGCCATGAAGGCCGCGATGATGGCGAGCATCGCCGGCATCTCGTGCCCCAGCCCGGTGGAAAACATTTTCGCCCACACGAGCTGGTAGCCGAGCGCCGCCGCGCCGGAGAGACAGAACAGGACGTGGAGAACATACCGGGTCACGCACGCGCAGGGTGAACAACCCCTTACTCGTTGGCAACGTCCGTTGCGAACCGTGCCCTGGAACTTTTCACTCCGCCCACAGGTGCAGTGCGCGGAGCATGGATTCGTGGAAGACGAGCGGCACGGGCACGAAGACGATCAGCCAAGTGAAGAGACGGTTGGCGCAGGAATGCCTTCTCAAGAAACGCCGCTCAGCCAGCACGCCCGCGCCTTGCAGGAGAAAGTAGAGCAGCATGGTGCCGAACAAATTCCGGCCGGTGACGAGCCAGAGAGTGAGGTTGAGGACGAATTCGTGCAGCACCGCGGAGACGAGGAACGCCAGCCACACGGCCAGCACCGGGCGACGGCGCAGCGGCGCGAAGATGGCAAAGCGAAACCAGTCGCTCATCCAAGTGTTCCAGCGGCGGCCCCAGAAGTCGGCCACCGTGCGCGCGGCGAAAGGATTGCGATGCGGCGCGGGCATCAGGCGTCCGCCCGGCAGCCACAGCAGCGCGACGAGGAAGGCGATCAGCTCCAGCATCAGCAGCACAACCACGGCCGAGAGGTAGTAACGGGCGAGAGCTGACAATCGGAATGCCTCACCGAGTTGCCAGTACCCAAAGTAAAAGATAATCAGCAAGACCAGACATGCGCCTGCGGTGAACAATCGGTCTGGCAAGGCACTGAGCGGTTCAGTGCGCGCGAGCGTCGTGGGCGCCAGCACCGGGGAGAGAAGAAATCGGGCGTGGCGAGCCTGTCCGCCGGGCACGAACAGCGCGGCGATTTTCAAAACCCACATGACGATGGAGATGGACAGCAGGTTCAGCCCGCTCATCTGCCAGTACGTGCTGAGTTGTGACCAGGACACGACGCGACTGTGAGGCAAGCGCGTCACTTCCGCCAGCGGGACGCTGGCGGCACGCTCACGCGAGGATGCCCTTCACCACTTCGCCGTGGATGTCGGTGAGGCGGAAGTCGCGGCCTTGGAAACGATAGGTGAGTTGTTCGTGGTTGATGCCGAGGCAGTGCATCACGGTCGCGTTCAGGTCGTGGATGTGGACGGGGTTTTCCGTGATGTTGTAGCAGAAATCGTCGGTCTCGCCGTAGCTGATCCCGGGCTTGATGCCGCCGCCGGCCATCCAGACGGCGTAATTGCGCCCGTGATGATCGCGGCCGTAATTTTCCTTCTCGATCTTCCCCTGCGAATAAACGGTGCGACCGAATTCGCCGCCCCAGATGACAAGCGTGTCGTCGAGCAGACCGCGTTGCTTCAAGTCTTTCACCAGCGCGGCGCTGGGCTGGTCGGTGTCCTTGCATTGTTCGCGGATGCGCTTGGGCAGGTTGCTGTGCTGATCCCAGCCGCGATGATAAAGCTGCGTGAAGGTGACGCCGCGCTCGGCCATGCGGCGGGCGAGCAGGCAGTTGTAGGCGAAGGTGCCGGGCTTCTTCACGTCCGGGCCGTACATCTCCAGCGTGGCCTCGGATTCTTTCGAGAGGTCGGTGAGGTCCGGCACCGAGGTCTGCATCCGATACGCCATTTCGTATTGGGCGATGCGCGTGTTGATTTCGGGATCGCCGAACGCTTGAAACTGTTTCGCATTCAACTTCGCTGTCGCGTCTAGCATCCGGCGGCGCGCAGTGGCATCAATGCCGGCGGGATTCGAGAGATACAAAACCGGATCGCCCGTGCCGCGGAATTGCACGCCCTGATATTCACTCGGCAAAAATCCTGAACCCCACAGACGCGTGTAGAGCGGCTGGTCACTCTCCTTGCCGTTGGAAATCATGACTACGAAGCCAGGCAGGTTCTCATTCATCGAGCCAAGTCCGTAGCTCAGCCATGCACCAGTGCAGGGTCGGCCCGGTTGCTGAAAACCGGTCTGGATAAACGTGATCGCCGGGTCGTGGTTGATGGCTTCGGTGTTGACCGTCTTGATCACGCAGATGTCGTCGGCGATGCCGGCGATGTGCGGGATTGCCTCGCTGAACCACGTCCCCGCCTTCCCGTGCTGCGAGAACTTCATGATCGTCTTCACGCAGGGGAAATTCTTCTGCCCACTCGTCATGCCCGTGATGCGCTGCCCCATGCG
>JAYVNY010000059.1:0-61858 GCA_043758205.1 Akkermansia sp.
CTTGAATTTTTCCGTGGCCTGCGCGGCTTTGTCACCGTTGACGAGGCCGGCGATAATCTCGGAAGGAGCGGTGGGAATCTGGCCCGCGTAAACGGTGCCGGAGGTGCCGTCGATCGAGAGGAAGTCGCCCTCGCCAAACGTGTGGCCGTCGATCGTGGCGGTCTTCTTTTCGTAATCGATGGAGACGGCGGCGGCGCCGCAGACGCAGACCTTGCCCATCTGGCGCGCGACGAGCGCGGCGTGCGAGGAGACACCACCGCGCGCGGTGAGAATGCCCTCGGCGGCGATCATGCCGCGGAGATCTTCGGGCGAGGTCTCGACGCGGACGAGGAGAACTTTCTCACCCTTCTCGGCGGCCTGCACGGAGCGGTCGGCGTTGAAGTAGATCTTGCCGGTGGCGGCGCCGGGGCCGGCGGGGAGGCCGGTGGCGATGACCTTGGCCTTCTTGACCTCGGAAACGTCGAAGATCGGAGCGAGGAGCTGCTCGAGCTGATCGGCGGGATTCCGCATGATGGCGGTCTGCCAAGTGATGAGCTTCTCCTTCACCATATCGATGGAGAATTTGAGCGCGGCGGCGGCGGTGCGCTTGCCGTTACGCGTCTGGAGCATGAACAGTTCACCGTTCTGGATCGTGAATTCGATGTCCTGCACGTCCTTGAAATGCTTCTCAAGCGTGGCGCGAACCTTGAGGAGTTCGGCGTAGGATTTCGGCATCACGTCCTTCAATTTGAGGACAGGCTCGGGCGTGCGGACGCCGGCGACAACGTCTTCGCCCTGCGCGTTGACGAGGAATTCGCCGTAGAATTCGTTGACGCCGTTGGCGGGATTGCGCGTGAACGCGACGCCGGAGCCGGAGGTGTCACCGGTGTTGCCGAAGACCATCGCCTGCACATTCACGGCGGTGCCCCACTCGGAGGGGATGTTGTATTTCGCGCGATAGACCTTGGCGCGGTCGTTCATCCAGGAGCCGAACACGGCACCGGCGGCACCGCGGAGCTGGTCCCACGGATTGTTGGGGAACGCTTTTCCGGTGCGCTCTTTGATAAGGGCCTTGAAGCGCTTGATGAGTTCCTGCTGGTCGGCGGCGGTGAGATCGGAGTCGATGATGTCGCGATGGTAGGTCTCGTGCTTAAAGGTGTGGATCGCGTGCTCGAAGGGATCGTGGTCTTCGCCTTCGCGCTTTTGGACGCCCATGACGACGTCGCCATACATCTGGATGAAACGGCGGTAGCAGTCGTAGGCGAAACGCTCGTTGCCGGTGGCCTGCTTGAGGGCGACGACGCTATCGTCGTTGAGGCCGAGGTTGAGGATGGTGTCCATCATGCCGGGCATCGAGTCGCGGGCGCCCGAGCGGACGGCGACGAGGAGCGGCATGCCGGAGGTGGCGCCGAATTTCGTGCCCATGATCTTTTCCATGTTGGCGACGCCGGCTTCCATCTGCGCCTGGAGTACGGCGGGATAAGTGCGCTTGTTCGCGTAAAAATAAGTGCAGACCTCGGTGCTGATGGTGAAGCCGGGAGGCACGGGCAGGCCGATGCGGGTCATCTCGGCGAGGTTCGCGCCCTTGCCGCCGAGGAGGGCCTTCATGCTGCCGTCGCCGTCCGCTTTTTTGTTGCCCCAAGTGTAAACGTATTTGGTCGATTTCGATGCTTTAGCCATAAATAAATTGTGCGTGAAACGCCTTTGGCGGCGCGTCCGCAAAAAACGAGGCGCGACAGTAGCAAGAGCCTTTTGGGCGTCAACGGCTGAGTTGGACAACGGAGAAAAGTGAGGGAACTGAGCGGTGCCAACTTGCTTGGGCAAATTCTGTTTGGGCCGTTGGCTTAAAACGGAAGCAGCTTCCAGTTCATTAACCGTTCGAACATCCAGATGCCGGCGATGACGCTCACGAGCACGGAGCCGAACTTCAAGGTGAGTGAACGGTAGAACCACGACTCGCGCAGCGCGAAGGCGAGCGGGACGAAAACCAGCACAATCGCCATCTGGCCCAATTCCACTCCCACATTGAATCCGAACAAACCGAGCGCGAGCAATTTCCCGTCCAGATCGAGATCGCCCAGGACGTTCGCAAAGCCGAAGCCGTGAATCAGTCCGAAGCCAAACGCCAGCAGCCAGGCGCGGCGATGCAGCACCGGCCAGACGTTATTCAGCGCGGCGATGATGACCGAGGCAGCGATGCTCGCCTCGACCAGACGGGAGGGCAGGCTCACCACTTTCAACGCAGCGAGCGTAAGCGTGAGCGAGTGCGCCACGGTGAAAGCGGTGACGATTTGAAACACGTTGAAGAGGGCGTGACGGCGTTTGGTCACGGCCACCCACTCGCCATCCTCCCGCCGCAGCACCCCGGGCAACAGCAACGCAATCAGGAACAAGATGTGATCGAATCCAATCCAGATGTGCCAGATGCCTTCCTTCACAAACGCGATGAATGAGTGCGCGGCTTCCGCTTCGTTCATTGTGAATTGCTGCTCAACTTTGTCCGGCGCGAAGACGGCGGTGCGTATTTGATGGCCCGAATTCAAACGCAACAATCCTCGATGCTGCGGGTCGCGATCAAACAACGCGTTGTAACGAATGCCCAGCGTGATGGGCGTCGCCGGCACTTCGCAAGTGAAGCGCAGCACCGCGTAAGCGCCGTCACTGTGATTGTCGATTTCGTGTTGCGCGATGCGGATCGGAATCGGTTGCCCATCGGCCGTGATGCCGAGTCGGGACTGCGCGTAAGCGGCGAGCGCCGCGTGTTTCAACCGAACTTCGCCCCAGGTGATTTCGCCATCGTCGTTGGCATCGAGTCCAATCGGCTCTTCCAGATCGCGCAGGGCCACATCCCATCGTCCGCTGATGTTCGTCGTGCCGACGTCGAGCGTGAGATAGCTGTCACTGGGTTTGTGCGCGTGGGCGAGGAAGGTGATGAAGCAACTGATTGCAATCATGCATCGCGCGAGCCGTGTCGCCGACCAGGAGTATGGCCAAGGCGTCTTCATCGTGGGCCTCCGGTCGCGAGCATTTGCTCCACTTGCGCATCCTCAAGCTTGTTGGTGCGCACGAATTGCTCGACGCGGTGGCGCGCGTTTTTGTCGCGGGCGGCGAGGGCCGCTTCCAGAAGAATACGCACGTCGGCCGGCTCGCGTTGGACGGAAAAGTTCTCGGTGGCGAGCTTGAGTGCCTTCGCTTGGTCTCCAATGAGGTGCAGTTGAAAGCGTGCTTCCTCGCGCTGATGTACCGTGTCGCCACGCTGGGCGCTGGCCTCGAAACGCGCCTGCAAAAGGTCAATGTGTGCGCGCGCTTTCGCATCGCCCACCGCGTTTTCCGCGAGGGCCAACCGCAGCAGCAGCGAGTCGGCGCGGGTCTCATCCTTCAAAAGTTCGATGACCCGCCGAGGTTGTTTTTGATCGAGCAGGAAGTCGGCGTACGCACCGAGCAAATACGGGTCACGTTCTTCCAGCGCCAGAGCAGTTTTGAAATGTGTCTCGGCGTCCGCGTTTCGCCCGAGGCGCACGGCGATTTCCGCCAGCAACGTGACCGCCCAAATGCGTTCGTTGGCGCTGGCATTCGCGGCTCGGGGCAGGAGTTCGTTCACCACTTGATACGCGCCCGCCGCGTCGCCCGTGAGACTGCGGACGCCGCTGAGGCATGTCACGGAGATCAGTTCGCCCGTGAGTTTGTTCAACGGCTCGCACGCGCGGCGCGCTTCCGAGTAATCACCCATCACTTGCAGAATCGTGGCCCGCGTCAGCCACGCCTGCGCATTGCGCGGATCGAGGGCGAGTACGCGGTCGAGATCAGCCAACGCCGGTGCGAAGTGGTGCGTGCTCTGACGAATCGTCGCGCGCAGCACCAGCACTTCGACGGGGGCATCGTCTGCGTTCCACCACGCGGCCAGCGCTGATTCTGCCTGGCCAAGATACCGCGGGTCAGACGTCTCGCGGCTTTTCGTAATCAGTCGCCGCGCGAGCACCGTGGCGAGACGCACATCCTGCGGGCTTTGTTCCCAATCACGCCGGAGCTGACGAAGCTCCCGCGTCGCCTTATCGACGGGACCGCTTCGCAACCGCTCCAGCACGACCGAGTCGGAGGCCGGCACAAACGGAGCGCAGAAAGCCGCCGTGCAGCAAAGCCAGAGGGCCACGGTGCTGCCGAACCCGGGCAATCGAAATTTCACAGATCGGATCATAATTCCAGGTGACGGCAATCCGCTGGGCTTTGTTTTGAAATTCCACGGGAAGTATCCGGTTAAACGTGAACGCGGGCATCGCATAGTTTGAGGAAATAATGCGACGCCCGCGTTGCTCATGATAAGACGAGGTCGTTATTGAACGCGAAACATCACGTTGGAAGAGCCGACCATGAAGTCAGAAAAGCGCACCGGGCGGTCCGACTTGAGGCGGTAAAATCCGGTGGGGCCAGTCTCCTTGGCACCGGTGATTTTCATCGTCGCCGGATCATACGTCGCCGATTTGCTTGTGTACGGACCTTGCACATTCCGGGACGACTGAAGCGTGATGCAAACCGTTGACTCATTGGGCGAGCCGGGAATCGGCGTATTCAAATACGGGAACACCGACTTGAACATTTTCGCATTGACCGTGGCTCCGTCGGTGAACGGCAATTGCCCCGACGGTGCATCGTTCGTGCTCAACAACTTGCCCATCACCACCCGCAAGGCGATATCTACGACGTCGTCACCGGGACGGCGGCCATTCGGGAAGCCCGCGGCATCGCCTGCGATCACGCCGAGGTTATTTTGGGAAGCCGCCGGTGCCGCCGCGATGCCAGTGTTCAAACGGAGTAATTCGCCCACGCCACCGTCCGCATTCAGCGTCGGCACGCCCGTGAGGAAGACCGTGACCAGGTCCGTGCGCGGGAAGTTGGTCGGGGCACGCACGCCGGCGGCGCCGAATAGAATTTCAATCAAGGCCGGCAGCGTCGGATGCGTGACGTAATCAATGAACTGAGGATCACCACTCGGCTGGCTGGCGTTGAATTTATCTTTGTCCTGCAACCCGATCACCACTTCGTTGACGAGCGGTTGGGCGAGACGCGAGACCTGCACCAGGTTCGAGCCTTCGATCAAGCTCGCGGTGGTCCAGCCGGCAATGATGCCGTTGGTGGACTCGACTAGTGCGCCTTTGGGAATCTCGAGGATGAGCGAAGTTACGTTTTTGTCGGCCAGGCTGTCCTTCGCGCCGTCAATTGGTCCCAGAGGATTGCTGTAGTTAATCAAGTCGAACGTCTCGCCGAGGTTCACGACAAACGGATCTTTGCGTTGCCCCACGAACAAGCGCCCGGTCAAGGCACTGCCAGGAACATTAAACGTGTAAATGTAAGAGTTCGCGTAAGCCTCGTAGTCCGGGATCGACTTGTTGCCGATGTTATCCACGGGCTTGGTGAACACGGTGGAACCATTCGCCGCGTTGGTCAGCGGCGTGACCGTGCCGGTGCGGCGCGGACCGCGGATCATGTTCACGGTGTATTGCTGGCTCACATTGAGCGCCGCGTCATTGCCCGCGCTAATCTGCCCGGCATTGATGAGTGGAATGGAATTGGTGCGCTGGTTTCCCGCCGGGCCAATCGGCAGCGAGATGTTTTTGAAGACATTGCGGAAACGGAATTGGAAGGTGATGTCTTCGGCAGCGTTGCCGTTGTTGTCGATGTGAATCTCGTAAACCGCGTTGGTTTCGAGGGCAAAATAGTTCGGACCGCCGTACGCGTCCTGCAACGGGAGATAGTTCGCAACAATCGTCACATAATTCTGCCGGTTACTTTCGTAACTGTTGAACATGTAGAAGTCGGTCGCATCGACTTTTGGCGTGGAGGTGATGAGCGGGGCTTCGCGGTGACTCGAAGCGATGACCTGGAGCGCGCCCGCGCCGACCAGACACGCCGTCGTGACGGCAAAGGCATTTTTTAGTTTCATATTTTTTATTTCTGCACTTAGCGAACAGCCTTTCTTGGCTGCCGTTCCTCTACCTAACGAACCACTGGCAGGATTGGATGCATGACGGAGAAAATAGTTTTGCGCGCGGAGAGGCAAACGGCGCGACCGCCCATGAGAGCGGGGCCAGTCATTTCGATTGTTTACGCCATCACTTCAAACGTGTGAGTGCATCAGCTTTCAGCGGTCCAGTGGTGAAAAATGAAGCCGCGTCAGCAGCAAAAGCCTCTGGGGCTTCCATGTCTGGGTTGGTCGGAAGGTCGCGGGGAGATTCTTCCTGACAGTCCTTCGTGGCTTCCGAAGGCCTGGCATGAAGCAAATTTTTCATCCCCTGAGTCGGAGGCTTTGAACAACCTTTTCAGGCAAACACCGATTGGCGAAACGCTCCGCCATCCCCTACTCTGCCGCCGATGAAACGATTGTTCTCACTCCTCGTGATCGCCCTTGGCCTCGGTGCCGCGCAGGCGCAAATTTATTTCGATGATGTGGAAGTCTGGATGAACTCTTCGCGCACGCGCATCGAACTGGAGAACTTGCAAAACTTCAGCACCAACACCACGGGCAGATTGCGTGTAATGCTCTACGCCACCGAGGACGAGTGGGACGAGACGCACCATCGCGAGCCGGTCGCCTACTTTCCCATTTCACGACTCGCGCCGGAGCAGCTTCGTCATCGCATCCGCAAAACCGTCCGCACCCACCGCCCGGATGACTGGGGCTGGTACTGGCTGACCCTGACCGTGCAGGAGCGCGTCACGGACGAAAACGGAAAGAGCCAGTGGGTCATTCGCGACTACCTCGAACTCGATCGGCGGTTCTATTTCGCGCCGCGTCCGCGCGACATCTTCTGGCCTTTCTGATCCACGCCCGGCTGGGGGCGCGGCACCGGAGGCGGCAGCGACTCGAAGCGCAGCCGGTAATTCGCCCCGGAAATTCCGTACGGCTTCAAAAACTCCTCCACCGGCGCGCGAATCCCCACCGGCTTGCGCGTGAACGGATCGCGAAACGCCAGCCCCACCGCGCGCAACGCCATGTTGTCCGCGTCCTCGCCATAAAGTTCGTCCCCGATGATCGGGCAGTCCGCCTGCGCGAGATGCACGCGAATCTGATGCGTGCGTCCCGTGTACGGTCGCGCCTCGATCAGATGCCGCCCGTGCGAACTCGCGAGCACGCGAAACGCGGTCTCCGTGGGCTTGCCTTCCGGATCAACGACGATGCGCCCGATGTTTTGCGGGTCCGGCGCGAGGCTCAACTGGCACGTCCACTCTTTTTCCTTCGGCTCCCGATCCACGACGGCCAGATAAATTTTCTCCATCCGCCGCGTCTCGAACATCTCCTCGAACGCGTGCAGCGCGCCCGCGCTTTTCGCGAAGAGCATGATGCCCGTCGTCTCCGCGTCCAGGCGGTGGATGTATTTCAGATACTTGATGTTCCGCGAGCGCGCCCAGAAATGTCCGGCCATGATCGAGGACATCAGCGCGGCCTGGAGATTCCAACTCGTATTCTGCCACGAGAGCGGCACGAGCATCCAGCCTGCGGGCTTGTCAATCGCGAGGATGGAGCGGTCCTCGTATAGAATCGGAATGCGAATCTCGCGGGACAGTTCGATGTAAGGAGGTTTGGGCATGGGGGAAAATATGGAAAAATTCAGGCCACGGCGGCGATGTGAAACTCGTTCGCGCTCCCGGCGATGTTCAATTGGACTTTGTCACCCTGCTGGCGTCCGACGATCTGCTGGCCGAGCGGCGACGACGGCGTGATGACGAGAACCTCTTGCCCCCCATGCGTCACTTCGGTGCCGCCGCCCCGTGGACCGACGAAATAAAAATTGCTGCCGCGCTTCGCCTTCAATTCCACGAACGCGCCCACGTCAATTGGATCTGTAGAATTGAACAGGCGAAGCGGCAGCGCCTCGAACTCCTCGATGGCCTGCACCACCTCGGCGGCCTGCTTCGACTGGCCGCGCGCGAGGTAGGACGCCTCCAGTCCGCGCGTGTCGTATTTATTCTCGGCCTTGCTCGACTCGTGCGTGGCCTCGGCGTGCGCGGCCCGCGCGGCCTTGGCGTACAATTCGAGACCTGCCGCCAGTTGGGCGAGGATCTTCTGGACCAGCGCGCGTTTGTCCGCCTTGGAATTCAGCACGCGCGCACTCTGCGGCAAAGCGCGGGCGAATGGCAACCGACGTTCCCCGCGCCCCCTTCTGTTCGCCGTAGCAGCGGAGTGAATGCAGCTTGAAGAAGCGGCACGTTCTGCGTTCACCCCCGCACCCAAACAGCGCGACGCATCTCCTTTTCACCAGGAGACGTGATGAAACATGGCGCGCGGTGCGGGCGCGTTGAACCCAAAAAATATGCAAACTTTGTTTGTCCCGCAGATGAGATCACTCTTTCGCCTGCCCTCCCTGATCTTCAAATCAACAGCCCTCTGCGCCGCGCTGGCCGGACTGCTTGCAGGCGAAGCGCGCGCCGCGACGTTCGGCTGGAGCGGCTCCGGCACCGGCCCTGGTTCGGGCACGGGCACCGCTTGGCTCACCGCCGGCAACTGGACGAACAACCTGGGCACGCCCACCAACATTGACATCGCCTTTTTTGGCGCAGGCGGATCGGGGACGACCATCGGCTTCAACTTCAACGTGGCCACGATCACCACGACCAACATTGGTGCCATCGTCCTTGGCGCCGGCTCCACGGTGAACCGCGCCATCGGCAACAGTTCCACCACCGCCGGCATCGCCACGTTTCTCTATTTCAACGGCATCAGTGGCGGTTTGCTCACCAACTCCGTGGCGGCGCGCACGCTGACGCTTCAGCCCTTCGCCAGCGGCACCGGCCCCGGAATGACCAACATGTTGCTGACCAGCGGCGTCATCGAGGCGGTCGGGCCGATCTTCATCAACAACTCCATCGCGGAAGCGGGCGGGGCCCGCACCATCACCAAGACCGGCGGGGGCGTCCTCTCGCTCGGCGCGCAAAACACGTTCTCGGGCAAGATGATTATTAACGCCGGCACCTTAGCCATCGCCGACGAAAATCGCCTGGGCAACAACCCCGGCACCGCCAGCGCGGACACGCTCACGCTCAATGACGGCACGCTCCTGGCGGCGGGCAACGTGGTCATTGATGACGCCAACCGCGGCATCACTCTTGGCGCCAGCCACGGCACCTTCGCGCCCAGCAATACCATCAGCCTCACCCTGTCCCGTCCCATCGCAGGTCCCGGCAATCTGACCAACAACGGCACGGGCACTTTGATCCTGAATGCCGTGAACACCTACTCCGGGCGGACCACCCTGCGCGCAGGCGTCACGCGCGCCCTGGCGGACTCCGCCTTTGGTGCCTTGCCGGGATCCTACGTCGCGGACCAACTCATCATTGATAACAACTCGCTGCTTCTGAACCAGGACAGCGAGTTCAACATCCAGGCCAACCGCGGCGTGACCATTGGCGCGGGCGGCGCGCGTTTTTCCGCCGGTTTTGCCCGTCCGTGGGGCGTGAACAGCATCATCGCCGGCCCTGGCGTACTGACCATTGCGAATGATTCCACCCCGCACATCGTTTTCCTGAACGGGGCCAACACCTTCACCAACGACCTGATCGTGAACAACACCACGGCCGGCAATAACGCCTTCGTCGCCATCAACGGCTCCATCGGCGCAGGCAGCGTGGTGCGCGTGACTACGAATGGCTGGCTGCTCGGCACCGGCGTCATCAATCGCAGCGTCATCGCGACCAATGGTGCCGTCATCAATGGCGGACTGCCCTTCTTGCCCGGCACGCTCACGGTGAACGGAACCGTGTCGCTGACCAACGCCGTCTTGAGTCCCGACCTCGCGGCTGTCACCACCGTCGGTGCGGGGGTGAATGATCTGTTGCAAGTGAACGGCAACCTCGTGCTCTCCGGTTCCGTGATCGTGCGTCCGAATGCGCTCGCCGGCACGCTGGCCACCGGCACGTATCGGCTGATCAATTACACCGGCACGCTCACCGGCAGCGCGGCGAACCTCGTCGCGGACGTGCCGGGCTACACCATCACCTTCGACACGAGTTTCGCGGGACAGGTCAATATGACCGTCAGCGGAGCCGCGAGCACGGTGACGTGGACGGGTTTCAACGGCCCCTTGCTCAGTCCGCAATGGGATGTGGCCTTCACCACGAATTTCACGGATGGCGTCAACCCCACCGTCTTTCGGCAGGGCCAGAACGTGATCTTGGACAACAACGGCACCTACTTCTCGGGCGGCCTCGTGACGCCGGTCAACATGGTCGGGCCGAGCTCGACGTACGGCGCGCTTTACCCGGCCACCGTCACCGTGGCCACGACCAACAACGTGACGCTCACCTCGCCCAGCGGGGCCGCCGGCAAGATCAGCGGGGCAGCCACGGTGTTTAAATCCGGGAGCGGCATCCTCGCCATCAACACGGGCAACGCCAATTTCCCGAACGACTACACCGGCCCGACCATCATCTCAGGCGGCATCGTGCGGCCCGGCTACGCGCGCGCGTTCGGTGCGACGAACGGCCCGACCATTTCCACCAACGGCGGCACCATGGATGTGAACGGACAGGCCAACCTCGGGGCGGAGCCGTTCATCATCTCCGGACCCGGCGTAAGCAACAACGGCGCGATCATCAACAGCGGCACTGGCCAACAAAACGCCCTGCGTTACTTGACCCTGTCCGGCAACGCGGTCATCGGCGGCGTGAACCGCTGGGACGTGCGCAACTACGCGCAGAACAACAACTGGCCGAACGCCTTCGTGAACGGCGGCGGCTTCTCCCTGATCAAGACCGGGGCGAATCAAGTTTCCTTCGTGGATGTCGGCGACGTGAACCTCGGCAAGATGAACATCCGGCAAGGCATCTTCCAACTGGAGGGCAACTCCATGATCACCAACAACAGCTTCGACGTGGAGTTGGACGCCGGCGCCACGTTCGGCCTGTGGGGCAGCACCCGTTTTCACACCAAGCCCGTCGCAATGAGCAACAACTCAAGGATCTTCAAAGACAACGGTACCACCACCAATGACGGACCGGTCGCGCTCACCGGCGGCACGGCCCTCATGGAAGTGGCCAACAACAGCGGCGACATCTTGGAATTCCGGAACATCCTCAGCGGCCCGGGCGGTTTCGCCAAGATCGGCGCGGGCCACCTCGTTCTCTCCGGCACCAACACTTACGCGGGCGCCACCGTGATCAGCAACGGCACACTCACTCTCAACACCAACGCCTCCATCGCCAACAGCACGCTAATTGACGTGAAAAGCGGCGCGATTCTGAACCTGAGCAACATGGTCAACCCCCTGACCATCAGCAGCGGCAAGACCCTCGCGGGCGCAGGCAGCATCCGTGGCCGCGTGATCGCCGACACCGGCGCGAATGTGATCCCCGGCAGCAGCCCCGGCACCTTGAGTGTGAGCAGCAACCTCACCTTCAACAGCGCGAATCTGTTCTTCGAGCTGAACACCGCCACCAATGAAGGCGCGGCCATCAACGACTCCGTCAACGCCCGCGACCTTACCCTCTCCGGCGTCAGCGCGTTGAACATCATTCCGCTCACCCCGCTTACGCTCGCGCCCTACACCATCATGCGTTACACGAACACGCTCACCGGCGGCGCTCCGAACCTGACCGTGGGCGGCGGTTCGCGTTACACGTGGACCGTGGACACCAGCGTGGCGAACCTCATCCGCATCACCCCAGCGGGCGCTCCGGCCAGTCTCACTTGGGCGGGCGGCGTGCTCGGCAGCGAGACTCTCTGGAACGTGAACACCACGGCCAATTGGACGAACGCCGCGGTCGCGGACAAGTTCTTCCAAGGCGACGCGGTTTCGTTCACCGACTTCTCCACCTACACGAACATCACGCTCGTCGGCTCGCTTTCGCCGGGCAATCTCACGGCCAATCACACCTTCCCAATCACCTTCGGCGGCGCGGGCCAGATCAAGACCTTGAATCAGGTCGCGAAGAGCGGCACCGGCACGCTCATCCTCGCGAATGAAAATCCTGAGTTGAACGGCGGCATCACTATCAACGCAGGCGTCCTGCAAATCGGCGCGGGCGGCACCTCCGGCAGTGTCGGCCCCTCCGCCCCGATCACGAACAACGCCACGCTCGTCTTCAACCGCAGCGACAGCAACGGACTCGCGAACGTCATCCGCGGCACCGGCGGTTTCGTGAAGAACGGCGCGGGCACGCTCGCGCTGGCGGGCGCGAACCAGTTCACCGGCCCCGTCACCGTGAACGGCGGCACCCTCCGCACGGCCAACGCTGGCGCGTTCGGCAGCGCGTCGGGCATCATCGTGAACAGCGGTGGCCAAGTGGACCTGGCCGGGGTCTCGCCGACCGTGCGCTCAAACAATTATTTCCTGGCCGGCAACGGGCCGGACGGGCGCGGCGCGCTCCTCAACAGCGGCGTCACCGTGGCGGGGAATTCCGGTATCACCAACCTGACCCTCAACGCGGACGCTTCCATCGGTCTCTTCGGCACCGACGCTACGAGCTTTGGGCGCGTGGACATCGGGTCCGGGGTCAATCCGCTGACCAGCCTGTTGAACGCCAACAACTTTGCGCTCACCAAGCTCGGACCCGGCCAGCTGAACATCCGCGTGGTGGCGACCAACTTCCCGACTCTCATCGTGAGCAACGGCCTGGTCTATGGCGAGAACGTGGACTTCAACCTGGCCACGAACATCACCGTCCATGCCGGCGGGCAGATCGGCATGTTCGGCACCTACCGCACCAACGCCAGTTCCCTCGCCTTGAACGCGGGCGCGACCGTCGTGAACGTGGGCGGCTCCGGCACGAACGTGTGGACCGGCCCGGTCACGAACTTCGGAGCCTCGACCATCAACGTCACCGGCCCCTCCGGCAACGGCAGCGTGCAGTTCCTGAACAACATCTATGGCAGCGCCCCATTCACGGCCATCGGCGGCAACAGTCGCTTCGTAGAACTTTACGCGAACAACGACGCGACCTACAGCGGCGGCTGGGTCGTGGCGTCCGGGACCATCCTGCGGTCCGTGGATGGCGGCACCTTCGGGCCTGGCGCGATCACCAACTTTGGCACCTTGGACTTCGTGAAGACGAATTCGGGCAGTCTGCTCGCTGGGGTTTATGGTAACGGCCTGCTCCGTCATTTCACCGGACCCGGCAGCGGCGGTGCGGTCACGCTGGGCGGCGTGTTGCAAATGGCCAACCTTCAGGCTCAGGGCGGCGGCTCGAACACAGCGGCACCGCTGACGTTTAATTCCACCGCGCTCGCGCGCATTAACAACACGCTCTCGGCCGGACATACCAACACGGGCGGACGCATGATTTTCGATGGCGCGACCATCCAGGCCGCCAACCTGTTCCTCGGCGAAAACTCCAGCCAGACCGGCATCGTCTCGCACGTCAATGCGACGGTGATTGTGACCAACCAGGTTCGCCTCGGCCACTGGCCCAACGCCGTCAACACCTACACGATGGACGGCGGATCTTTCACCGTGACCGTGAATCCTGCGGTGAACCCGTCCGGCACCGCTGAACAGAACGGCGGGTTCTACGTCGGCGTTGATGGCGTCGCCTTGTTCACCCAGAACAGCGGAGACGTCACGGCGGCCGGACTGGTGATCGATAACCGCACGTCCACCACGTTGCCCCCGAACACGAACACTTACACCCTGAACGGCGGCACGCTCACGCTGGGTCGCTGGGGCATCCAGAGTCCGAACACCACCTACCAGATCAACCTCGGCGCCGGCACGCTCGGTGCCTCCGCCAACTGGACCTCCGTCCTCGGCATGTCACTCACCGCCATTTCCGGCGTGACCATCAACCCCGGCACCAACACGATCACGCTCAACGGCCCGCTCTCCGGCGGCGGCGGTTTGCAAAAGGCCGGTGCCGGCACCCTCCTGCTCAATGGGTTCAACACGTTTACGACCGACGTGAACGTGTATAACGGCACGCTTGGCGGCACCGGTTCGGTGGCTTCTTACTTGTTCATTGACACGCTCGGCACGTTCGCCCCCGGCCAGTCGGGACCCGGCCTCTTCACCATCAGTAACAACAGTTTTGGACTCGCCGGCACCATGATCATGGAAATCAGCCGCAGTGGCTCGGCGCTGACCAACGACCGCCTGCGCGTCTTCACTGGCGACATCGGGCTGGCTGGTCCGCTCGTGGTTACGAACATCAGTGGCCCGCTGTTCGGGGGCGAGGTGTTTGACCTGCTCGACTGGGATACGTCCATCACCGGCACCTTTACATCCATCACCCTGCCCGCACTGGCTCCGAATCTTTCCTGGGACACCACGCAGCTTTATGTGGATGGCACCATCCGCGTCCTTGGCCCGCCGACTATTATTCTCGGACCATCCAACATCACGGCCTACGTGGGCGACAACGTGAGCTTCAGTGTCCTCGCCGACGGCGTCGCACCCGTAACGAATCAGTGGAGCAAGGACGGCGTAAATCTCCCCGGGGCCAACAGTAACAACCTCGCCTTCACGAACCTCACCCTCGCCAACGCGGGCACCTATACTTTCTGCACATCCAACCTCTACGGCGGCACCTGCGCCAGCGCCACGCTCACCGTGCTCAACGTGACGAACATCGCGGACGGTCTGATCGCGTGGTGGAAGCTGGATGAATTCGACACCGTCAACAACCGCACGCTGGACTCCACCACCAACCTCCAGCACCTCGCCGGCTTCGGCATCCAGGCCTCGAACGTCATCACCGGCGTCCGCAGTAACGCCTTTAACTTCAACGGCGCGGCCACCAACTTCGTCGCACGCATCAACTCCGCCACCGATGCGCTCCCCGCCTACAAATACCCGGCCACTACTGTCGCGATGTGGGTCAAGGGCAACTACGTCGGCCAGAACGACCGCCGTGTTTTCGCCGAAGGCTCCACCAACAACACCACGCCCATCTTCGGCTTCGGCACGCACAACACCGGCGGCGGCCCGCAGGTGGACCTCTTCATCCGTCCCACGGTCGGCGTCACGGTGAACCACAATTACGGACGGCTCACGGCCTTCGACGGCAACTGGCATCACATCACCCTGGTGGACAACAACGGCAGCCTCTTCCTCTACGTGGATGGCCAGTTCGACACCAACATCAGCTACGTGCGCGGCTCCATGCCGGTCAACACCGCCGCGCTGGCCAACCTGCTCCGCGCCACCACCGCCGCCGGCTTCATCGGCTCGCTGGACGACACGATGATCTGGCGTCGCGCGCTCGGCTCGAACGAGGCCGCGCAAGTCTTCACCAACGCCCTGCAAGGCCCGCCGGTCATCACCGTGCAGCCCGTCGCGCAGACGGTGCCATGCTCCGGCAACGCCACCTTCAACGTGGCCGCGACCAGCCTCGACAGCATCCGCTACCAATGGTTCTTCGGCGCGTCACCCATTGCGGACGCCACGAACAGTTCGCTCCTCCGCACGGCCAGCACCGCCACGGCGGGCCAGTACTCGGTGGTGCTCTCGAACTTGGCGGGCGCGGTCACCAGTTCCGTCGTGACGCTCACCGTTACCAACACGCCGTCGCTCATCTCGCCCGCCGGCCCGCTCGCCGTCGGCACCGAGAACAACGATTGCGGGACGATGGTTCTCGCGGGCGGTTCCGCCTACCGCTGGGAATTGAACAACGCCACGGGCGGCGCAGGCCTCGGCTGGGATTTGCTCAACGTGACCGGCGACCTCAACATCGAGGCCACGAGCGGCAATCCGTTCCTCGTCAACCTTTGGTCGCTCAACGGCGCGGTGCCCGGCCTGGCGGCGAACTGGAACAACGACACGACCAACGTCTTCACCATCGCCACGCCGTCCGGCGCAGTGAACGGCTTCGCCGCGAACAAGTTCACCCTCAACACCGCGAACTTCAGCAACGACCTCGCGGGCGGCACGTTCGCGATTGAGGAAGGTTCCCTGAAGTTGAAATTCACTCCGAACCATGCGCCCATCGCGACTTCGATCACGAACAACCGCCCCCCGAATCTCACTTGGAAGATCAAGATCGCCGACGTCCTCGCCACCTTGACGAGCGACGTGGACGGCGACGCGCGCGGCCTGACCGTCGTCGGCGCGAGCACGAACGGCGTGATCGTCACGACGAACGCGACGCACATTTTCTACACGAACCCGAACAACGTGGAGGACGAGTTCACCTACACTGTGCGCGACTACGGCCCGACCTACCGCGCGGGCGACACCGTCCGCACCGCCACCGGCACGCTCCGCCTCACGGTCAGCGCGCCCGCCGGCACAAACCAGAACGCGGTCGCCATCTCCTTCACGAACGGCGTGGTCGGCATGCGTTTCGCCGGCATCCCCGGCTACAATTACGACGTGCAGCGCGCGACCAACCTCACTCCGCCCGTGGCTTGGACGACCCTGCACAACACGAACTGCCCGCCGCTGGGGCTGTTTGATTACATTGACCTGACGCCTCCGGCTGGACAGGCTTATTACCGCACCGCCCAACCCTGATTAAGAAAAGTCCATGAACACCAAACTTCTTATTGTCGCAGTTTTGCCGATGCTGGCCCTGCCTGCGGATGCGGCCGTGTCCACCAACGTGTCTTACAATGTCAACCAGACCATTTCCGATGGAAATGTGAACGGCTTGGCCAGCTCGCAGGAAATCACCGGGGTGGGCGGGGTCATCACGAGCATCACCGTGCAGCTTGATATTTCTGGGGGCTACAACGGCGATCTTTACGTCTATCTTTCGCATCTGAACGGCTTCTCAGTTTTGCTCAACCGGGTGGGCCGCACCGCTGGGGATTCTTTCGGTTACGCGGATGAAGGCTTCAACATCACGTTCGATGATCTGGCCGTGGCCGACGTTCACAGTTACGGAGGCGCGGGTGGCGCGCCGCTGACGGGCAACTGGCAGGTGGACGGACGGAACTCAGATCCGGCCACCGTGGTGGACACTACGGGTCGCAGCGCGTACCTCGATACCTTCACCGGGCTGAGTCCCGACGGCACTTGGACGCTTTTTATTGCCGACATGTCCGGGGGCGCGCAATCCACCCTGAACAGTTGGGGCATGACGATCACGTCAGTGCCGGAACCGTCGAGCATGGTCTTGGTGGGCGTTTTCGGCGGCGTGTTCGCGCTGGGCCGCGGCTTGCGCGCCTGGCGTCGCCGGGCTCGGGACTAGGTTGTTCGATTGAGTTTTTTCGCACGGCCGGAGGAATTTTTCCTCCGGCCTTTTTCTTGCCGTGCCGGTGCGCGGCGGCTCGGTGACGACGTCTCAGCGGGCTTGATGTTCTGCCCTCATCCCGTGTTCTGTGGGCGCCGCATGGGCGCGAAATACAGTTTCCGTTTCGAGAGCCGCGACCGGCGTCGCGCGCTGCCCGGCGGCATCATTCTCGCGCCGCACGATACCGAGACCATCACGCACGTCGTGCTCAAGCTGCTGGGCTTCGTCCTGTTCTACCGCGAGCGTCTGCAAATCGAGGGCAATGTTCACAACGACTCCATCACCTACCAGCCCGACCTCGTCTGGCTCGATTACGACATGCGGCCCAAACTGTGGGTGGAATGCGGCGAGTGCAGCGTGAGCAAGCTCGACAAGCTGGCGGTGAAAGTCCACGACGCGGAAATCTGGGTCCTGAAAAAGTCCCGCGCGCAGGCCGATCAATTGCTGGCCGCCATGGCGAAAGAGGAATTGCGGCGCGACCGCTACCGGCTGATCGCCTTCGACGAGGAGATGTTTGACGAACTGTGCGGCCTGGTCGCGGCGCGCAACGAGATGGTGTGGTTCGGTGCCAGTTTCGAGACGGGGGAGATGCAGTTCGAGTTCAACCAGCTTTGGTTTGCGGCCGCGTTCACGGTATTGAGTTTTTAAAAGCCGGGAAACGCCACTACGGCCTAAACGGAAGCTCCACAATCACCACGCTGCTTTCTCCACCGTCGGCGCGTACTTGCAACGTGGTCCCCCGCTGATTCCGCTCGCGGCGCACGTAGCCGAGGCCGATGTTCGCGTGCCAGGACGGCGAGCGGAGCGCCTGGCAGACGTAGCCGACCTCCTTGCCGTCGTAGAAAAGTTTGTCGCCGGGCTTGGGCAAAGCGCCCGCGCCGTCCGCGAAGCGCAGCCCGCGCAACGCCTTCGCCACCTGCCCATAAGTGCGGAGCCGCGCGATGATCTCCTGCCCGATGTAGCAGCCCTTGGTGTAGCTGATGGCGCGCGCTTCGATTCCGGCCTCGGGCGGCAGGTTTTTCTCGTCCATCTCGGCGCCGAAACGCGGAATCCCCGCCTCCACGCGCGCCGTCTCCAGTGCGCGCCAGCCGGCGGCGCATCCGCCCAGCGCGGACGCGGCGGCGAGCAATTTTTCCGCGAGCAGTTCCAGCGCGGCCACGGGCACAAACAGATCAAAACCGCCCGTGCCGGCGCGCGGCAAATTCACGACGTAAATTTCCCCGAAGGTTTCGTGCTGAAGATGGCTTGATTGAAATTCCTTTTCCGTGCGCGTGAGATTCAAGCCTGCCCGCTCAAGAGCCGTCCACGCCTGCGGTCCTTGCATGCTCAACAGTCCATAGTGCGGCGCGGCGTCAATCACCTGCACGTCGTCGGCGATGATGTATTTCTCAAACCTCTCCGCGATGGCTGTCGTCAGCCCCGGCTCAAAGTCCAAAAGAATTTCCCCCGGCAGGATGTGGATGTTCAGATCGCTCTGCATCCGGCCCTTGTTCGTGACCAGCGCGGCGTAGCAGCCCTCGCCGGCGGGCAAGTCCTTCACGTTGTTTGTCACCTGGCCGTTGAGCAGGCGCACGCGATCCCCGCCCGCGAGCACGAGGCGGCTGCGGAAACTCAAATCCATCACCGCGCACGAGGCGCGCAGCGCCGTGTGCTCCGCCAGCCAGTCTCCATAATCCTCCACCACCTCGCACCCGCGCACCTCGGCGAAGCGCGCGCCGTGGGCCGCGTGGAAATTATGCAACGTCAGTGGCGTCATGCGCGCAGGCTAAGGGGTCGAGGGCAGTGGGAAAAATATTTCTTCGTCCTGAACACCGGTGGACGCGCGAAGATTCCGGTCCGCAGCAACCTGCGACGACAGGCGGCGGGGACAGGAAGGTCCGCGCGCCGGGCCTGATCACGGAGTGACCAAGCCCACCATACTCACGGCCGCACGGCCAGTCCATTGCGGGGCTTGCCGGTCGCGGCAATGAGATCGCGGAGGATGCGGCGCGTCTCGTCGAGCGTGGGGTCCACGTTTGGCACGGGCGCGTCGTCCTCAGACTTGGTGTTGGTGAGAGTGTTGGTCAACGTCTGCGTCTCTTTGTTTGTCGTCACCAATTTAGTGACTACGTTGGTCAAGACGGTTTTCCACAACATGGTAGAATCCTTTTTCACCGTGACCACGGCGTTCGTCATCGGCTCCGGCAGGCCCGGCAGGTCGGCGTTCTTCAACGTCAGTTCGTAGGTCTTGTAGTTCGGTTGCGGACGGGCGCGCAGTTCTTTCTTGCGGGCTTTGTCGCGTTCTTCGACTTCCTGCTTTTCCTTCCAGCGCAGCGCCTCGTTCATCGAAACGCTCTTCTCGTCCTTCAACTTTTTGTAGCGCTCGATCTCCTGCTGGATGAACGCAAAGTCGGCGTCCTTGCCGGTCCGCGCCTCGGAACGCTGACGGAGGCCGGCCAGCGCGGGAGGCACCATGTTCACCGGCTCATACTTCGCGCTCGGAATGGTGTCCCACGGCAGCGCGTTCGGCATGGAGTCCTCGCCCACTTCCATCAGGTTGTTCACGGAGGGAAGAACGATGTCCGGGATCACGCCGCGCCGTTGCGTGGAAGAACCGCTGGCGCGATAAAATTTGCGAATCGTGATCTTCAGCGAGCCAAGCTCTTCCTTCGTGCGCAGCAACGGCCCGACATCGAGCAGCGTCTGCACCGTGCCTTTGCCGTGCGTGGAGGAATCGCCGACCAGCAGCGCGCGTCCGTAATCTTGCAGCGCACCCGCCACGATCTCGGAGGCCGAGGCGCTGAAGCGGCTGGTCATCACCACCAGCGGGCCGTCGTAAAGCACGTCCGGGTCGGTGTCCTTGTCCACGGTGATGTGGCCGTCGGAATCTTTCACCTGCACAACCGGGCCTTCCTTGATGAAGAGACCGGTGAGATTGATGGCTTCTTCAAGCGAACCGCCGCCGTTGTAACGCAGGTCGAGAATCACGCCGGAAACTTTTTCCTCCTTCAACTTCTTCAACAGCTTTGCCACGTCGGTCGTGGTGCTCTTGCGGTTCGGGCCGCGGTTCTTCAGGTCGGCGTAAAACGACGGCAGCGAGATCACGCCAAGCCGCGTCGCGGGCTGGCCGTTCTCGGCCGGCAGATCGAGCAGGCGGGCCTTGGCTTCCTGATCCTCCAGTTTGATTTCATCACGGACGATCGAAACCACTTTGCGGACGGAATTGTCCGGCGCATCCACGGGGATGACGGTCAGGCGCACTTCCGTGCCTTTATCGCCGCGAATGAGTTCCACGACCTTGTTCAGCTTCCAGTCAATCACGTCCACGGGCGCGTTCGTGCCTTGCGCGACCGCGATGATCTTGTCGTTCGGCTTGAGTTGGCCGCTTTTCTTGGCCGGCCCCTCCTTGAGTTCCTCGATCTTGCAGTAGCCATCTTCGGAACGCAGCAGCGCGCCGATGCCGAAGAGCGAAAGCCTCATGCCGATGTTGAAATTGTCGGACGCGGGCTTGCCCATGTAGTCCGAGTGCGGGTCGTAGGCGTGCGCGAGGGCATCGAGATAAATTTGCAGCACGTCGTCGCTGTCCCAGCGTTCCAGCATGTCGAACTGCCGGTTGTAGCGCTTGAGTAAATCTTCTTTGATCTTCGCGGGCTTCTCCTTGTTCAGCAGTTCGTTCAGCCACTCGTAACGCACGCGTTCGCGCCACAGGGCGCGGGCTTCGGCGAGGTCTTTCGGACGCGGCAGTTCGCGGCGGTTCGGGGTGTAACGCTCGTTAGTCGTGAACTCAAATTTCTCCGTGGCGATGGCGTTGGTCGCGTATTTCACCTGCTCGCGCAGCCGTTGCATGAACCGGTTGTAGATGGTCGTGGCCGGCGCGGTGTCGCCGATCTTGAGCGCCATTTCACCGAGCGTGAGCTTCCACTTGTCGAACTCGGCAATGTCCGATTGCAGAAACATGATGTGCATCGGGTCCAGCGAATCCACGTAGCGCGTGTAAAAGTTCGACGAGATGGTCGCGTCAATCGGCTGCTGCAAATAATGGCCGCGTTCCAGGAACGCGGCGGTGACGCGCGCGATGCGGCTGTCGTCCTTGCCCGGCACGAGCGGCACCCACTTGAAGGCGTTCGTATGCTGCTCGCTGATGAGCGCCTGATTGGGGGTTTCCTGGCCGACCTGGGCGGCGCAGAGATTCCACGCGCTGAGGCCGAGGGCGATGATGCAAGCTGCTGTTCTCATGGCTTAAATTTTGGCTAGGATACCACGCGACATCGAGGCGGCAAACTTTTCGTCCGGTTCAGGCAGTGGCGTTACTGCGTAACTGGCTTGGTCAGGCTTCGCGCCATCGCGTGATTTCATCCGTGTAACCCTGACGGAAGGTCGCGAAGGTTAATTCGCAGCGCAGTTCCTCGCGCAGGCGTCGGTTCGAGACGCGCTTCTGCGTCAGGCCGCGTTTGCGCCGGGCGTTTTCTTCGTCGGTCGCAGGCGGGGGCATGGGTTTGCCGAGCTGTTGCGACAGCCACTGGAAGAACTCACGCTGTGTGACCGGCTCGTCGTCGGCGACGTTGTAAATGCTACCGGGCTGGCCGCGCTCCAGCGCCGCCAGGGCCGCGCGCACCACGTCGTCGCGGTGAATCATGTTGATGAGTCGCGAGCCATCGCCGGCTAACCGCGCCTCATCGCGCAGGTATTCCTGAAACAAATGTCCGCGCCCCGACCCATAGATGCCGGCGACGCGCAAAATGATGGACGGGAAATTCTGCACCCGCGCGGCCTGCAACAAAAGCTGCTCCGTCTCCACCAGCACACGGCTCGTCTCACCCTTCGGCTCCGTCGGACTGTCCTCCGTGACCCACGCGCCATCGGTCTGGGCATAGACACTGGTGCTGCTGGTGTAGAGATATTTTTGCGGCGGGCGCGCGGAAAGCCATTCGATGATCTGTCGCGTGGCTTCGAGATAAACCGCGCGGTATTCCTCCACCCCGCCTTTGGTGGACGAGACGGCATTGATCACCCAGTCGAACGCCCCGGGGATTTTCAGCAAATCCTCGCGCCGCGTGATGTCCGCGAGGACCGGCGTGATGCCTTGCGCGCGCAACTCCTCCGCGCCCTCCGCGCTGCGCCGCACGCCGAAGACTTCATGCCCCGCACGCGCCAGCGCCACACCGAGCGGCCGCCCGACGTAACCGCAGCCGATAATCAACACGCGCATGAGCGCAGGCTACGGAGGGCGGGCGCGGACGGGCAATAAGAAGTGAGCAGGGAAGCAGTAAGCAGTAATCAGTAAGCAGTAATCAGTCAGTCAGCCCTCGGTCATTTCTGCGTGGGCGCGGTCCAAACAGCGAATTGCTGATTACTGATGACTGACTCACTGATTACCTGCCTCCCTCCCTCCCAAAATGAATTGGTCTTTTTCCGTCCCGCCCGGCAGATTCCGCGGCGATTAACCGATGGCTCTCATGAACGAAACTCCACTCGCGCCCATGCCCTGGCGGCAACGTCTGCTGTTCGCCGCCGTGCTGGCGTTCCTTTCCGCCGCACTCTTTCACCTCAGTTTCAAGCCCGAGATGGTGATGTTCTCCAGCGACGGGCCGCTCGGCATCGCCGCCTCGAAACAGCTTTCCTTCCCGGCGGGCTTCTCCGGCATCTGGTTCGACTCGAACTGGCTCGGCACCGGCAGCGGGCCGTCCGCGCCGCAATCAACGTGGCTGTTTCTCTGGCTGCTCGGCCCGGTTGGTTTCGCGAAATTTCTGCCCGCCCTCCAAGTTTTCATGCTGGGCCTCGCCGCGACGTTTTGTTTCCGCACGTTTGGTTTTCGCCCGATGGTCTGCCTGCTCGCGGGCATCGCGGCGGAGTTGAACAGCAACTTTTTCTCAAACGCCTGCTGGGGCGTGGGCACGCGCTGCACCGCGCTGGCGGCGGCGTTTCTCGCGCTGGCCGCGATCTGGAGCAGCCGCACCGGGCCGGTGCATGTGAGGGTCGTGAAGCTGATGCTCGGCGGTCTGGCCACCGGCCTGTCCGTGATGGAAGGCGCGGACAACGGCATGTTGTTCAGCCTGTTCATTGCGGCGTTTGCGTTTTTTGTTCCGCTGCTGGGTGAAGGTTCGGCGGCGAAAAAAATTCTGCGCAGCGGCCTCGCCACCGCCGTGGTCACGGTCTTCGCGCTCTTCCTCGCTTATCAAACTGTGGAGAGCCTCGTCGGCACGCAGATCAAGGGCATCGCCAACATGGAACAAACGCCCGAGAGCAAGGAGCGACGCTGGGTGGGCGCGACGCTGTGGAGTTTGCCGAAGCTGGAAATTTTGCGTGTCATCATCCCGGGCGTTTTTGGCTATCGCCAGGACACGCCGGGGGGCGGCGAATACTGGGGCGGCGTGGGCAGTGATCCGGGCATCGCGGAAATGCAGGCGCAACTCAAGAGCGGCGACCCGCAGGTGCAGCAGCGCGCCCTGAGCTATTTGCAAAGCACGCAGTGGCGCTCGTCCGGCGCGGGCGAATACGCGGGCCTGCTCGTCGTGCTGATCGCGGCGTGGGCGGTGGCGCGCTCATTCAGCAAGCAAGCGCAGACCTATTCCGCCACGGAGAAGAAGCTGATCTGGTTCTGGGCGGCGATGTGTTTGGTGGGCGTGATTTTTGCGTGGGGCCGGCACGCGCCGTTCTACCAGTTGTTTTACGCGCTGCCCTACATGTCCACGATTCGCAACCCGATGAAGTTCATGCACCCGGCGCACATGACGCTGATGATTCTTTTCGCCTACGGACTGCAAGGTCTGTCGCGCGAATATCTGGAAAAGACTAGCGCCACGGTGGCGAAAATCCCGTGGGACAAATTTTGGAAATATGCCTGCTTCGCCGCCGTCGCCGTCGCCGCCGTGGGCTGGCTTGTCTATGCCGCGCAAAAGCCGACGACAAGCGGTAACGAAACCGACCTTGTGCGCTACATGAAGGCCAACGCCATCGGCGGCGCATCCTCGGCGGAGGAAGTGGCACGGTTCAGCATTCGTGAGGTGGGAATCTTTGTGCTCGTGCTTGGCCTGTCGGTCGCGGCGCTGCTGGCCATTCAGGCGGGAAAATTTCGCGGGTCGCGCGCCATTGGGGCCGGCGTGCTGCTGGGGGCCATTCTGGTGCTCGATCTGGGGCGCGCAAACGCCCCGTGGATTCAGCATTTCGATTACAAAGCGCGTTACGCCACCAACCCCGTCTTTGATCTGCTCCGCGAGAAAAACTGGGACCATCGTGTGACCACGCCCGGCTTCCGGCTCAACGACGCCTACAGCAGTCTCCAAGGCGTCTGCCGCGGCGAGTGGATGCAGCACCAGTTCCAGTTCTACAACATTCAGATGCTCGACGTGGTGCATGACGGCGGGCGCTCCTCCAGTGAGAAGGAAGTCTTCGTCAACCAGTTCAACGCCAACATCGCGCGCTACTGGAAGCTCACGAATACGCGCTACATTTTCGGCGTACCGGGACTGGTGGACGCGCTCAATCGCGACCTCGATCCCGTGCAGCGCAGTTTCCAGCAACGGCTGGCCTTCTCGCTCGCGCGCAAACCCGGCGCGACCGCCATCAACGTCGAGACCAATACCACCGGACCGTTCGCACTCATCGAATACACGGGCGCGTTGCCCCGCGCGAAGCTGTATTCACAATGGCAGGTCAACACGAACGACCTGGCCGCGTTGAGCACGCTCGGCAGCACGAACTTCCAACCCGACGCCGAGGTGATTCTCGCGGAGGAAATTCCCGCCAGCACCGCCGCGGCAGGAACGCCGTCGGGCACGGCGGAATACACCGGCTACAATCCAAAGAAGTTCACGATCAAAACATCCTCGACCGCGCCCGGCGTGCTGCTCGTCAACGACCGGTATGATGCGAATTGGAAGATCAACATTGATGGCCAGCCCGCGAAATTGTTGCGCGCAAATTTCATCATGCGCGCGGTGCAGGTGCCGGCGGGCCAGCACGAAGTGGTGTGGGGCTATCAGCCGAGCTTGAAGGCGTTCTACATTTCGGTGAGCGCGATCCTGCTGGGCGTGTTGCTCTGCGTGGCGCTGCCCTTCCTCACTCGCACGGCCGCTCCTGAGGCCCGCCGGAAATGAGCCATCAGGATTCTTACTACAAAAACAACGAAGCCTACGCCGAGCATCTCGCGGCGTGGAACCCGCAGCTTTACGCGAAGTATGCCGACACATTGAAGCCCGCGACCGCGGGCGCGCGCGCGCTGGATGTCGGCTGCGGCGTGGGCCAGGTCGTGGCGCGTTTGAATGAGGCGGGCTTCGAGGCGCATGGCGTGGATGTCTCGCAACCCAACATCGAGCGCGCCGCCAAAGTCTGTCCGCGCTGCCAGCTTTACGACGGGCGCAAGCTGCCTTTCCCCGACGGCCATTTCGCCAGCACTGGCGCGCTCAACGTGCTGGAGCATGTGGATGAACCCGAGGCGTTCATCCGCGAACTCGTCCGCGTGGTGGCGCCGGGCGGAAAGATTGTTCTCTCCAGCCCGAATTTTTTGCGCGCGCTCGGTTTCCGCGACTATCACCACCGGATGCGTGGTGTCGGCAATAAGCTGCGCAACTGGAAACGCGTGCAGGAAAAGCGGCGGCAGATGCGCGACGAACCGGAGGCGGTGCGCTTCGACCGCATGGAGCCAATCATCAAGCTGCCGTTCACGCCCGACGACGACGCCATCGTGGCGACGAACGCGCTGGAAATGAAATTCTTCCTCGAACGCGCTGGCTGTGAAGTCCTGCGCGTGGAATGTACCGACCGCTACGTGGCCGCGCCCGTGGAGTTCGCGCTCAACCTCGGCCCGTGGCGCTACGTGATGTTCAACTCGTTTCTCGTGGCGCGAAAGCGGTGAGCCGGAGTTAAATTCCAAATTTCAAACCCCAACCCCCAACAAATTCCAAGCGTCCAAATTCCAAAAAGCGCACCGCCTGCGGCAGGACAGTTCAGGTTGAAGTTTGGATTTTGAAATTTGTTTGGGCTTTGATTTTTGGGATTTGGAATTTGCTCCCCTCTGGGATTAACGGTTTGACTCTGTTTTTCCCCGACCCTAGTTTCGCGCACAGACAAATTTATGGCCGAGCCAACTCCAGATTCGCCGATACCGCCCGAGGCCGCCAAGGTGCAGCCAAAGAAAGAAACCGTTCGTATCGCGCTGCCCCCGAAGCCGACGGCCGCGCCCACGATCAAGCTGCCTTCGTTGCCGCCCACCGGCGCGTCGGCTGCGGCGGCTCCCGGTGGCGCTGCTCCCACTGCGGCCCGCCCGGCTTCCGCTCCCGCCGCTGCGTCCACAGCCCAGGTTCCTCGTCCTCCGTCGCCTCCGTCCGGCACCGCTCCGGCCAAGGCTCCCGGCACCTCCGTCGCCCGGCCGGTCGCGCCCGCTCCAGCGAAAGCCCCGATGCCGCCCCCCGCGTCGAGACCTGCGTCCTCGGCCCGCACCGTCGGCTCGCTCGATACCGCGCTCGCCGTGGTGGCCATGATCATTGGCATTGCTGCCTTGGTCAGCGTGCTTCTTCTGGTCGTGGGCGACTTCGGATCAATCAAATAACTTGATCGAAATCACAGGGACTAGAAATTGAGGGACTTATGGCAGCAGCAAACATTGTCACATTGACCGAAGGAAATTTTTCCGCCGAGGTTTTGCAATCCACCACGCCCGTGCTCGTGGACTTCTGGGCCGAATGGTGCGGCCCCTGCAAGATGATCGCACCCGTCCTCGACGAACTCGCCGCCGAATACGACGGCAAGGTCAAGATTGCCAAGGTCAACATCGACGAGTTCCAGCAGATCGCGATCAACTACAACATCAACTCGATCCCCACCCTGCTCTTTTTCAAGGGCGGACAGGTCGTGGATCAAGTCGTGGGCATGCGCAGCAAGCGCGACCTGAAGCAAAGCTTCGACCGCGTGAGCGCGTAAAGTCCGCACGCGCGCGGCATGGCCTTGCTCATCACTCCCGCGCAACTGACCGGCCGCTCCGAGTTATTCCACCAACTGGCGCAAGTCACCGCGTCCGGACTAGGGCTTTTTGCCGCGCTGGAAATGCTCCAGAAGCATCCGCCGCAGCCTTCGTTGCGCAAACCCATCGGTGACCTACTGCAACAGTTGCGGGAGGGACACAACTTCGGCGACTCCCTGGAACGCTCGAGAAGCTGGCTCTCCGCCTTCGACGTGGCGCTCCTGCAAGCGGGCGAACACAGCGGGCGGCTGCCCGACGTGTTCCGCGTGCTCTCCACCTACTACGCGCAACGCGCGGCCCTCGCGCGGCAGGTCATCATGTTCGCTGCGTATCCGCTCATCGTGTTTCACGTCGCGGTGTTGGTTTTTCCGATTGGCATTCTCACCGACGTGGTGGTGAAAGGCGCGGTCGTCACCTTCGTGCTGCAAAAGCTCGCCGTGCTGGTTCCGCTCTACGGATTCACGCTCTTTCTCGCCTATGCCATGCAAGGCACGCACGCCGAGTCGTGGCGTGCGACGGTGGAACGTTTCACGAGCAAAATCCCCCTGCTCGGCCCAGCCCGCCGCAGCCTCGCCATCGCGCGCCTCGCGCTGGCGCTGGACGCGCTGCTCAATGCGGGCGTGACCGTGATCGAGTCCTGGGAACTCGCCGCCGCCGCCAGTGGTTCGCCCGCGTTGCGCCGCGTCTTCGCGCGCCACAAGCTGGAATTACAAAATGGCCGCACGCCCTCCGAGATGGTTGGCAGCAGCGTGGAGTTTCCGCCCGCCTTCGCCTCGCTGTATCACACCGGCGAAATCACCGGGAAGCTGGACGACTCCATGAAGCGCGCCCACGCGATGTTCGAGGAGGAAGGCGCGCGCAAGCTCCGCGCGTTTATCTTCGGCTTCGCCGGCCTGCTGGTCGGCGGCGTGATGCTCATGGCCGCGTGGGGTATCATCAGTTTTTATCTCGGCTACTTCGGGCAGCTCAACGACGCCATCAACATGAACGCGAAATGACCATCGCTGAACTCCATTCCAACGAAGACTTGCGCCGTCACGAATTTCCGGTCGCGGAAACCAAAGCGTTTCTCGGCCACGCCGCCGTGTGCGCCCTGCCCCGCGGCGTCTCCGAAGCCATTGCCCGCTACGCGCTCCACGCCACCCAAGGCGATCAGGAGGCGCTGATGCCCGCGATTCAGATTCACAAATCGCGCGAACTCGCCGCCCGCCTCCTCAACGCGAAGCCGGAGGAAATCGCCTTCGTCGGACCCACCACGCTCGCGCTCGGCTACGTCGCGAACGGCCTGCCCTGGCGCAAGGGCGATAACGTCCTCATCTATCACGACGACTATCCCTCAAACGTCTATCCGTGGATGGCCCTCGCCGAACGCGGCGTGCAAGTGCGCTTCATGAACGTGCGCGAACTGGGAAAAGTCCGTTCCATTGATGTGCAGGGACAGATTGATGAAAACACCCGCCTCGTCGCGCTGGCCTCGTGTCATTTCGTCAGCGGCTGGCGCATCAATATTCCGGCCATCGGCAAGATGTTGCGCCAGCGCGGCGTGCTGTTTTGCGTGGACGGCATCCAGACGCTCGGCGCGTTTGCCACCACGGTCGAGCATGTGGACTTCCTCGCCGCCGACGCGCACAAGTGGCTGCTCGGCCCGTGCGCCGCTGGAATTTTCTACGTGCGCCAGGAGTTGCAAGACCGACTGCGCCCCACCGTGCTCGGCTGGAATAACGTGCGCTGCCCGAACTACGTCGCGCAGTTGGAAATAAAACTCCGGTCCGGCGCGCACCGCTACGAAGCCGGCAGCGACAACCTCCTCGGCCTCGTCGGCCTGACCGCCGCGATGGAAATGATCCTCGACGTGGGCGTGGATAATATTTCCTCCGAACTGCTGCGCCAGCGCGCGTGGCTCGTGCCCGCGATTCAAGAGAAGGGCTACACCGTCCTCCACGCCGCCGCGCCGCCCGACAACGCCAGTGGCATCATCACCTTCCACCGTCCGGGCGAAGACATGACCGCGCTGCACCAGAAACTGGCGGACTCCAAAATCATCACCTCGCTCCGCACGGATCGCGCGGAGCAGAACTACATCCGGTTGTCCCCGCACTTTTACAACACGGATGAGGAGTTGCGGCGGGTGTTGGAATTGATTTGAGAAACGGGCGGCCGGGTGGAGTTGGGCCTCCTGATTGCCGCGGCGTGGTCAGTGGCCGGCTTTGATCACGACCTCGCCCTTTTCGATTTTCACGCAGCAGGTCAGGCGATGCGTGTCGGGGTCTTTGTTCCACGCGTCGAGCACGTCGAGTTCTTCGGGCGTCGGTTCGGCGAGATTTTCCATGCCGCTCACCACTTCCACCACGCAAGTGCCGCAGGAGCAGTTGAAGCAACCGGCTTCCATTTCCACGCCGGCCTTCTCGCCGGCGTCGAGCAGCAGCTCGCCTGGCTCGACTTCGGCGGAAACATTCGCGGGCAACACGGTGAGTTTTGGCATACGCAATTTTTGCGCGCGCAGCATCGTGGGCGATCAGTGTGAAGTCAACGAGCGGGCGGCACCGGCTCATTGCCCGCGCTGGAAAACACGCTCGTCATGATCACTTCCTTCGTCTTCCACAGCAGAGCCATGGTCATGGCCACGGGCAGCAGCACGAAGATGAGCAGCGACATGAGCGGCATCAATTCACCCACGCGGTCCAGAAGCAGCAGGAAGTCCACGAGGATGCGCGGCAGCGTCTCCGCGCCGCGCACGAGAAAATAAAACGGCGCGGAGGCAGTGAGCACGAGCAGGATGATTTGGTTGAGCCGCGTGAAGACCTGCGTTTCGCCGCGCAAAGTTTCATCCGGCAGCATCGCGGCGAGACGCGCGAGCACGCTGTTCAGCAGGTAGAGGAAGGCCAGCATCGAAAGAACCATCAGGCCGACGGTCACGTTGAAGAACCAGTGCGCGGAAACTTTGCTCCAGAAAAAAAGAAACGGCGACAGCCCGACGTTGACGGTGGCCACGAAACGCGCGCGGTGCAGCGCCGACATCCAGATTCGTTCCTGCGTTTGGAAATTCCCCATCATCCACACGCCGTAGAGGAGCAACAGCATGGCGAGCAAAACCGGCGCGATGCCCAGCACCAGCGTGATGGTGTCCGACGCCAGGCCGGCCGGCCTCAGCCAGTCGCCCCGGGTCGTTTGCACGGCGATGACCAGCGCGGCGGGCAATCCCCAAAACAGGCACGACAGTCCGCGCACCAGCCCGCGCAACGACGAGAGCAGCACGACATGACGTTCCGGCCCGGCCATCGCCGTCTCGCTAGAACGTGAGATAGGTGTATTCGCGGAGACCGCGTTCATAATCGTCCAGCCATCGCATGCCTTCCGATGGCTTCATCCGATCACCTTTGATCGCGTCGTCAATCTGCGCCTTCAACTGCCGCGCCAAATCCTTCTCATCGTACTGCACGGCCGTCAGGCACTGCACGATGGTGTTGCCTTCGATGATCTCCTCAATGTAGTAGCCCGCCGCCTCGTCCGGGTCGAGGAAGACGTGCATCTCATTCACGCGGCCAAAAAGATTGTGCAGGTCGCCCATGATGTCCTGGTAGGCGCCCATAAGGAAGAAGCCGAGGTAATAAGGTTCCTGGCCGTTGTCGTTCTGCCGGAGTTCGTGCATCGGCAACGTGTCGCGCACGTCGCGCAGATCAATGAACTTGTTAATCTGCCCGTCCGAGTCGCAAGTAATGTCCACCAACGTGCCTTCGCGCGTGGGCCGCTCGTTCAAGCGGCTGAGCGGCATGATGGGGAACAATTGTCCGAGCGCCCAGTGATCGAGCAGCGATTGAAAGACGGAGAAGTTGCAGAGGTATTGATCGCCGAGGCTGTCTTCGAGCTTCCTGATTTCCTCCGGGATGTAGGCCTGGCCTTGGAAGCTTTCGACGACCGCCTTGGAAATTTCCCAGTAGAGGCATTCGATCTTCGCCTTGTCCGGCAGCTCCATCAGGCCGAGCGTGAACATCTGGTGCGCGTCCTCGCGGCGCTCCTGCGCGTCGTGGAAGGCTTCGAGCTTGTTCAGCTTCGCGAGGTTCTTCCGCATGTCGAGCAGTTCGCGGACGATGGGAATTTCATTCTCGCCGTACTCGAACTGGATGCCCGGCGGAGATTTCTCAATGTTCCCGAACACCTCCACGATGAGCACGCTGTGATGCGCGACGATGGCGCGTCCGCTCTCGCTGACGATGTTCGGGTGCGGGACGCCCTCGGCGTTGCAGACGTCGGCGATGTAATAAACGATGTCGTTCGTGTATTCCTGCAACGAGTAGTTGATCGAGCTCTCGAAAGCGGAACGCGACCCGTCGTAGTCCACGCCGAGACCGCCGCCCACGTCCAGGAACTCCAGATCAAAACCCATCTTGCGCAGTTTGGCGTAAAAGCGCGCGGCCTCCTGCACGGCTTTTTTCACCGTGAGAATGTCCGGCACCTGCGAGCCGATGTGGAAGTGCAGCAGCTTGAAGCAGTGGCCGAGACCCTCGCGCGTGAGCATTTCCGTGGCGGCGAGCAACTCGGCCGTGCTCAGGCCGAACTTCGCATTCTCGCCCCCGCTCTCGGCCCACTTGCCCGCGCCTTTGCTGAGCAGCCGCGCGCGGATGCCGATGATTGGCTCCACGCCGATCTGTTTGGAGATGGCGATGATGTGCTTCAACTCCTCCAACTTCTCCACGACCATGATGACGCGCTTCCCGAGCTTGATGCCCAGCAGCGCCATCTTGATGAAGCCCGCGTCCTTGTAGCCGTTGCAAATGATCAGGCCGCCCATCTGCTGTTGCAGCGCGAGACCGGCGAAAAGTTCCGGCTTGCTGCCGACTTCGAGTCCGAAGTTGAACGGCTTGCCCGCTTCGAGAATTTCTTCCACGACCTCGCGGAGCTGGTTCACCTTGATGGGGAACACGCCGCGATACTCGCCCTGGTAATTGAACTCCTTGATGGAGTTGCGGAAGGCGTTGTTCAACGACTCGACGCGGTGGCGGAGAATGTCCTGAAAGCGGATGAGCAGCGGAAACCGCAGCCCGCGGCTCTTCGCTTCCTCAATCACGTCGGTGATGTCCACCGCCGTGCCCGCGTCCTGGAGCGGCGTGGCCACGACGTGGCCGACCTCATTGATGTCGAAGTATTTCGAACCCCAGCGATGGATGTTGTAGAGGTTGCGCGCGGAATCAATGTTCCACGCCGGGCCGGAAGCGGCATTATCACTCATGTTGCTTGGTCAAGTCGGCGCGACTATAGGCGGCGAGTTTCGCAAATCAACATGGCGGTGAAAGATTTTCACGCGCGTGTGACGCGCGCAAAAATTCATGCTGGCATCGCTCTGCTGATTTGCGACGTTACGCGCACTGGAATTGAACATGTTCACTGGAACCTACACCGCCATCGTGACGCCGTTTCGCAACGGCGTCTTGGACGAACTCGCGCTCGAGCGCCTCGTGAAATCGCAAATCAAAGGCGGCGTGGACGGCATCGTGCCCGTCGGCACCACCGGCGAATCGCCCACGCTCGACTACGAGGAACACATCCGCGTCATCGAACTCGCGGTGCAGTTCGCCGCGAAGAAAATCAAAGTGCTCGCGGGCACGGGCGGCAATTCCACCAGCGAGGCGATTTATCTCACCAAAGCCGCCGAGGAAGCGGGCGCGGACGGCTCGCTCCAAGTTGCGCCCTACTACAACAAGCCGACGCCCGAAGGTTTGTTCCAACACTTCAGCGCCATCGCGCAGGCCACGAAGCTGCCGCTCATGCTCTACAGCATCCCCGGTCGCTGCGGCATCGAGATCGGCGTGGACATCGTGAAGCGTCTCGCGGCAGCGCACAAAACCCTCGTGGGCATCAAGGAAGCGGGCGGCAACGCGGACCGCGTCAGCCAGCTCCGCGCGGCACTCGGAACGAAATTTGCAATCATGAGCGGCGATGATTCGCTCACCCTGCCCTTCATGGCCGTGGGCGCAAACGGCGTCATCAGCGTGGCATCGAACGTCATCCCGCGCGAAGTCTCGCGCATGGTCAACGCGTTCGCCGCTGGAAGAATTTCCGAAGCACAGAAGCTGCACGCGAAGTTCTATCCGCTGTTCAAAGACCTGTTCATCGAGACGAACCCCGTGCCCGTGAAAGCCGCGCTCGCGCTGCTGGGCATGATGGAAGAAGAATACCGCCTGCCCCTCGTGCCGATGACGGCGAAGAACAAGGACGTGCTGAAGGCGACACTGAAGGCGGCGGGCGTGCTGTAGCACGTTGTTCCATGTCAGAAACTGAGCAACGACCTCTTCAAAAATCTAGGCGTCGCTTTTTGCGATGGGTTGGAAGTCTGGCGGCTCTGGGGATCGTAGCCGTGGTCTCGCTCAAGTTTTTATGGGCCAATCAGTTTCCATACGGGCACAGTCACTCTTGTTCCAAGGCCATTGGCTCGACTCTCCTGATTTACGCCCACGATCATGATGGTTGGCTGCCCAATGGCGGGTCCATGCCTGAACAATCGTTCAGCCTCATCTGGACCAACGGTGATCCATACAGCGTGAAAAGCATCCTTCGCGGAAAGCATCTGGCTCAAGCTGTTGTTGATGCGGCATTGGCTAAGGATGGTTTTTTATCACCGCAATCCTGTGGCTGGCATTACGTCGAAGGGTTGCGCGAAGATGACGGTCCTCACCTTGCCGTCGCGTGGGATAGGACGATTGGGCTGGATCACAACGGTCGCCGACGCTCGGGGTTAGTACACGAAGTCATCCTGTTGGATGGTTCTGTGCAGTGGGTTAAAAAGCCGAAGTGGAAGGAATTTGTTAAAACTCAGCGTGAACTTCTTGCTGAGATCATGTCGAAGCGCCCGACCAACTCTCCACCCATTAGGTGGAGTGACGAAGAGGTTCTGGGCCCAAACCGGCAAAAGCCGGCGCGGTAAACCGTTGTGTCAACTACTGCTCAACCTATTCTTGCTGGCTTGGAAATCGTATTCACTGTGACACAGGAAGCAGACGGCGGATTTGTCGCTGAGTGCATGTCACACGACATCGTGACCCAAGCTGACGACTGGAACGAACTGAGAGCAAATCTGGCAGAAGCGGTGTCGGCCTATTTCTTTGACCAGGAAAAGCCAACTGCGATTCTGGCACGCATTTAACAAGACATGACACGCATCATCATCACCGGTTCCAAAGGACGCATGGGCCAGGCGCTCCTCATTTGCGCGGCGCGCATTCCCGAACTCGAAGTCGTTGGGCAGATTGACGCTGGCGACGATCTCGGCGCGCTCATTGCGAAGTGCGATGCCGTGATTGATTTCAGCTTTCACTCTGCGACGCTGGGCGTGGCAAAAATTTGCGCGCAGCATCAGAAGGCGCTCGTCATTGGCACCACCGGCCATCAGCCCGAGGAGAAAAAGCAACTCACTGCGCTCACGACGCAAATCCCCGTCGTCTGGGCGTCGAACTACTCGACCGGCGTGAACACGCTCTTCTGGCTCACGCGCAAGGCGGCGGAAATTCTCGGCCCCGGCTTCGATCTCGAAGTGGTGGAGATGCACCATCGCCTGAAGAAGGACGCGCCCAGCGGCACCGCCACCACCTTGCTCGAAATCCTCGGCGACGTGCGCAAGGTGCAACTCGACGATGTGCTGCGCCACGGACGCCAGGGCATCGTCGGCGAGCGCACCGCAAGCGAGATCGGTATCCACGCCCTGCGCGGCGGCGATGTCGTGGGCGACCACACCGTCATCTTCGCCGCCAACGGCGAGCGCGTGGAACTGACCCACAAGGCGTCGAGCCGCGAGACCTTCGCCAACGGTGCGCTCCGTGCCGCGCAGTGGCTCGTGTCGCAGAAGCCCGGCCTCTACGACATGCAGGACGTGCTGGGGTTGAAGTGAACGCGGAACGGACAGGAGCGCGGACAGCCATGTCCGCGAGAACTTTTCCGCGCCAGCCCGCGCAACCAACGCCGGGGTTTATGAACACGCGGACTCGGCGGTCCGCGCTCCGATGCGACGCATGAGTCCCGCAACCTCGTCACCTACCACGGCCTTGATCGCCCTTGGCTCGAACCTCGGCGATTCCGCAGCCATGATTCGACAGGCCTTCGACAAGTTGCAGGACTTCTCCGCAGTCCCGATTCGGAAATCATCGTTGATCACGACTGCGCCCGTGGATTGCCCGCCTGGTTCCCCGCCATTCGTCAACGCCGCCGTGGCGCTCATTCCTTGGCCCGGCGAAACGGCGGACTCGCTGGTGATGAAGCTGTTCACGCTGGAGTGGGATTTCGGGCGCCGGCCCAAGACGGTGATGAACGAAGCGCGCCTGATCGATCTCGACCTCATCGCGTTCGGGGCCGAGGTGCGGAACCGTCCGACGTTGATGCTGCCGCACCCGCGCGCACACCTGCGGCGGTTCGTGTTGCAGCCGTTGTGCGAGGTCGCGCCGGAGTTCGTGCTGCCGGGGCAGACGCGGAGCGTGGCGGAACTGCTGCAATCGCTCGGCGCCGTTTAGTGCCCCCGGCGTCCCGCCGGGTGGAGATGTGCGAGTAAAGATGACTGCTCGACGAGACGAGTTGCGTTCGTCATCCGTGAATCCGCACCCGGCGGGACGCCGGGGGCACTCACGCCGTTTGAACATTTTATGCGCCGCCGTGTCAGATCATCACTGCGGTTCGCCAGACCGTGAGGAGGCGCGATGGTTCATGCTTCGGTGATGGCCAAGGAGTCAACACAACGCTGGTGAACCCGCGAAAACTATTTATGAAAACGAATCGAACTTTGATGACCGCCACGCTGTTGCTCGCGCTGGCGTTGGGACTGACTTACGCCCGTTTCGGCGCGACGACCGTGCGCGCGGCTGAGAAAGCGACGGCGCACGAGGCACCAAAAATCCTGCTGAACACGGAAGCCATCGCGCAAGCGGGGCGGAGCATTCCGAGCTACGCACCGGTGGTGAAGCGTGTCGCGCCGAGCGTCGTGACGATTCACGCCAGCAAGACCGTGCGGCGCAGCACGACCGGCAGTTCTCCTTTCGATGATCCTGCTCTGCGCCGCTTCTTCGGCGTGCCGGATGAAGAAGGTGAAGCGCCCGCGCCGCGCAATCGCAATGGTCGCCGTGCGCCGCGTCCGCAGAAGGAGGAAGGTCTCGGCTCCGGCGTCATCATCAGCGCGGACGGCTACATTCTCAGCAACAACCACGTCGTGGACGGCGCGGATGAATTGAAAATTACCGTGCCGGGCCGCGACGAAGAATTCATCGCCAAGGTCATTGGCACTGATCCGGCCACGGACATTTCCGTGCTGAAGATTGAGGCGAAGAACTTGCCGCCCATCACCATCACCGACAGCGACAACTTGCAGGTGGGCGACGTGGTGCTGGCGGTGGGCAATCCCTTCGGCGTCGGCCAGACGGTGACGATGGGCATCGTGAGCGCGACGGGTCGCAGCATGGGCGGCATCGTGAGCTACGAGGATTTCATCCAGACGGACGCGGCGATCAACATGGGCAACTCCGGCGGCGCACTGGTGGATTCCGAGGGCCGGTTGGTGGGCATCAACACCGCCATCCTCAGCCCGACCGGCGGTAGCATTGGCCTCGGATTCTCGGTCCCGATCAACATGGCGCGGCGCGTGATGGACTCGCTGGTCCAGGACGGGCGCGTGACGCGCGGCTTCCTCGGCATCCTGCCAGCCGACGTAACCACTCCAAGCATGGCCCTGAAGTTCGGCTTGAAAGACCGGAACGGGGCTTTGGTGGCGGCGGTGGAGCCGAACAGTCCGGCGGAGAGGGCGGGTGTAAAGAACGGCGACGTGATCACGGAATTGAACGGCAAGAAAGTTCCCGACAGCCGGCAGTTCCGCCTGTGGGTTTCGCAGACCGCGCCGTTGAGCAAAGTGACTTTGAAAGTGGTGCGCGACGGCAAGGAACAGAGGCTCACGGCGACGCTGGCGGAATTGAAGCCGGAAGACCTGGGCGGTGGTCGCGGTTCCCCTCGCGAGACGCCGAAGAAAAAATCTGACGCGCTGGACGGCGTGGAAGTCACCGACTTGGATCGCGCCACGCGCCGACAGTCGGGCATTCCACAGAACATTCAGGGCGCGCTCATCACGGAAGTGGACCCCAACTCCAAAGCCGCCGAGGCCGAAGTGCGCGCGGGCGATGTGATCCTGGAAATCGAGCGGAAGAAAGTCGCGAACGCGCAGGAGGCCATTGCCGCGAGCGACAAGCTCAAGGCCGACCAACCGATTCTGTTGCGCCTCTGGAGCGCCCCGCGCAACGGCGGTCCCGGCGTGACGCGCTACGTCGTGGTGGAGCCGGAGAAGCCGGCCGAGGAGAAAAAATAGACGGGCGGACTTTTCAGCGAACGGGTGCGGATGATTCCGCACCCGTTTTTATTTTGGCAGGCGGACATTTCTGTTCGTAGGAAGTTTCGTAGCGTGCCTCATGGGATTCCTGCAACGCGCCGGCGTTGGTGCATGGCTGCGGGCTGGAAAGCCCGCGCTCCGTCACCTACGGATTCAGCCGCGCGCGGTAGAAGCGCGAGGGCGCGTTGGTCGCGCTGGGTTCGATCACCGTGAACCGCGCGCCGGGGAGCGTGTGCAGGCGGTTCGTGCCGCCGAGGCCTTTGCGGTCGAGGCCCGAGGCGTGGATAACGAGATACTGGCCGTTCGTGGTCGTCACGTCGGGGAACGTCCACAGGCCCGGCTGCCCCCGCTCATTGCTCAACGACCAGCCGAGCAACTGCACGCTGTTCGTGCCGCGGTTAAACAGTTCGTCCCAGTCCAGCGGGTGGTTGAACTCATCAATGTCGAGCGTGCCGTTGGTGAACAGATTCGCAGCGCCAAACTCATTGATGATCACGTCGTCGCGCGCACATTCGTCACCGACTCGCTGAAGACGACGGTGATTTGCACCAGGTTCTTGTTCATGCTGCCGGACAAGGGCACGAGGCTTTGCACGAGTGGCACCAAGGAATCCACCACGCCAGCGGTGAGTTCGGGGTTGGCGAAGAAGTCCGTGTCGTTCGAACTGACGTTGAAAATTTGCGCGGCCATGATGTTCGTCCCGAGCCGGAGGAGATTGGTGAAGACATTGATCTGACGCGCCGACGTGAAGAAGGCACCGCTGGGTGCGTTCGTGTTGTAAGGCTGAAAGGAGCCGGGCAGGCCCACCCCGCCCTGCCGGTTCACTTCCACGCCGTTCAGCCAGGTGATGTAAGCGTCATCCGCCCAGGGCCGGTTGGTGAGGGCGATGTATTGGGCGACGTTCGTGGGACACCAGCGCCTCGGACGTGCCTTGCCCGCGTCGGAGCCATTCACGTTGTGCCATGATGAAAAAATCCGCGAACAGCGGCTGGCCGTTCCACAGATTGGGTGCGCCGCGAAAGTGACGTTCCAGTGACGAAACCGCAACCAGCCGTGCGCGTTACGTGTAAAGCCAGCGCCGTCGAAAGAAGAGCGGCCCCACCAGGAGCAGGTAAATTCCCTCTCGCCGCTCGAGCCTCGCTCGCGCAGTCTCGTCCGCACACCGATGAATTTGTTTCGCCATTTCTTTCTCGTCGCGCTGGCGCTCACGCCGCTCCGGGCTGCCGACCAACCGCAGTGGGGCCAGGCCTGGACCCGCAACATGGTTTCCCACGAACGTGGACTGCCTTCTGACTTCGATCCGAAGACGGGTCGCAACATCAAGTGGGTTGCGAAACTGGGGAACGAAACGCATTCCACGCCGGTCATTGCCGGAGGCCGCGTCTTCATCGGCACGAACAATGACGACCCGCGCGATCCGAAACACGAGGGTGATCGGGGCGTGCTCATGTGCTTCGAGGAGGCGACGGGGAAATTGCTCTGGCAGCTCGTCGTCCCCAAGCGCGAGGAAGACAAGTATCACGACTGGCCCAAGTGCGGCATCTCGTCTCCGGCGACGGTCGAGGGCAACCGCGTCTATGTCGTGGACAATCGCGGCGCGGTTTTGTGTCTCGACGTGAAAGGGATGGCGAACGGCAACGACGGACCCTTCCGAGACGAGGGCGCCTACATGGTGCAACGCCCCATGTCCGACGCGACGAACCAAGCCCCACCGCGCGCCACCGCACCCCAGACCCCGGCCGCCAAATCCCAAACCCCTCTCACTCCCGGCCCGCTCGACGCGGACATCGTGTGGAAGTTTGACCTCACGGCGGGCGCGGGCATCTGGTCGCACGATGGTTCGCACAGTTCGATTCTCATTCATGGCGATCATCTTTATCTCAACTCAGGCACGGGCGTGGACAACACGCACCGGAAAATCCGCACGCCAAACGCTCCGGGCCTCGTGGTCCTGGACAAGCGCACCGGCGCCTACCTCGCGCGCGACAACGAGGGCATCGCGCCGGAGACGTTTCACTGCAACTGGTCCTCGCCTTCGCTCGCCGTGGTGCGCGGCAAGAAGACGATTTTTTTCTGCGGTGGAAATGGAATTGTTTATGGCTTTGAGCCGCTGCCCAAAAATTTCAAAGCGTCGTCCGCCATTCCCGCCCCGTTGAAAAAAGTTTTCCAGTTCGACTTCGACCCCGACGCGCCGCGCTCTGAAGTCCATCGCTTCACCACCAACCGCCGCGAAGGGCCGAGCAACATTTACGGGATGCCGGTCTGCCTCGACGGCAAACTCTACGTCGCGGGCGGCGGCGATATTTTCTGGGGCAAGAACGAGGCGTGGTTGAAGTGCATTGACGTCACCCAGACCGGCGATAGCACGCGCCCGGCGCAATTATGGTCGTATCCATTGGAGAAACACGTCATGGCCACGCCCGCCATCTTCAACGGCCTCATCTTCATCGCCGACATCGGGCGCAAGATGCACTGCGTCGAGGCCGCCACAGGCCGACCGCTTTGGACGCATGATATCAAAGGCGACTCCTGGGCCTCGCCGTACGTGGCGGATGGCAAAGTGTATCTCGGCACGCGCTCGGGAAATTTCTACGTGTGGACTGCGACGCGGGAAAAGCAGGTGCTGATGGAGGCGGAATTAAAAACCCCGATCAGCGCCACCAGCGTGGCGGCCAACGGCGTGCTCTACGTGGTCACGATGCAAAATCTCTACGCAATCGCGACCGGCAAACCGTAGCGGACCGGAGCCGCCCCAGTTTTTCCTTCGCCCGTCCGCCGCACCGCCCTTAGCTTTGCGCAAGCATGAAAGTGAATCTCGCTTATGGCCAGGGCTGGTTGCCGGTGGAATTTCCCGACGGTCGCACGACCGTGATCGAGCCGGGCCACACGCCGGGACTGGCGGATGAAAAGCGCGCGGTGCTGCGCGCACTGGAACAGCCGATTGGGGCATTGCCGTTACTCAAGCTGCTCACGCCGAAGACGAAAGTCTGCGTCCTCTTCACCGACATCACGCGTGCCACGCCGAACGACCGCATCATCCCGTGGTTGCTGGCGCATCTGGAAACGGTTTTGCCGCGCGAGAACATCACCCTGCTCAATCAGCTCGGCACGCATCGTCCGAACACGCAGGCCGAGTTGGAAAAGATGCTCACGCCCGCCGTCGTGGCGAATTACCGCGTGTTGAATCACGAACCGGAGAACGACGACGCGCTCCAGCAAGTCGGCGTGATGAGCGACGGCGTCCCTGCCCTCCTGAACAAGCACGCGCTCGCGGCGGACTTGCGCATCGTCACCGGTTTCATCGAGCCGCATTTTTTCGCGGGGTTCAGCGGCGGCATCAAAGGCATCATGCCTGGCGTGGGCGGTCTGCGCTCGGTGATGAGCAATCACGGCTTCCGCAACATCGGCGATCCGAACGCGACCTTCGGCATCAACGACGGCAACCCGCTCTGGGAAGAACTGCGCGACATCGCCTTGAAGGCCGGCCCGAGTTTCATCCTGAACGTCACGCTCAACGAGGAGCGACAGATCACCAATGTCTTCGCGGGCGACATTTTGAAGGCGCACAAGGTCGGCACCGAGTTCGTGCGCCAGAACGCGATGCAAGCGGTGGACGAATCCTTCGAGGTCGTCGTGACCACGAACAGCGGCTATCCGCTCGACATGAATTTGTATCAGGGCGTGAAGGGCATGAGCGCGGGCGCGCGCATCATCAAGCCCGGCGGCACGCTCATCCTCGCTGCGGAATGCAGCGAAGGCATCCCCGCGAACAGTCCGCTCGATAAATTGCTGCGCGCCGTTTCCTCCACCGAAGAATTGCTCGGCCTGCTCGCGCAACCCGGCTTCGTGCGCGCCGAGCAATGGCAGGCGCAGATTCAGGCCATCATCCAGCGCAAGGCCCGCGTGCTCGTCCACAGCAAGATTCCCGACGAAGTGATTCGCGCCGCGCACCTTCAGCCGTGTCACGACATCGCGGCGGAAGTCGCCAGTTGCCTCCGCGACCTCGGCCCCGGCGCGCGCGTGGCGGTGTTGCCGCAGGGGCCGCTGACGATTCCGTATCTCGTCGGCGGTGCGGCACAATTGTTGAAAGCGGCCTGAGAGCGGAGTTGCTTCCACGACGGGAAAGCAGGAAAGTCCCATCGCATGAGTGTCATTGGAACAGTCGTCAGCAAAGACCTGGTGAAACTGCCCACGGGTGTGGAACTGCAGATCGGCACGCAGGTAAGAATCGAAACGACCCATTCGATACCTCCAGCCCTGCCATCAGACGCCTCCGCCAAACGTCCCGTCCGCGAAGTGCTGAAAGATTTCATTGGCGTGGCCGATGATTTGCCCGCTGACCTCGCGCGCAATCATGATCATCATCTCTACGGCACGCCCAGGAAATGAGCGCGGTTTTCGCCGACACGTTTTATTTCGTCGCCCTCTTCAGCCGCACGGATCAGGGTCACGCCCGGGCTTCGCAGTTCACAGAGATTTTTGAAGGTGACATTACAACCTCCGCTTGGGTGCTGGTGGAGGTCGCAAATGCGCTGGCCGACTGCGAACGCGGAAGCGAGGCGAGGCGCTACGTGCAACGACTTTTCACCGCGCGGGAATTTCAAGTGGAAGAAGCCTCTCACTCACTGCTGCAACGTGGCTTGAGCCTGTATCTGAACAGGCCGGACAAGCATTGGTCGCTGACCGACTGCATTTCATTCGTGGTCATGCAGGAACATGGATTAACTGAGGCGCTGACCGAAGACCGGCACTTCGAGCAAGCCGGGTTCAAAGCGTTGTTGAAATAATCAGCCTGCCTTCCGGCGACCCGCCCGCCGCCCGCGCCGCCCGCCCGGTGAATAACTTCCCAGCAAGTCATAGCCCATTTCGTGAACACAGGACACACGCGTCGTGTCCACTCTCCGCCGCGTGAATAGCGGCCACATCGCGCGCCCGGATTCCTCCCGGGTCGCGGTGCGGTGATGAAGTCCGTCGCGGATGCGGCGGCTCCACCGCACCCAACCCAACTCAAAAACCATGAAAGACCTTGTTCTGAGGATGGCCGGTCGCGCTTCCGATCTGGCTGACACTCAACCCCTGCTCGCACTCTGTCTGGGCGCGGCACTCTTCGCCGTATTTCTATCGCTCTGGCTCCGCGCTGGAGTTCAACCTTCAGGTTGTTCTCCTTCTTCGCCCGGCGACAACGGAGGCACCAAACACTCCCTGCTCTGGACGCTCTACCACGAGGGCGCGCGCCTCGTACTGGCGCTGTCCGTGGTGCTGCTGCTCACGCAGACGCTTGGTGTGCTGCGCAGTTATCTCCGCAAGTCCGTCGCCAATTTCCAGCAGACCCACGGGCGCGTGACGGAGGCGAATTACAACGCCGTGCAAACCATCTGGGGTGCGGAACAAACGCAGCGTGAGCTGACGCTGCAAGTGTTCTACGAGGAGGAAGTGATCGAGCGCACCGAGTTTGAAGACCCGGCCAAGCCCGCCATCATTCGCAAGAAAATGGTGAAGCACAACGTGGTCGGAAACCCATTCGTCGCTGCGCGCCACGCCGTGACTCTCACGCAGAATGCGCGCAAGAAAGGCTCGGCACTCTACGGCGGCTACGAAACAGCGTGCCGCCTCGCGTGGAAATTAAAAAGCCCCTCCGACCGCGCGACGAAGGGCGTGCTGCGCTTCCCGCTCCCGGCGCCGGGCGCGATGTACGACGAACTCACCGCCACCGTGAACGGCGAAGACGTGCTGCCGAAAATGGAACTGAGCGAAGCCGCGCTGACGCTGAAGCGCGATCTCGCCCCCCGCGAAGAACTGACGGTGGCGATCTCCTTCAAGAGCCGCGGCATGGCGCAGTGGTATTTCCAGGTCGCGGAGCAGCGCGAGATTCGTGACTTCCAACTCAGGTTGAATCTGCCGGACCTGCCGAAAGCAAAACTCAATTACCCCGAAGGCTGCATGTCGCCAACGGAAGTAAAACCGAGCGCGGACCATCGTGGCTCCACCCTGACCTACCGCCTCGACCACGCCATCTCGCAGAAAGGCATGGGCATCGCGCTCCCCACCCTGCCTCAGCCCGGAGCGACTACGAACGCCGTGCTCGGCGAAGCGGAGCGCGGCTGGACGATGATCGCCGCGCTGCTGCTGCTGGGCATGACGCTCGCCAAAGTCCGGCACGCGCCGCTGCTCGGCGTGTTGTTCGTGTCGGCCGTGGCGCTCGGCTTCGGCGTGCTCGGGGATTTCAGCGATCTGCTGTTCGGCTTCTGGGGCACGGCACTCATCGTCTTCCTGCCGTTGCTGTTGTTGCTCGCTTGGTTCGTCAGAAAAATTGTTGGTGGACAGACCGGAAATGTTCTCGCCGCGCTGCTTCTGGTCTTCGGATTGATTTACCCAACGGCGGCAGGCTTGGACGCCGCACGGCAGAGTCTCTACTTCAACGTGTGTGGGTTTCTCTTTCTCGCTTTCACGGCGTGGCAACTGACGGATGAACTCCGTGCTTCATCCACGGAGCCAAGTCGCAGCCCGCAGCCCACGACGTGAAGCGCGGCGTTCGACGCGCGCACTGCTCCACGAACGCGGCGCAGACCCAAAAGGCGCGGGGGATTTTCCTCCGCGCCTTTTTTATTGGAGCGCGGACCGCCGAGTCCGCGTGTTCATCCTTACTTACAGCAAACTCAATGACGTGTGGTCTAAAGCCGTGATCCGGTCACGCTATTTCATCGCAGAGACGCAGAGGCGCAGAGAGAAACTTGGAAAGAACTGTCCATTCAAGATTCCAAGACAAAACATAGGGGTGAATTTCTCCTGCTCTGCGCCTCTGCGCCTCTGCGTCTCTGCGTCTCTGCGGTAAAATGAACACGTGGACTCGGCGGTCCGCGCTCCACTACGCGGGCTTCAACTGGGGCGAACTCCCCGGCCTGCCCGGCGCAGCACCGCCGGGCGGCACCGTACTGCGAAAACTTCTCCAATGACGCCACGGCGTGAGGCCGAGTGCGATGAGCAAAAGCTGACTGCCCACAAAAGCCATCAGCCACTTAAATCCTGAATCCATGAAACCGTAACTGTGCAATCCGATGCCGAGCATGTTCGTCCCGAACCACGACCAAGCCGTGACGATGTTGCCCGCGATGGCGAGGTTCATCAGGCCGCGTTCCTTGACGAGTCCGCCCCAGCGCGCGTGCAGGATGAGCACGTTCCACAGCACGATGATGAGCGCGCCGTTTTCCTTCGGGTCCCAGCCCCAGAAGCGGCCCCAAGATTGATCGGCCCAGATGCCGCCCAGCACCGTGCCGACAAAGCTGAACAGAGTGGCGAAGCAGACGATGGCATAGACCATTCGCGCCAGCGACTTGCCGGTGACTTCACTCAACGAACGCGTGAACAATCCGCGCGCGACGTAAACGATGGCGAGGAAGCCCGCGACGAACGTGCTCGCGTAACCGAGCGTCACAACCACGACATGCGTGGCCAGCCAGATGTTCGTGTCGAGCACCGCGCGCATCATGATCATGGTGTCGCCTTCGAGAGAGAGATTGTGCGCAACAATGAGCGAGAGAAATCCCACCGCCGCCGCGACCACCGCGCCGATGCCATCGCGATAAAACTTTTCCAACACTAGCCCCAGCACGACCGCACCCCAGCCGATGAAGATCGCCGACGAGTAGAGGTTCGTAACCGGGGGGCGTCCTTCCAGCCACATGCGAAAAATCAGCCCCGCCGTGTGGACAATGAAACCGATGAAAATCAAACGCTTGGCCGTGACGCGCCAGATTTCCTTCGCGTTCGCCCAGTAGAGCAGGATGAGCAGGAAGGCCGTGAGGTAGAAATACATCGCTCGTTTGAAGGCCAGCATTCGGTTGAAAAATTCTTCGCTCGAACCCTTCTTCAACTCCTTGGTCAGCCCCAGTTTTTCCAACGAGCCACGATACTCGGCCAACACGGCGTTAAACTTCACCGCGTCCCCGGCGCGATACGCGCCCGCAAGCTCCGCGTACTGGCGGACCGTTTCTGACAGGCCGCTCTGCGGTGCTTCGAGCAAGACGTCGCCGGTGCGCTGCCAGTCGTGCTGATGCTCACCATGCTTCTGCGGCGGGACGACGAGTGGCGGTTCCAGTTTCGCCATTATGCTGTAGCGCGCCGCAATGCGCTGGATGGGGGCAATCATCTCGTCCATTTTTTCTTCGGACAGTTGTTCGCCGCGCGCCTGCGCCGCCTGGAGCGTGGCGCGGACGGCGGTGGCCTGTGTGAGATACGTGTCGAGTTCCTTGGCGAAGTCCGTGGTGTCCTCGGGCAGCAGCGTGTTCTTCAAGCGCCAGTAGCTGATCCAGGACTGATGGAGCTGGAGCACGGCGTTGTCGTAGGGAGAACGCTCGGGAGCTTTGAGCGCCTGCACGCGCGCGACCTCGGGGCGCAGGTTGTCCAGTTTGTCGCGCAGATCCTTGAAGCGATAGAAATGCAGGCCGCTCTTCTCCACGCCGCCTTCCAGTTTCAGCAGCGAACGCACGTCGGGATGATTGATGACGAAGATGTAGCGATCATCCGCCTGCTGCGGATTCAGGAACACTTCGAGCAGCCACTCGGCGGGCTTCAATTTCCTAGGATGCTTGCTGAACTGATACCAGCGGCGCTCGCTGAGTTCGCCACCCTTGGCCGCCAGTTCCTCCCACGCGCCCCACGCGCCGTTCGCGCCGTTTCCTTCGAGCGGCACCTGCGTGATGCTGCGGATTTGCAGAAGGGAATTGCGGGCCAGCGAATCCATCGGCTGCACGCGGCCCTCGAAGACGAGCGGGATTTTGGCGAACTCGGACACGGCGAACGTTTTGTCGCGCGGTGGCATGAACAGCGCCGCGAGCACCTCGGCGGTGAACAGCAGCACGACGAACCACGAAACCCACACGCGCCAGCCGCCGCGCTTGGGTTCGGGCTTTGTGGAATTGGTTGATGAGTTCATGGTTGGTTAAGCAATTCAACAGCGTGCCATCCGTGCGGCAGAGTAGTGGGACCGGCGCCCTCGCCGGTCTTAGTCGCGCAGGCGCCCCCGCCTGCAGCATGGGCTGAGGGAAAACTGCAAGCGGGGGCGCTTGCAAGACTAGCGACTGGCGAGGGCGCCAGTCCCACTACGGAGCGTCCGCGCCGCATGAATTCGCAGCCCGCCGTCATACCGTCCTCTTTCGCAAAAATTTCACGAGGTGAAACATGAATTGGAAAACAAGCCCGGCGGCGACGATGACGCAGCCAGCGTAAGGCGTGATCCAACCGGGATTGCGCACGACCTGTAAAACCGTCCACGGCGTTTCACCGGCTTCAATCAGGTTTCTTTGAATCATGCCGGACTGGAAAAACGTCAGGCCGGAATAGCGCAGCGGATTGTTCATGTAGATTTCCGTCTCGCGGTCCTCCTTGCGCTCCGCGTTTTGGATGCGGATGCGACTGCGGAAATCCTTCGGCGTATCCGTGCCCTGATAAACATCGTGCGTCGCCTTGAGCAGCGTGAAGGCGAACGGCTTGTAAACGCGCACCGGGCGCAGCGCGAAGGTGATTTCCTTTCCCCGGACCGTCACGAACTGCGGCTGCGCCAGGCGCGCTTTGATGCTCGCGCCGAGTTGCGGCCCCATCTCCCGCTGGTAGTAACGCCACAGACTTTCAGACATCGTTTCATCCGCCGCCCAACCAGGGGCGACCCAAGTGCCGAGTGCGCCATCCGCGCCTGTGAGTTCAATCAACGCGACCGGCACGTTCTTGCTGTCCATGTCGTGTTTCACGGCGCTGGGGGCAAAATCAAACGCGTTCGCAATGCCGTTGGTGGTCAGCGGCGGCGCGTTCTGCTGCATGGGCGCACGGAACGAGGGATTCGAGTTTGGCAAAAACTCCTTCACGCGCACCGTGAACGGCAGCTTCTCGTGCTTCAGCTCCGCGCCCTTAATCAGCATCGCCTGTGGTATGGCGACCACTTCGTTGGAACTGCCGTCCGCCTCCCACTCGAAGGCCAGTTCGTAATCCATCGGGCTTTCCGAGTAGGAGCGCGTCTGGCCTTCAAAGATCCGCATCTGCGTTTCGCGGGAAAGCAAATCGGTCACGAGCTGGCCCGTGAGCAGCAGGATGATTCCGACGTGCGTGAGATGGATGCCGATTTTCTTGGTCGTCCATTGGAAGCGATGAATGAATGCCGACGTAAGACTCACGAGCAGCGTCGTGCCGATGAGGTAGCCGCCGGGAAATGGCATGGGGATTTTGTGACCAAAGAAGCTGATGCCGAAGATGAACCAGTGCTTGAAGTAACGCTCCTGCGCCACATACAGCCCCTCATCCGCCTGCGCGACGGTGCCGATGAAGATGAGCACAATGCCGAGCGCGAGCAGCGTGACGGTGAGGCGCAGCGAGGTGAAAAATTTCCAGATGCGATTCATGTCAAAGCTCCGATGCGGCGAAACGGACGAAGGCTTCTTTCTGCGCGACCACCGCCGGCGCGCTGCCCATGAGTTTGTAGAAGAACCACTGCCCGTCGCGCGGGACGATGGCTCCGAGAATCTGCTGATCGTTGTTCGTGAGGTTGACCAGCACCGCGCGTGGTAATTTGGCATCCAACGGGCCGGTCACTTCTGACAGTTGAGCCGCCGCGATTTCGCCGAGGCCAATCTGCCGCCGCCAGCGGTTGACGTTGGCGAGCGTCCCGCCGGTGTCGTTGTCGAACATGCTCACGGAGACCTGCGCCTTCGCGCCTTGCACCTCCGGCACGGCGAACTTCGCCAACTGCATTTGTCCCGCCGGCAACACCTGCCAGTCCTTCGGGGCCACTTTCGCAAACTCGCTGCCGCCGGCCTCGGCCTTGGCCGGAGCCGCCGCTGGAGCCGCCGACTCATCGAGCTTCACGGACTTGATGAAGTCGAGAAACGCCGCGCGCTGCGCCTCCACGGTCACGGCGTCGCCGGACAACTTGTAGAACCAGCTCGCGCCCGGGCGATGAATCATCACGGTCAAAATCTTGTCGGGCTTCGCGGGATCGCCGCTCGACAACTCGAACAGCTTCGCCTTCTCGTCGTTGATGGGAAGCTCGCGCAACTGCTCGCGGGCCTGCTCCGCGCTGAGTTCGCTCAGGCCAAGCTGGCCGCGCCAGAGATTCACCACGTCGGCCTCGCGCCCCGCGAGAAACGGCAGTGCGGCGATGGTGACTTGCGCATCCTTGCCTTCGGCGGACTGGATGTTGAACGCAGCGAGATTCACCTGGCCGGGCGCGGCTTCGCGCCAACTGCTCGGCAGCGTCCAGGAAATTTTCGGGCGTGAGCGCGGCGCGCGTTCGTTCGCCACGCGGTAAGACGTGATCTCCGGCTTGTCACAAGCCGTCAGCACGGCCAGCAAAGCTCCAGCCGTCACCAAATTTCGCAGTGCCATTCGCATGTTCAAACAGTTCCGCACTTTAAGGGACGAGTTGGACGTGACCAGAGAGGAATTTATTTCCACGGAGTTTGGACGTGATGGCGTAGGCCGACGGCAAGCTGGAAAATCACTTCCGCTCTTTCAGTGCGCGGAGTTGCAGAAGATCCCACTGATCCTTTTCGCGATAGGTCTGCTTGCTCGCCACCAGCATCTCGTAGCCCACGTACGGAATGCGCACGCCTTCAATCGTCACTTCCAGCGCCGATCCGATGGCCCCCGCGTAGTTCACTTTCCAAGCCTGAGTGCTGACATCCACTTCCACCTCATCAGCAATCTTGGAAATGCCATCCAGCAGATCGCTCGGGGACAGTTCACGGATGGCTCCGTCGCTCAGTCGGTTCAGTGCCTCCCAAACTTTGCCGGCATTTTCTTCCGAGGCTTCAATCAAGATGTCCACGTCCTCCGTGGTGCGAACGAGGCCGTGCAGGATGACTGCCTGGCCGCCCACGATTAAATAACGTGCGCCAGCTTCGTTCAGGAGAGAACAGACTTTCAGCAGCGGGGCCAATTCTGGAGGCGGCTGGCTCATCACCAGAGTCGTGGATTCTTCTGTGCCTTGCGCCATGCCTCGTATTCGGCGCGCGTCTTCGCCTTGAATACGAAACCACGCGGGCGCGGAAAAGGATGAATCAGTTCAAGCTGCCGTTGCAAAACCTGAGCGCGGGCGAAAGCTTCCTGTGGCGTGGTCGGCGGACGACGCTTGCCCACGGTCCTGACTTTCATCTCCGGTTCCACGGCTATCACCCCATGTTCATCCCCAACAGGAACTCGATGTTCGTTTTCGTCTTCTTGAGTTTGCCGAGCACCAGTTCCATCGCCTCGACGGGCGGGACGCCGGTGAGCGCGCGGCGGAGGATGACCACGCGGCTGTGTTCCTGCGGATGGTAAAGCAGTTCTTCTTTGCGCGTGCCGGAACGCTCGATGTTGATCGAGGGGAAGATGCGGCGGTCCACCAGCGCGCGGTCGAGATGCACCTCCATGTTGCCGGTGCCCTTGAACTCTTCAAAAATGACTTCGTCCATGCGCGATCCGGTATCCACGAGCGCCGTCGCGATGATCGTGAGCGAGCCGCCTTCCTCGATGTTGCGCGCCGCACCGAAGAAACGCTTCGGCTTGTGCAACGCATTCGCGTCCACGCCGCCGGAGAGAATCTTGCCGGAGTGCGGTTGAATCGTGTTGTAGGCGCGGGCGAGACGCGTGATGGAGTCGAGCAGGATGACCACATCCCGCTTGTGCTCGATCATGCGCTTGGCTTTTTCGATGACCATCTCGGCCACCTGCACATGGCGCTCCGGCGGCTCGTCGAAGGTCGAGCTGATCACTTCCGCGCCGATACAGGTGCGCTCCATGTCCGTCACTTCCTCCGGGCGCTCGTCAATGAGCAGGATGAAGAGATACGACTCCGGGTTGTTCTTCAGAATCGCGTTGGCGAGCTTCTGCATCAGCACGGTTTTGCCCGTGCGCGGCGGGGCGACGATAATGCCGCGCGAGCCTTTGCCGATGGGGCAGACCAAATCCATGGTGCGCGTGGACAGTTCCTCCTGGTTCGTCTCCAGGATGAAACGCTTGGTCGGGAACAACGGCGTGAGATTGTCGAAATGCGTTTTCTCCTTGGCCTTGTCCGGGTCGGAGCCATCGACGGCTTCCACTTTCAGCAGGGCGAAGAAACGCTCCTTGTCTTTCGGCGGACGAATCTGTCCCGCCACCAGATTGCCCGTCTGCAAATCAAACCGGCGAATCTGCGACGGCGAAACGTAAATATCTTCCGGGCACGGCAGATAGTTAAAACTCTGCGAGCGCAAGAAACCAAAGCCCTCGCCCAGCACTTCCAACACGCCCTCCGAGAACAGCACGCCGCTGCGCTCCGCGTTTTTCTGCAGGATATGGAAGATGATCTCGTGCTTCCGCATCGTGCCGTAGTTCTCGATGCCCAGTTCGCGCGCCATGCCGTTCAGGTCCGTCATGGACATGGCCTGCAACTCCGCGATGTTAATTTTCAGCGCGGGCGCGGTCTCGGCGCCCGTCACGCGGCGCTCGCGGCGTTCGTGGTCCGTGTCGCTCTCGCTCATCTCGACCGCGTGGGTCGGCGGGCGCAAAACCATCTCCGTGTCGTGGTCGCTGCCGGCCTGCGACGACGCGTCCATTGTCGCGTCCATCTGCGCGCCGGGCGGCGGCTCCTGGGAAGGCTGTGGGGCGCGCGGAGCGGCGGCGCGTTCGCGCTCAAAACGATCCGTGTCCGATTCACGCTTCTCCACGGGGGCGGGCGGCGCGAGGCTGAGATCTTCCTGCTGAGGTTGGGCGGCGGCTTCGGGCTGGGCCGCAACTTTTTTGGCCGCTTTCGCCTTGGCGACTTTCGGTTCCTTCGGCTCCTTGGCTTCTTTTGGTTTGGCAACTCTCGGCATACAGTAATTTTTTTCAGTGCGGGAGCGTCAGACAGATTAGGCCCGCGCGCGATGCACTGGTTGGCTGAAACGTGAACCCATCCCAAATTCGTGCAGGGGAAAAGCCATCCACCAGGGAGGCAAGGGAAATAACGCGCTTCAGTTCGGCGGGACGTTGGCGAACGCCCGGAAAGCTGTCAAGGAACTCGCCGGGGAAAAATCCCGCGCGGTAGTCCCGCGCCCACGACTCTGGAAAGCCGGCGTTACGTAGCGCCGACATTCCTGTCGGCAGGTTACGAGACTTTCCAGTCTCGTGTCTCTCCGACTCAACAACGGCGCGCGGACGCGCGACGGGGACTCACGCCCGAGCGGCGAGATGCACGGCGGCGGACGGCCGGCGGGCTTGCAATTCCTGAAGCGCGCCGCGCATCACGCCCATTTCGATTTCATGCACCTCGAAGCCACGCCCCACGCCCTGCAAGAGCGTGATGGTGAGTTGGCCACCGAGATGTTCACGGAATTCTTCCAACCCTTTCAGCACCACGAGGTCGCCGTTGGAATCCTCGTGCAACAGTTCGTTGGCGAAAAGTTCAAAGCCGAGTCGTTCCAGCAACACCAAAATCCGTTCCGCGCTCACGGGATCGAGGTAGCCCATCAGGCGCGCGTAAAGGACATCCAGCGCGATGCCCACAGCCACCGCCTCGCCGTGCCGGATGCGGTAATCGGAAATCTGCTCGAGCTTGTGCGCCGACCAATGACCGAAATCGAGCGGACGCGCCGAGCCAAACTCGAAGGCGTCGCCGCTGGTCGCGATATGGTTCATGTGCAATTCCGCCGACCGCATGATGAGCCGCTGCATGGACTCCGGTTCGAAGACCGCGAGGGCGCCGGCGTCGCGTTCGATCTGGTTGAAAAACGCGGAGTCGCGAATGAGCGCCACCTTCACCGCCTCCACGTAGCCCGCGCGCTTGTCGCGGTCGGGCAACGAGGCCAGCAGGTCGAAGTCGTTGATCACCGCGAAGGGGGGCGCGAACGTGCCGATGAAATTCTTTTTCCCGAAAGCATTGATGCCGTTCTTCACGCCCACGCCGGAATCGTCCTGGCTCAAAGTGGTGGTGGGGATGCGGACGTGGCGCACGCCGCGATGCGCGGTGGCCGCGGCGAGTCCCACCACGTCGAGGAGCGCGCCGCCGCCGATGGCAAGGATGTAGGAGTGGCGGTCAATGTGGTGTTTCTCGACGTGGGACTGGATTTCCGAGACGTGGAAGTAAGAATTTTTCACGCGCTCGCCGCCCTCGATGATCATCGGCGCGCAGACGAGTTTCAACTCGCTGGCATGACGGACGAAGTAGCTTTCGATGTCTTGCAGCAAGGCGGGCTGCGACTGCGCGAGCATTTCATCCACGACGAGGAGCACCTTCGCCACGGGATTGCTGCGGTCGAGCGCGAGCACCTGGCGGAGCAAGTCGCTCTGCGCGCCGAAGACGCCCCGCGTGAAGTAAACGCGATGCCGCCACGTCACCGAAATTGTCCGCTCAATGCTGGTCATGATTTTAGAGTGCAGGGTTCGACGCGCGGCGACGGAATTTATTTACCCGGTTCTACAACGAGCACGAAAACGGCGCAGACCGGCGCGCCGACCTCCAGCTTTTCGCCAGTCGGCGTCAGCCGGCCGGTCTGTGGATCAATGCGGAAAACGACGACGTTGTCCGTGCTCTGGTTTTCCGCGAGCAGAAAATTTCCGGACGGATGAATCGCGAAGTGGCGCGGCGTGCGGCCCTGCGTATTTTGGTGTCCGACCAGCGTGAGCCGTCCGGTCTTCTCGTCGCTGGCATAAATCACGATGCTGTCGTGACCGCGATTCGAGCCGTACACAAATTTACCCGACGGATGCACATAGACTTCCGCCGTGCTGAAACCTTTCTCCACCGCGCCCGGCAGCGTGCTGATGGTCTGTAATTCCTGCAACGTCCCGCGCGCTCCGTCCCACGCGAAGACCGTCATCGTCAGCAGCGTTTCATTGATGACATAAGCGAACTTGCCGTCGGGACGGAACGCGATGTGCCGCGGGCCGGAGCCGGGGGCAACCGTGGCGAACGGTGGGGCATTCGGCGTAAGCGTCGCCCCGGCGGCATCGAGTTTATAGACCAGCACTTGATCGAGTCCCAAGTCGCAGGCCACGGCGAAGCGCTGACCGGGAGCGACCATGATGGCGTGTCCGCGCGGCGCTCGCTTCTCGTAGTCGCCCGTGCCGCGGTGCTGGATGAAGGTGCCGGGCGTGCCGAGCGAACCATCCTGCTTGATGGGGAGCGCCTCGACGCTGCCGCCACCATAGTTCGCGACCAGCACGCATTTCCCCGCGCGATCCACATCCAGATGACATGGCCCGGGACCGCCGGAGGTCTGCTGGTTCAACAGCGTGAGTTTCCCGTTCGTGGCGTCAATGGCGTAGGCGCTGACGGCTCCAGCCTTCTGACCGTTGAACTCCGAGAGTTCGCCAATTGCGTAGAGAAATTTGCCAGTAGGATGCAACGCGAGATAAGTGGGATTCGCCGTCTCAGCAGCGAGACCGACGCGGGTGAGCTTGCCGTCGTCCGTCATGCGCCAGCAATAGATGCCCTTGCTCTTGGCACCGGTGTAGGTGCCGAAATAAACGAAGTGATCGGCACGGGCGCAGCAGATCGTGATGAGCAAGGCGAGCGCAACGCGCAACAGCAGCAGGGATTTCATGCCGCGAAGCAAAGCGGAGAGGCGGATGGGATACAAGCGCGCAGACGGCGCGAGTGCGATGGAAAGCGTGGGCACCAGCGCTCCTGACCGCCACTTTCCATCTTGCCCGGCGGCACGCCCAAGGCGGGCCGCCCGGAAAAATCACCCGTCACTGCGGCACACGCACATGGTTGTTACCGTTGTCCTGGTCCGAGTTCTGCGCCTGCGTCTGCAGCTTCTGGGTCGTAGTACCCTGCGCCCTGCCGTCGCCGAGGCCGAGGTTGCCCTGGTTGACATGAATCGTCCGCAGCCAGGAGACGCTGGCGGTGATCTCCGTGGCCTGCGCGCCGGTGAACGCCCCGCACGCCTTGTCATTGTAAGTGCCGCTCAGGTTGCGGTCAGCGGTGAGGATGGACTGCGGCTTGTCCTCGGCGGCGTCGTAGCCCACGGCGTAAGAAACATTCGCGTCGCCGAAGCCGGTTGCGAAATTGTTCGCCGCGCTCTTCTCCTTGTCGCTGGCGCACAGCAGAATTTTTGGCGTCACCAATTCATTCGACATGGTCACGTAGTGGCGAAACGCCTGCTGATTCGCGGCGTCCATCGAGCCTTCAGGAGGCGCGACGTTCCACGAAAACTTCTGCTCGTGGTCATTGGCGTAAATGCGCATGGCCAGCCCGACCTGGCGCAAGTTGTTGATGCACTTGATGCGGTTGGCCTTGGCCATCGCCTGCGCGAGCGCGGGCAGAAGCAGGCTGGCGAGGATGGCAATGATGGCGATCACGACGAGCAGTTCGATCAGCGTGAAGGCCCGACGGGAGGAAGGAAGGTTTGTCTTCATAACAAGCCTCACCAAGCATCAGCGATGCCGCGCGTGGTGTTGGGGAAATTCCCTCTGCAAATGAAGTGGGCGTGAAATTTTCGCGAGCGTGCCTCACGCAAACGGTGCGAGGATGACGCCGAACTCACCCGCCAATCAGGCTTGGTAAAGGCCCGCCTCGCGAATGACCTCGCTCACACCGCGAGGCAGGAGATGATCAACCGTCCGCCCCTCGCGCGCGCGCGCACGAACTTGCGACGAGGAAAGTTTCAGCGGCCAACCACCGAGGATTTGAATGCGAAAGGGCGGCGGCAACGGGGCGGGAATTTCCCCCGGTCGCGGGATGACCACGAACTGCACGAGCGCCGCCAGCGCCTCGGCCTCGCGCCACTTCGGCAGCGTCGGCACATGATCCGCTCCAATCAGGTAGAACAGTTTGGCGGCGGGAAACTTTTCCGTGTACGCGCGCGCGGTATCTATCGAGTAGGAGACGCCGCCGCGCTGGAGTTCCTGCTCGTCAATTTCGTAACGCGCCTGTCCGGCCAGCGCAATGCGAAGCATCCGCAGACGCAGCGTGGTCGGGGCCGGCTCGCTGTCCGGCTTGAACGGCGACTGCGCGGCAGGAATGAAGAAGAGGCGGTCGAGCGCGAGTTCCTCGCACGCCGCCTGCGCCACGAGCAAATGCCCGAGGTGGACCGGATCAAAGGAGCCGCCGAACAAACCGATGCGATTCATGGTGGCAAAATGCTGAAAGGCTGAAAGGCTGAAAAGCGGAAACACGAAAAAGACGCAGCTTGGAAGCCCGCCCTCTTCCATTGGAACGGGAGACTGAAAAGTCTCCCGACCTGCCGACAAGAATGTCGGCGCTACATCGTAACGCCGGCTTTCCAGCCGGCAGGTGGCGAGACTTTCCAGTCTCGGGTCAGGGGTTTGGTCAAAGTGCGTCCCATCGCTCAAGCCTGTTTGACTTCAGCATTTCAGCGTCCCCCTTTTTAACAACAGCGGTTGATGCCTTTGTATCGTTCCTCGGTGGTGCGGAGGTAAGCCTGCTCGCGGGCCGAGCCGTGGTCGTGGTGGGCGCAGGCGGTGTGCTGCTGAAGTTGTTCGGCGCGATCCACTTTGGCTTCACCCGAGATTTCTCGGAGTAGCGCCAACCCTAGCGCGAGGAGACCGGCGGCGTGCAGCGGTTTGGCCTCGACGACGGCGTAGTCGGGCAGCCACGTCGGCTCCGTCTCGCGCAGCACGGCGAGTTTTTTTCGTGCGAGCAGGAGAATCCACTCGCGCACGCTGATGAGGAAGATGCCGACGACGAGCGCGAGGAAGAAGGCGGTGACGCAGGCGTCGAGAGTGAGGTTGAAGGATTGCTTGGCGAGTTGCGCGATGGCCTTGGCGTGGGTCGCCGGATCAGCGGCGCGGAGTTGTTCAAGTTTCGTGGAGGCTGCTTTGGCCCCAGCGAGAAAGCCAATCGTGGGACTCGCATGGAAAATCTTCTGCACCGATGCGGTGCCCGTGACCGCGAGCAGCCAGACCAACGGCACGAGCGTAATCAACGCGAACGCGGGATGACTCAAGACCTTGGGCTGTGAGCCTTGGACCTTGGACTCATTCGTCAGTTGCATCTTGAGAATCACCGTCGTCGCCAAGCACAGCGCGGTCGCGGCGAGCAGCTGGTTCGCGATGCCGAAGATGGGCCACAGTGCCTTGATGCCGCCGTCGGGATCATAAACCGCAGCGAGCAGAAAATAGCCCCACAGGCTCACGACGAGCGCGCTGGCGAACAGGTTCGCCATCATGCTCCGCACATTGCCGAGCGGTTTCCACACATGGCCCAGCGCGTCTTGCAGCAGGTAACGTCCAACGCGCGTGCCGGCATCGAGCGTGGTGAGGATGAACAGCGCCTCGAACATCAGCGCGAAGTGATACCAGATGCCGAGCCATTTTCCGCCTACGACCTTGGAGAAGAGATTGGCCATGCCGACTGCAAGCGTGGCGGCGCCGCCGGTGCGTCCGTACAACGATTCTTCCTTCACCTCACGCGCCAGTTCCGTCATGCGGTCGGCGGTGAGCGCGAATTGCGGCCCATATGAATTCACCTTCGCCACCGTCGCCGTCGCCACCGCAGCGGCATTGGCTCCCGGCACTTTGACATTCATCGCGAGATACACGCCCGGCTCCAGCGTGCAGGCGGCGATCATCGCCATGATGGCCACGAGAGATTCGAGACACATCGCGCCGTAGCCCACGGGGCGCGCGTAACTCTCGCGCGTAATGATCTTCGGCGTGATGCCGCTGCTGATCAGCGTGTGAAATCCGCTGATCGCCCCGCACGCGATGGTGATGAAGCAGAAGGGAAACATCTTGCCCGGCACCACCGGTCCCGAGCCGTCAATGAATTGCGTCAGCGCGGGCATCTGCAATTTCGGCAGCACCAGCAGCACGCCGAGCGCGAGCAGGAAGATGGTGCCGAGCTTCATGAAGGTGCTGAGATAATCGCGCGGCGCGAGCAGCAGCCACACCGGCAGCACACTGGCGGCAAAGGCGTAAATGATGACCGACCACGCGAGCGGCGCGGCCTTCAAGTGAAACATTTCCCGCAGCGTGGCGTGCTCGGAAACGAATTGCCCGCCCCACACCGCGAGCAGCAGCAGCGCGACGCCCAGCACCGAGCCTTCGATAACTTTGCCGGCGCGAATCCAGCGCAAGTAGCCGCCCATGAACAAGGCAATGGGAATCGTGGCCGCCACGGTGAACACGCCCCACGGCGATTCCGCCAGCGCGTTCACCACCACCAGCGCGAGCACCGCGAGCAGGATGATCATGATTGAGAGAATTGCGATCACGCCGATCACACCCGCCGCCGTGTTCAATTCGTCGCGCACCATTTGTGCGAGCGATTTGCCATCACGCCGCATCGAGGCAAAAAGAATGACGAAGTCCTGCACCGCGCCGCCGAGCACCACGCCGATCAAAATCCAGAGCGTCCCCGGCAGATAACCGAACTGCGCCGCCAGCACCGGACCCACGAGCGGTCCCGGCCCGCTGATCGCGGCGAAGTGATGCCCGAAGACAATCCACTTGTTCGTCTTCACAAAATCTTTGCCGTCGTCGTGGACTTCGCAGGGTGTGGCTCGGCGGTCGTTCAGCGCGAGCACGCGCGCCGCGATCCACTTCGAATAAAAACGGTAGCCGATGGTGTAAGTGCAGATGGCCGCCACGAGGATGTAGCCGGAATTGATCGGCTCGCCGCGCTTGAAGGCCAGCGCGGCGTACGCGCCCGCACCCAGCAGGGCGATGGCAAACCAGAGCAGGGCAAAGAACATTCGGCGCATAGGTGGCCGAGACGAAACACGAAGCGCGGGAAAAAGGCCAACTTACAAAACATGCCGGCGTCGGTTGAATACGAAGGTTCAAGCCCGCTTCAAACTTCGCCAACTCATGAACATCATCACCGCACGCCGCTCGTCCCGCCGGGCCTGGATTCAGAACTCCGCCGCCGCCACGCTCGCGCTCGGCTTGTGGCCGGGCTGCGCGCGTTTCGGCGACAATGGGTGGGGCGGCGACTTCACCTTCATCGAGATGAACGACGCGCATTTCTCCAGCGCGAAATGCCCGGAGTTTTTTGCGCGCGTCACCGCAAGCATCCAATCGCACACGCCCCGGCCGGAGCTGTGCCTGATGGTCGGCGATCTCGCCGAGCACGGGACGGCGGAGGAACTCGGCGGCATGCGCGACGTGCTGCGCGGGTTGGGCATTCCGTGGCACGCGGTCATTGGCAATCACGACTACGGCGCGCAGTCGAGCCGCGCGACGTGGGACGAGTTGCTGCCCGGGTCATCGAATTATCATTTCGAGCATCGCGGCTGGAATTTTGTCGGACTCGATTCGAGCGAGGGGTTGAAATATCAGAACACCTCGATCCAGCCGGCGACGCTGGGCTGGGTGGATGACCATTTGGGAAAGTTCGACCGGCGGCAGCCGACGATTCTCTTCACGCATTTCCCTCTCGGACCGAACACGACTTACCGTCCGCAAAACGCCGACGCGCTCATCGAACGTTTTCAGGACTTCAACGTCGTCGCGGTGTTCAACGGGCACTTCCACGGCTTCACCGAGCGCTTCGTTCACAACGCGGTCTTCACCACCAACCAGTGCTGCTCCATCGCGCGCGGCAATCACGACCAGACCACGGAGAAAGGCTACTTCCTCTGCCGCACGCGGGATGGGCATGTCGAGCGGCGTTTCGTCGAGGTGAAGCCGGCGTGATTGAGCGGATGAGCCTCACGCGAAGGACGCGAAGGGCGCGAAGGAAGAGCAACAAACCAAAAGAGCGGCGCCGTGTCTTCTTCTCCTTCGCGTCCTTTACGTCCTTTGCGTGAGGCCAAGTTCCCCAAATCATTGCCGCTCCCTAAAGAATTTCCCTGACCATTCCGCTGGCTTCCCATAAGTTACAAATCATGGCGCGGCCAACAAATATCACTCTGTGCAGCTTCTGCGGAAAATCTCACGCGGAAGTGCGCAAGCTCATCCAGGGGCCGGGCGTCTATATCTGCGACAACTGCGTCGTCCTCTGCAAGAGCGTGCTCGACAAGGAACTGGCCGCCGTCGATTCGAAGAAGCCGGCGATGATCCATTCGGTGCCCAAGCCAGTGGAGATCAAAAACTATCTGGACAAGTATTGCATCGGCCAGGACCAGGCCAAGAAGACCCTCGCCGTTGCCGTGCACAATCACTACAAACGCATCCTCCACGAACCGGTCGCGCCCAAAGGCGGCGATGAATTGAAATCCACACGCGAGGGCGAAGTGGAACTGGAGAAGAGCAACATCCTCCTCATCGGCAACACCGGCTCCGGCAAGACGCTCATGGCCCGCACGCTGGCGCGCATCCTCGACGTGCCCTTCGCCATCGCCGACGCCACCACGCTCACCGAGGCCGGCTATGTCGGCGAGGACGTGGAGAACATCATTCTCCGTCTGCTCCAGAGTTCCGACTACGACGTGAAGCGTGCGCAACGCGGCATCGTGTATGTGGACGAGATTGATAAGATCGCGCGCAAGACCGAGAACGTCTCCATCACCCGCGACGTAAGCGGCGAAGGCGTGCAACAGGCGCTGCTCAAGATGCTCGAAGGCACGGTCTGCAACGTCCCGCCCCAGGGCGGACGCAAGCATCCGCAACAGGAGTACATTCGTGTGAACACCAGCGGCATCCTGTTCATTTGCGGCGGCGCGTTCACGGGCTTGGAGAAGATCATTCAACGCCGCCTCGGCAATCGCGTGATGGGTTTCAGCGCCGCCGAACAAGGGCGCAGCGTGGCGGAGTACGACCGCGACGAAATTCTCCAGCACGTCGAGCCGGAGGATTTGATCAACTACGGCTACATCCCCGAGTTCATCGGACGGCTGCCGATGGTCACGGTGTTGGAGCAACTCACCGAAGATCAGCTCGTGCAGATTCTCACTGAGCCGCGCAACTCGCTCATCAAGCAGTACACCAAGCTGATGTCGCTGGAGGATGTGGAACTGGAATTCTCCGAGGACGCGCTGCGCGAACTGGCGCGTCAGGCCATGAAGAAAGGCACCGGCGCGCGCGCCCTGCGGAGCCTGATCGAGAAGCTGATGCTCGACATGATGTACGAGATTCCGAGCCGCGACGACGTGGCCGCCATCAAGATCACCGCCGCCGTGGTGCGCGGTGAGGACAAGCCCCTGCTCCGCCACAAGAACCAGCAGGCGGCGGCGTAGTTCGCAGAAACCGCCGGCAGCCCATCCTACTGGGCCAGCAAACCGGCGGGCCGCATCGGTGCCGACACTTCATCCGCGTGGTACGAACTGCGGACCATCGGGCCACTGGCGACGTGGATAAAACCCAGTGACTCCGCCCGTACTTTGTAGGCGGCGAACTTGTCCGGGTGCACGAACTCCACCACCGGCAAATGCTTGAGCGTCGGTTGCAAATACTGTCCGAGCGTGAGGATATCGCACTTCGCCGCGCGCAAGTCGTCCATCGCCGTGAACAATTCTTCCTCCGTCTCGCCGAGGCCGAGCATCACGCCGGACTTGGTGAAAACTTTTTCCCCGCGCTTCTCCTTCACCTTCCGCAAGACCGAGAGCGAGCGGTCGTAAGTCGCGCGCGAACGCACGCTGGGCGTCAGGCGGCGCACGGTTTCCAGGTTGTGATTGAAAATCTCCGGCTCGGCGGCCAGCACCGCGTCGAGCGAGGAATCCTTCTCCAGAAAATCCGGCACCAGCACTTCGATGACGATGCCGGGATTCAGCGCGCGCGTGGCCTCGATGGTCAGGCGGAAATGTTCCGCGCCGCCGTCCGCCAGATCGTCGCGCGCCACTGCGGTGATGACGACATGCTTCAACTTCATGCGCCGCGTCGCCTCGGCCACGCGCTGCGGCTCGTCCGCTTCGAGGGCAAAAGGCTTGGCCGTGCTCACCGCGCAGAACGAGCAGGCGCGCGTGCAACGGTCGCCCGCGATCATGAATGTCGCCGTGCCCTTGCTCCAGCACTCCCAATGGTTCGGGCATTTCGCGCTCTCGCAGACGGTGTGCAGCTTCAAGTCGTCGAGCAGGTTGCGCGTCTTCGCGAACGTGTTCTCAGTCGGCAGCTTCAGGCGCAGCCATTCGGGAATGCGTGGGCGGGGCTTCAAAGGCAGTTCAGCGATCATCGTCGGGTCAGAAGTTGAAGGTTGGAGGTTGAAGGTTGCAAGTGGTGTCTTCGCGCTCTGCCAAAACCCTGCAAACTGCTACCGAGTCACGCCTGCGCTTCCAGCTTTTTCCAGAATTTTTCCAACTGCTCCGTGTCGAAATCCGCCAGCAGTTCGCCATCCACCTCGATGACGGGAGCCTTGGTCTGGCCCGAGAGTTCCTTCATCTCCTGAAACGCGGCGCGGTTCGAGACCACATCAAGTTCCTCGTATTCGAAGCCATGCTCGTCGAGCCAGTCCTTGGCCTCGTGGCACCAGCCGCAGGACGGTTTCACGAACAGGCGAATTTTTTCGGGTTTCATCACAGCGGAGGGAGACTACGTCAGGCTGCGGCAAGGGACAACCGGACATTCTTGCGAGAGAGTGAGCGGAGGCGCAGACACACCATCCCACTCATCGCGCC
>JAYVNY010000060.1:0-4593 GCA_043758205.1 Akkermansia sp.
AGTCTTCTCGGTGATCGCGATGCTTGCGATCGGAGAAGGGGCGAGTGCTCAAGCTCAGCAACAAGTCCTGGCACTCGGCGCGACCAACATCATCGTGGTGACGGTTAAACCTCCCGCCGATTCGCAATCGTCTTCGAGTGGTAGCCGAGGCAGCTCGCGCGGATTTTCGGTCCCGCAGTACGGACTGCTTCGCGCCGACTACGACCTCATGACGAAGACCATTCCGACAATCACCGGTGCCGTGCGGATGCGTGAGATCATCAGCGAGGCTCGCTACCTGCAACGCATCTTGAACGTGAGACTCGTCGGCTCGACGACCGAGTATTCCGAGATGAACCACCTCCCGGTGTTGCGCGGGCGGTTCCTGACCGATGACGACGAGTCGGAGATGGCCAACATTGCGGTCCTCGGCGCGGAAACGGCCTCGACTCTGTTCCCGTTTGAAGACCCGATTGGCCAGACGATTCAAATCCGCACGCACCGCTACAAGGTCGTCGGCGTGATGCGGTCGCGAACGGCGTCGGCGGCCATCGGTGGCAGTCTCTCAGGACAAGACTTCAACAAGGACATCTACATCCCACTCAGCACGTTCCGCGTTCGTATCGGCGATGTCGTCTTCACGCGACTCAGCGGCACGTTCATGTCCGAGGAAGTGCAACTCAATCAAATCACGCTCAAGGTGAAGGACCGCAACGATGTCGTCCCGACATCCGAAGTCGTGCGGGAATCGCTTCGCAAAACGCACGGCACGAAGCTCGATTACAACGTGATCGTTCCGCTCGAACTACTCCGTCAAGCCGATCAGATTCGGCAAATCTTCAACATTGTGCTCGGTTCCATCGCGGCGATCAGCCTGTTGGTCGGCGGCATCGGCATCATGAACATCATGCTCGCCACGGTGACCGAGCGGACGCGTGAGATCGGCGTGCGCCGCGCGCTCGGGGCCAAGCGCCGACACATCACCATGCAGTTTCTCGTCGAGACCGTGGTGCTGTCCGTGGGCGGCGGACTCATCGGCGTGGTCGTGGGCGTGCTCGTGCCGCTGATGGTTTCCCAACTCACGACGATGAAGACGATCATCACGCCGTGGTCGGTGCTGCTCGCGTTCGGCATCTCCGGTGCGGTGGGCATCATCTTCGGAATTTACCCGGCGAAGGCGGCGGCGGAACTCGATCCCATTGATGCACTGCGGCATGAGTGAGGAGCGTCAGGAGATGTGGGTCCGAAGATTAAATGGAATAGTTTTCCACCCTGCGGCTTCCTAGCCGGCGTGAACACAGACGCGGACACGCTGGTCGAGGCCCACTACGAGCGGCTGTGCGCCTTTGCGTTGAGCCTGGCCGGCAGCCGGGACGATGCCTGTGAACTCACGCAGGAAACGCGACGCGCCGCTGGAGCAGTTGAAGTTTGGCACCGCCGGTCGCTACGCGCTGGCCGGCTGGACGCGCGGGGAAAAAGTTTATCTCGCCGCCAGTTCCAAGGGCGAAGCGACCTTGAGGAAACTGCTGTGAAGCGCCTCGAGGACATTTTCGGCGATTCGTCGCCAGAACCATTTGCGCGCGCTGCGCGCCAACGAATGTTCCGTCCACGGCTTGGGGCCGGGCGTTCGAAAAAAACACAAGCCACGTTCCCGACACACAATATGAAGAACCTCATCAAACATCTGGCGATCCTCACCGCCGTCGTCGCCCTCACGTCGTCCGCGTTTGCGGGCGAGTGCTGCATCAAAGCCGCGAAAGACGCCAAGGCCGGCAAGACCTGCGAGAAGTGCGCCAAGGACGCGTGCTGCAAAGACACCGTGAAGAAGCTCGGTGAAGCCGCCAAGCCCTGCGAGAAGTGCGCGAAGGCGAAGTAAGTTCCGCTCCCACATCCGGCGCGGCGGTCACCCCGCCGCGCCGGTCTTTTCCCACGGAAGCGGCCGCCAGACGCGGCGCGCCTGTCGCCGTCGCATTCACCCTTCAGCGGGTGTGATGTTCAACGCAGAGCCAACCCGTGCCTGACCACGCGCGGCGCGGCCTCCTCCCCCATCACCACGAGCGCGCGCAGCCGAGGACGGGACGCGGCCAGCGGCCCCAATAATTCCGGCGCGGTGAGCAAGGCAGTGGAGAGAGCGTCCGTCTCCGTGGCTCCGGGCAGGACGACGGCGGTGAGGCGCGCGCCTTCGGCTGGAGCGCCGGTGCGCGGGTCCATGATGTGGCCGTAATTTTTTTCTCCGACGCGGAAGGAGCGCCCCCACACGGCAGAGACGGAGAGTGATTCATTTTCCAATTCCATCACGGCGAGCGGCGGTGCGGATGAATCCTGGTCTGGCGAAATGACGGCGATTTTCCACGGCGACCCATCGGGCTGACGTCCCAGCGCGAACGATGTGCTGGTGCCGCCGTGGAGCAATGCGCTCGTCACCCCGGCGGCCCGTAGCACCGCCGCCGCGCGATCCACGGCGTGGCCTTTGCCAAGCGCACCGAGATCCAGCATCACGCCCTCGCGCGCGAAGCGAACGGTGAACCGCGCGGCATCCAGCTCGACGTGCTGGCTGCCGACGTTGGCGCGCGCTGCTTCCAGCGTCGCCGCATCCGGCACCGCGCCCAAACCGGTGCCGCCCATGAAGCCCCACGCGCGCACCAGCGGTGCGATGGTGAGATCAAACGCGCCACCGGTTTCGCGCGAGAGTTCGAGCGCGCGGGCGAGCAGTTGGAAAAGCGCGGGCGTGATGCGCACCGGCCGTAGATGCGCCTCGCGGTTGAGGAGCGCGACTTCGCTGCCGGAGCGGTAGAGGCTGAGTTGCGCCTCGACCCGCTCAATCTCGTCCAGCGCCTCCTCGCCCGCCGCCCGGAGCGCCACGGGGTTCGCGCCATGCAGGGCGATCTCAAAGCGCGTCGCCATGGCGTGGCGGGCGACCAGAACGGGCGCGGTGGAAATCACGCCGGAGTGTTAGATCAAAACGGCGACCAGGCCAAGCGGCTGCAATTGAGGCGGGCCGAAAAGCATTGAGAGGCCTGAACGGGCGCGAGGTGGGAATGGGGGCATAGGAAGCGGCACCACTGCATGATCGCTCCCACTTCCAATCGCGCCGAACGGAATTGGCCGCTTGCGCTCATCGCAAACCCTCTGGTAGTTTTTAGCCGAAAGTTAGGGCGCACGAGCCAGACCGTGGTCGGTGTCCAGCGGATTTCCCGCTGGTATTTAAGTTCACGGCGAAGCTCGAGCACGAAAACCAGCACGGCAAAAATCTGTGTGGTCGGTTATAGTGCAAGCGCCTGATATTTTAGGTGGCCCACGTGGCGGAATTGGCAGACGCGCTAGATTCAGGTTCTAGTGAGTAACATCGTACAGGTTCAAGTCCTGTCGTGGGCACCATCTTCAATCCGGGCTTAAATCCGGCCATTCCCCCGCGAAATCCAGTGTTTGCGGGCTGTCCCGCACACTTCACGCTTGTTCCCCCTTCGGCCCCTTCCGGTCAACTTCGGCTCCTTTTCAGGGCAGCAAAAGGCAGCGGAAGGCAGCGAACACCAACCAAGTATGAAAATCACCAAAGCCATAAACCACGGGCGAACCCGCTATCGCGTCAACGAACCTCAAGGCCCGGATGGGAAACGTCAGCGGAAGTTCTTCGACACCCGCGAAGAAGCCGAGCGTTACGTCAAGGAACGAACCAAGGACACCAAAGCCTTCGGCATTCACTTCACCACCATTCCCCCAACCGAACGCGCTGGAATCGCCTACCAACTGCAACGGCTGGACCGCTTGGGCTGGACCTTGGCCGCTGCCGTGGATTTTGTGGAGAAGCACGGCGCGGAAGCCACTATCCCCGAAGTGCCGCTTGGCACGGTTTCGGATGAATTCCTTGCGGCAAAGAACTCGGCAGGACTTCGCCCGCGCTATTTGAAGACGCTCCGGGCTTCCATCAATCGCTTCCTTTTGAGCCGTCGCGAAAAACTCATTGGCAAAATTACGCCCGCTGAAATTCAGGAATACATTTCGAGCAACGGATGGAAACCCGCGACTAAACAAAGCTACCTGACAGACGTCCGGACGCTTTTCGCGTTTGCCGTGAAACGAAAATACATCCGCGAAAATCCCGCGCTCGCCGTGGACTCGCCCCGCGTGGAAGAAAAGCCGCCCGGCATCGTGACGCCAGCGCAGGCCAGCGCCATTTTGGGCGCCTGCCTTGATCACGCGCCGGACATTCTGCCGGTTGTTGCCCTGACGCTGTTTGGTGGCTTGCGCCGTTCGGAAGCGGAGCAATTGGAGTGGGCGGAAATCGGCGCGGAGTTTGTGGAAGTGAAAGCCGCCAAGGCCAAGACACGGCAACGCCGCCTCATTCTCATCTCTCCGCAGTTGCGCGCCTGGCTGGACACGGCGCGCGCCGTGGGCGGCAAACTTCCGTCCCTGAATTACGCGGACAAGCTCAAGCTCGTCTTGAACAAGACCAAACTGCGCGCGGAGTGGCCGCAGAACGGGCTTCGCCATTCGTTCGCCAGCTACCACTTCGCGAAATACAAAAACGAAAACGAGACGGCGGCACGCATGGGCAATTCGCCGCAAATGATTTTCGCACACTACCGCGAAATGGTCCGTCCTGCCGACGCGGAC
>JAYVNY010000061.1:0-12602 GCA_043758205.1 Akkermansia sp.
GCTTCGCGTGGGCGGCCCGCTTCCGGCGGCTGGCCCGCGACTACGAACGGCTGGCCGAGACCCTGGCCGGCTACCACTGGCTGGCCTTCGCCCTCCTCAGGCTCAAGGCCGTCCTCGCCAAAAGTGCATGACAGGCTCTAAGAATCTGGATGATGCGTATCAGGGCTGGTTTGGTGAAGGTCTGTTCGACCGGTAAAGGCTCAACACTTGCGGCCCTGGCCTCGATTGTATTCGAGAGTGCAATGAGCTGCCTGGGGTTTTTGGCCGCTACGGTTTCTACGAAAGTGGCGAAGCCTATTGGGTTGCTCGGCTTCCAATCCTCAAGCTTTTTATCGGGCACCCAAATCGAGCCCTGCTTGATCCAAGACTGCTGGTCGGGGACACACGGCATCACATCCATGTGAAAGTTGTCGGCGTATCGCAACTGCACACACCGATTCAACTCGACCGCCATGCCACGATAACGGTCGCTGTGGTGAAACCGCTCCCACAACAGTCTCTTGACCTTCTTTGGATCGGTGTGTGGCATTTTTTTGAATTCACAGACCAAATCGACATCGAAGTATTTCCCGTGCGCAGGCCGGATTGCAGCCCGGATTCGCATTGAGCCTTGTGGATAGACAGTTGGCTCGAAGCAGTAAAGTGGCGAGCTTTCCTCAGCAAGAAACTCGCCGATGATCTTGTATCGTTCAGCGGCATCTTTGTACTGGGTCTCGGTCGGCTCAATTCCCTGACAGATCGCATCGAGCATGTGGACGATTTGCGACTTGGCGAGACGCCCTTCAGGGCGGGTCAATATGTTGTTCATGCGTTTACTTCCTTGGTTAATTTGTGGGCAGGTTCAAAAGCTGGTGCGCGATGTTCGAGGAACAATTCCTCAACCTTGGGGCCAAAATGCCGGGCACAGTATTCCACCTTCGGCAACATTCGTTTGAGGTCCACGCGGTCCAGTCCAAACGTGTCCGCCGGCACGGGGAAATCGAGACGAAGCACACGTTGTTGGTCAGGCGTGTTAAGAAGCAGTTCTGCGAGAGGTTCCGTAGCACACTGTCCGCTCCCGCGAAGATGCGCGGCCCACTGTCGAGGTAGAACTCCTCAATCTGGGAGGGCTTTAGGCCCTTGCCCAATCCAAGGGCAATGATGCCGCCCGTCGAGGTGCCAACCACCAAGTCGAAACAGTCCGCGATGCGTATGCCATACGCCTCTTCCAATCGTGCGAGGATGCCGGCCGGGAACAGTCCACGCATCCCCCCACCGTCAATCGCCAGAATTTGAAACTTACTCATGCTCCTTATCACCGGCAAGATTCGGGTCTCCGCCGAAAAAAGTGATTTTCTTGTGGAGGGCCACCAATGGAGCATAATGTCGCGAAACAACGGCGGAATGAGCGCACCAGTCAGTAATAATGGAGAGCCGAGTGATCCGGGTCAGGCGAAGGTTCCCCTGGCGGGAGCAAAATTGGATGTTGCCATCAAGGCGATGGAGTCCATTGGGTTTCTCGACCGGCTCACCTTGCGAATCATGAAACTTGCTGCGGCAAAGGGGTTCTTCAACCCGTTCGACAATGACGACGTCGATTTTCCAGGTGGAAAGTCCGCGAGTGATCTTGCTGTGGATGTCGTCGAAAAGGCGATGGACGGCAGCTACACATGGGATGAGCAGAAGCAGCCAGATTTCTACCGGTTCTGCCGGTCGAGGGCGGAAAGCATTCTCTCCAATTGGCTTTCCAAGAACCGCCGCATGACCACCCTGTCACCAGTCGTTGAGGAAAATGAATCTGGTGAAGCGGAGTTCAACGCCGTGAACTCTGCGGTGGACGGTGAGGACATCTACCACGTCCTTCGTTTTAAGGAGGGCGGCACGCTTGGAGATCAGTTGCTGGAGGATTTCGCGTTAAGCCTGCCAGACAAGACCCACGAGCAGGCGATCCTACTTGCGGTCCATGATGATCGAGAGTGCATCGGCCGGGCGTACTGTCGGGGAAAGATTGGTGTTTCAGAACAAGATTACGATGCAGCCATGAAGCGCATTCGGCGCGCAGCGCCTGCGTTCCTGGTCGATTGGTGCCGCAAGAACAACGTCAAAGGCGAAGACCGGAAGGAGGTCAGGTGAACGAAAGCAATCCAAATGACCGCACCAAACTGGAACGTCTTTCGGTCCTCATGCGAGATGACGGCATTGATCCTGAGTCGATGGATGCTGCGCAAGTCGCCCAGTATTTGAAGGATTTCAAAGTGGACATGGCAGGACCGCAAAAGCGCTTTGGATCTCTGCTCAAGAAGGCCAAGGCTCGACAGAGTTTGGAGCGTGCTCGTGAACGGCGACTCAAGGCAGTCGAGAGAGCGAAGGTGATATTGTCCGCCGGGGTGGGCGCTGCTGAAACCGTTTGCGAAAAAGTCCGGTCAATGATTGAAAGTTTGGGCCAGAACGACCCTGAACAAGCTCAGGTTTATGCGCGTGAATTTGAGAAGGCGACTCCCGAAGATTTAGCAGTCCTCGAAGAGGATCTGACGCTTCTGGAAATGGAGGCTTCGGAGGATGGCAAGGGAGATTCGCAAAATCCGCGCTGAGGGCACAGCGTATCGGATTACGCAAGATTATTGCCTGGATACCGCCGCGCCTGTTCCGGTCGAAGACATTGCGATGGACCGCGGCGTCCTCTGCTTGGAGGCGAAGCTTACCGGTTGCCTTGCGAGACTGGTCCGGCAGGGCAAACGAGGCATCATTCGGACGGACTCAAAAATTCGCGAAGAGGGGCGGAAGCGTTTCGCCATCGCTCATGAGCTCGGGCATTGGTTTCTCCACGAGGCAGAATCTCAGTTTTTCGTCTGCACCGCCGAGCAGATGCGCGACTACAAAGGAAGTCCGATGGAAGTAGAGGCCAATCTCTTTGCTTCTGAGCTTCTGATGCCAACAGCGCTATTTCGTCCTCTTGCGCGTGATGCTGAACCGAGACTGGAGCACATCAAAACTTTGGCCGGAACCTTCAACACTTCGCTGACGGCGACAGGAATGAAATTCGTCGATTTGAACAAGCACGAATGCATCGTTGTGCTCTCCACAAACGGTGCTGTTGCCTGGTCGAAGCAACAGGGAAGTCGTTTCGGACTTCGAATCGAAAAGGGAATGAGGCTACACGCCACATCCTTGGCGTCACATGTAGCAACATCAGCCGGCGAGGCTGGCCCTGAATTGGTAAATCCGGAGGCGTGGATAACGCAAAATGCCTCTGGGCGACAAATCGAAGTCAGTGAGCAGAGTTGGGCACTGGAAGCCTACAATTCGGTGCTGACGCTGTTGGTGATTACTGACGTGGACGGGGCCGATGACGCCGACATGGTTCAGCACTACGATTCGAGAAAGACACGCCGGGAATAAAAAGCAGCGAAGCCATTTTCCATTGGCTTCGATCAGCGCGGCACTTCTTAGGCCGGCTCAACTGGTTTGTGAATTCCACTTTGGCGCTCACTGAGCCTGACTCGATTTCGTGGACAGATGAGGGGCAGCGGCACGGGCTAGTTTGTTGGTTTGGTTACCAAAGTCCACAGGTGACTTGAAGCCGAGGGCGCTGCGGAGCCGCCGCCGTCACTGCCGCGAATGGTCAGGAGGCCGCATGGTCATGGGTGAAGATGTCTATCCGCCGATAGGTCTTGGACTTGCCGTGAGTGGCATCGGCGCGCACCACCCACTCCTGCGGGAAGAATCTCGAATCGGCCAGCGGTTGGAGAACTCCGCCTCCGGCTGAAAGATCCATCCCGAAACGGTCACTGCTTGAGAACGGATAAACTACCGTGTGCCCGCTCAAGCGCCCGAAAAAAAGCCGACCGTTGCCTGCTGCGCCTCGTGGTGGCAGAAACACCGGCCCCTCCCAGCTCTCGTCGCCTGCTCGTGTGGCTGAACGCGCCAGTGGAGACATCTCGGCACTGAGGACACACCCACCCGGTGCATCCAGCCGCACCGAAGGCGGACTCTGAACTGAAACACGGCCCGCGCCGTGACTGTAAGGCGTGGCGAACATCGTCCGCTCGCACCACGCAAAGACGCGACTAGAGGTGAAGGCGTGAAGCAATCGCATCCCCGCGCTGCTGCCGTCTTGGGTTAGCACCGTGCGGACAGAAAAACTGACCTCGGTGAAGCGAACCCCCAAGTAAACCATCTCTGCTGACACGACCCATACCTGTGCCGCGTCACCGCACCGCATTGGAGTGAGTCCCTCTGCTTTCAGATAGTCTGACCAGAATCCAAAGTCAGCCGTGCCGGTCAGGGTCACCTCACGCACATGCTTCGGTTCTGCCAGGTAGCGGATTTTTTGGGCCGTGCGCATGATGCCACCTAGTCAGAGGTGAGCGACCGCCGCCGACTGGAACGGTGGAGCGCACGAGGTACTCTCAAACTGCGCCCCGGCGTTGAGCGGAAAGGCGGGGCGGCGGTTCGCTCCACCGAATTTGTTGGGCCAGTCAAAAGTCATATTCCCAATTTCACTGCGTCCCGCTTTTGAATTCGCCCATGGGTGCGACCGGCAATCCCGTCATCTCCTGCAACTTCCTCGCAAACTCATAAGTAGTCCGAGGGACTTCATCCTGGGTTGTGGGAAAGCTCTTCACCCATAGCACAGCTTTCCCATCCATAGGCTTCAATCCGACGCTGCCCGTGTAGGTGTCATCCCCTTCGCCACCGGGGTGACAGAGATGCCGAACCACGATGTGGCAAAAGTCTGTCAAAGGACGGCAGCGTTTGGATGTTTCAGAGAAACGGTACTTTACGGTCACGACCTGACGGTCCGTAAAGTCCAGGTAAGTATGAGTATGCTCGGCGAAAGGCAAGGATGCGGCAATGATGAACGAGAGGAGGGCGCCAATACCACACCCTATTTCACCTTCGCTGATGGTGACACTGCGTAACGGGGCATCGATTTGTAACCACAGGAAAATTCCAAGGCCAACGAACGCGACGGCCCAACCGCACTTCCAAAGGACTTTCGTGTAACTGTTGATGGCCCCTTCAATATCAAGGGTCTGATTTGACGTGGGTTCATTCATACAATCGGTATCCCAACAAGCCCGCCCATCAGCAAGACGACGAGGACTCGAATCCCAATCACAACGGGCACGTATGCGATGACTTTTTTCATGGCGTGATTCGCAGCGGCCCCTCCGTGACTCCAGCATCGCCTGAGCGCGTTGTGAGGCCGGCATTCGGTGCTGCGCCGGGTTCGACCATTCTCTGCGGGTTGCGGCGGCGCTCGATCACTCCTTCCATCAGAAATGCTCCTCCCCCCACCGCGAGCAGTATGCCGGAAATCCACGACGACTCAAAGCCCTTCCAGTCGGCGTCGACCTGCGCGGCGAGCCAGCCTGCCGCCAACACCAGCAGGCACGCGCCTTGGATGGCCCAACCCACGTTAATGCGCTTCGGAGCCGTCGGCGTCTCGGGTGGTTCGCTGGGACTTCTCATGAGGCTCTGACGTGGCCCGCCCGCGTGCGCTCCAGTGATTTTGTTAGGCGTCAACATTGGCAGATCCTTCCTTCAGCGTCGCTTTGCCTGTCTTGATCTTGTGCCTCATGGACAGATACCAAGGGAAAAAGACAATCCAAAGTAAGCACACGCTGAGAAACAAGAGAACAGGGCCAACCGTCGTGATGGCCGATTTGTATTTCTTGAATTGTAACTTCGACGAATCAATCGCCGCCCAGAGTGCGGTGCCAATCACCATAATCCAAACGAGGTTGAAGTCGATCAACACAGAAATGACGGTGCAAGCCACGGCCAGCCCGATGCTAAAGAGAATCGCTATCCATGTTTTCATAATGTTGTGATGTCCGGTGATACGTGATGACGCCAGAAGTGAGCAACCGCCAGAAACGCGAACCGCTTGTCTTCCCGAATAACCCGCTGCGTGTAGGTCGGTGTCCAGCCATTATCGCGCGCAAGCCGTCGGGAGAACGGGAAGGCGGCGTCGAAATCGTCGAGGACGCAGGCTTCCAACCTGTTCAAGAGTTCGATGTGTTCGGTTTTCATTTTTGCCTTTCACTCCTTGCAAAAGAAACCGAACTGAAAGGTAACAAGGAAAGTTAACGCGCTCATGGACTGGCTTCCTTGCTGGTGGTGGATGATCGAGTTACCCCTCTGTCGAGCAGAATGGCCACCTGCATGTCGCTGATGACGTTGACGCAGGAACGAGCCCGCGCGATGAGCCAGTCAACGGACAGCACGAGCGGGATGGCAGCCGCAATGAACGACTCGGGCAGTCCGGCCGCACCTAACACCAGGGGCAGCACCACCAGTCCGGCCTCAGGTATCCCTGCCACGCCGACCCCCGCCATCAGCGAGGCCACGACCACGGCGATTTGTTGGCCGAGGCTGAGGTCAAATCCGCAGGCCTGCGCCAGGAACAGCGCCACCATCGCCTCGTACAGAGTGATACCGTCATGGTTGAGGTTCGTGCCAACGCAGGTGGACAGTCGCGCCGACTCTTCTGAAACTCCCATGTTCGCCGTCAAGCAACGCAGCGTGACCGGGATCGTGGCCAGGCTGCTGTTTGTGGATAAGGCGGTGAGGATTGCATCTGCGCCTTGGCCCAGCAAAACCCTGGGTGATTTCCCGCCGACCAGCCAAGCCATCATCGGGTAGTAGATAAGCGAGTGAATAGCCAAGCCAAACAAGATCACGCCGAGGAAAACCCACAAGGCGTTGAACACACCAAGGCCCGAGCGTCCCACGACCTCGGCCACGACTCCGAAAACCGCAAAAGGGATCGCTTGGACGACCCAAGTCAGCATTTGCACGAGAATCTGGTAGATGGCCTCGATGCCGCGCTCAATCGCCAACACGCTGGTTTGGCCGGCCGCAGCTTGCTGGTCTTTGACACGCCGCAAAGCCGCACCCGCCAGCACGCCCGCCAGGACCACGGTGATAAGATTGTTGTTGAGGAACGGATCCACCACGCTCTTCGGAACGTAGCCGGCGAAGTTTTTCAACAAGCTCAAGGTGGGTTCAACGTCTTTCGCGACAGTCGAGAGTCCCTTTGCGAGGGGAGTGGCCACACCTTGAACCGTCCCGCTAATCTGCTCCAGCCTACCGCGCCATAGCACCCCGGGACGCAGTGTGTTCATCAGCGTCAGACCGATGGTGAAAGCGACCAACACATTCATGAGGCAAATCAACAGAAGCTTCCCCCCGCGCCGGGCCGAAATGCGGGTCCGGGCGAAGGCGTCCAGAATGGCGAACAAGACCAACGGCACGGCCAGCACCTTGAGCAGCCGAATCACCAGCATGCCAAGTTCGCCGAGTTCCTTCGTGCCAATCCCAAGGAGGATTGGGCGTGCGCGGAACATGACGCCGAACAGCGCACCAACCGCCACGCCAATCAGCACTCGTTGGTAGAGCGGGAAGCGGCGCTGGCTTGCAGTGGGTTTTAGGCTCGGACTTTCGGGGGTTATGAATTCGTTTTTCATAATTTTGGTTTCAGTCCTTGCAAAAGGAAAAGCGGAGGAAGGTAACGAGGAAAAGTAGAAAGAGGACACTTCGTGGACGACGGAGGAAAAACGCGTCAGCAGCACCGTCCTGACGCTTGCCCCACTACGAAGCCGTCATTCGTTACGGGCGAATCAACGGTTGCGTCGGCGCTGGACAAACCGCCAACCCACCAAGGCGACCCCCGCAACCAGAACGACACAACACGCAGTAATCACCGCATCCGCCACGTAGTCTCGTGTCTCACAAATCACAATGAAGGGCGTCGCTTTGACCTGGGCAAGACTCGTCAGCCGACGACCTGGGAACTTCGGATGGTCACGGGGCACGGGGTCGCGGTACCACGAGATGCGACGGATTCCCGCGCTGGCTTCCTCAGGCTTCATCATTTCACGCAGCAGGGCCAGCAAGCGGGCGTTGTCCACAGGAACGGCGTTCATGGTGTGGCCATCAAAATCAGGATGGAGCATCACGACAAATTCCGACATCTGCGCCTCGCCGGAGGAGGCATTGGTCTCACCCTGGGCAATCACGACGGTCTGTCGGCGTTCCGTAGTCAGACCGAGCCTTCCTTGCGTGGACTGCGTCGTGATCATCGCGGCCATGACTCCGAAGTCGGTTTTGAATTCGTCCCGGACTTCCATGCATACCGCGAATTTGTCGCGCTTGTCGGCCAAGCTTTTGTAAACACGGGAAACGTATGCTGTTGATGCCTCGTCCTCGGCAGCTTGTTTCGCACCTCGGAAATAATCGCGATGCGAAAGGTCGTTGGGAAGTGTTGCTTCTGGCCAGCGGGCGAGCATCCGCCCATTGGTTCCCACCAGCATCCAGTTTTCCACCTGGAGCGGATGGTCTGGTGCTCCGTACCCTGCGTAAGCGCGGGCCAGGAAATTTGTCAGTCCAGGAAGGTCATTATTTGCCAGCAACTCCCGCAATATTGTCGCCTTGGCAGCCTGCTGTACCGACTCCCGAAGCGGGAGCAATTGCAGGCGAATCATCTCCGCCGCAGATTGTATGTCGTCGTGGTTCCCATTGATCGCGTCCCGCCGGAAAAAAACGGCTGCAATGGTCATCATCACCAAGAGGAGAACCGTGCCCGCCAGCAAACCAGCTACCGCCGGGTTGCGCCGGCACCAGCGTATGAGCCGCTCAAGCCGCCCAACTGGCCGGGCGCGAATGGGTTCGTGTTTGAGCGCGCGGCCCAGATCGTCTGCCAGTTCTTGCGCCGTTGGGTAGCGTTGGCCGGGATCCTTGGCCAAACATTTCAAACAGATCGTTTCCAGGTCCCTCGGCACTTTGGGGTTCAGCAGTCGTGGCGGAGCAGGTGCAGCTTCCACCACCTGTCGCAACGTATCCAAGGGCGTATCGGCGCGGAACGGTGGACGACCCGTCAGCAGATCATATAGTACCGCGCCCAGCGAATAGACATCGCATGCCGGACCCATGTCCTTGCGTTTGCCCGCCGCCTGCTCGGGCGGCATGTAACTGGGCGTGCCTAGAATCGCATCGGACATCGTAAGACCCGAATCGCTTTCAAGCTGCTTTGCCAGTCCGAAGTCGGTGATCCGCGGCTGATCGTTTCTGTCGAGAAGGATGTTGGCGGGTTTAAGATCGCGGTGAAGAATGCCCAGTTGATGCGCGCAGTGTACCGCCTCGGCAATCGTTTGGACGTAGCGCGCCGCTCGCTCTGCTGCCAAGGGCGTCCCTTGCGCCACCTGGGCCAAGTTCTGGCCTTCAATAAAATCCATCGTGAAGAAGGGCCGGCCTTCGTGCTCGCCGACTTCGTGAATGGCGACCACGTTCGGATGCTGGATTCTGGCCGCGGCCTGAGCTTCACTCCGAAACCGTTTGACCTCCGACTCGCTGGCCAGCGAGCCGGAGCGAATCACCTTCAGCGCCACGATGCGATTGAGGCCGCGCTGACGCGCCTTATAGACCACTCCCATCCCGCCCTCTCCGATTGACTCCAACAACTCGTAATTGCTGAGACTCGATCCCGACGGCGAGGTCCCTTCCGATACCGAGCGACGTAGGGCGTTGACTTCATCGAGTGCGACCGTGTTGGCCAACCCCAGCAAACACTTCGGACAATACCCCTCGCGCGAGGTCGCCGGGATGACCGCGCCACACTCTGAGCAGGTTTTCGTCTCTGGCATAAGGAGCGACTGTGTCGTCCGTTACAATCTGCAAAAGCAAACCGGCCGAAAGGTCACAAGAAATCAAACATCACTCACCCAGGACGGCGAGCAAATGTCGCAATTCGCTTTGCGCCTCTTCGGGACTGGACACGGTGCGTTTGATCTCGTCCTTCAAGACACGCCCGTATTCTTGACGCAATCGGCTCACGGCCATCTTCACCGCTTCTTCACTCTTTCCCAGACGCGCCGCCACTTCGGCATGAGGCTGGGTGCTCAACGCTCCCGGCAGAAAGCACTTCAACTCACCGAACAACTCAACCTTTCCAGCCTTCTCGTAAGATGCCCGAAGTTCCTCCAAAGCGCGGTCCAAAAGGGTCATGGCCCACGTACGTTCGTAAATCTTCTCGGGAGTCAGATCGTGTGCCGGTTCGACCAGATAGCGTCCCTCGGCGTCTTGCAAATTCACGGGCACATGCGGTTGGTTGCCGCCACGTTTCTGGGCGTGTTGCCGGTCCCATTCGTTGCACAGCATGTTCTGGAGACTGTTCAAAAGCCAGGTCCGGAACTTACCCTCGCCCGGCCGCACGTTTCGGAAGATCAACTTCGTGACGACCCGACGTGCGAAGAATTCCTGCGTAAAATCCTCCGCCTCCGGCGGGCTATAGCCCTTGCGACGAACGTAAGCATAGAGTGGGTACCAATAGGCGGCGCACAAAGTTTCCAATGCTTCGCAGGCTTCCGGCGATTGGGTCTGTGCCGCCGTCAAGACAACGCTCCAGTGCGTGGAAACAAATTCGCCACGGGGGTTAGGTTGATCGTCCCCTGAATGCGTAAGCAAAATCATTTGTCGCGTTGTCGGGCCAAGCATCGCAGCATTTACGCAGACATAGAGAGGTCGAACACCGGCTGGGTCAAGCGGCCATATTCAATCAAAGCAGGGTTTTGACCGGTTTCATGTGGATCTCGTCTGTTTGGCCCGGGGATGGCTGACCATGGCCGCCCCCCCATTGAGTAGCCGATTGCACTGGTCGGGCAGCGCGGGAACGCATCAGCAGCACGGCCGGGTGAGCACGGTTCAGAGGAGCAATTTCTTCCAATTCGTTGAACGCCTCGACAATCATTCCCAAATCGAGAAACCCCTCAGATGCCTGAAGGAGATGAAGATCTGCGTGCGTCAAATCCATGCCGCGAGTGTATTCGTTTGGAGGGCGGAGGCAATCCCAAGATGAGGAGGAACATCAATCAGGGAACACGTCCGAAATCTTGCACTTCAATCTTTGGGTGATTTGCTCCAGGGATTTTAGGGTCACGTTCTGTTCGCCCATTTCCATTCGGTGCAACGAGGCGTCGCTGATCCCGATCTTCCTGCTGAACTGTGCATACGTCAGGTTTCCCCTCTTTTTGCGGAGAAAATCACCGAGCTGCTTGCCAAACCTTTGAGCCACGCATGAATCGTGTGCTGACGCTCATTACATATGTGTAAGATTTGCTTCCCTTGTGGAAACGGCCGCCTGTAAATTCGGCCTCCATCTCAGAACAGGAAAAACATGGCAGCCGCAGACAACATCAAGGGAGCGGAAGGTGAACCACAAGCACAGTGGTATTACCTAGTTGGCGAATCCCAAATCGGCCCAGTTGCGGAGGAATTGCTGGCGCGCTCGTTCGTTGATGGAACTCTCGACCCGGACACTTGCGTATGGCGCGACGGGCTACAGGAGTGGTGCAAAGCAAGCGAGGTTTCGGAATTCAGTCGCGTCTTTGACAGCATATCTTTGGCACATGGGCCTTCTCAGGGGTCACGTCTTTCCGGTCTTCAAGCGGCGCGGAAGAAGCGGCTCGGCCCGGCGTTCGGATTGCTCAGCCTCATTTTAGCAACGGCAGCGAGGGGATACTTTCTTTGGCACCGGCTAGCGTCAAAGCAAGGGTCCGCCGTGGCCCACCAGGCCCCAAGCATTGCTCAAGAACCTGAGCGGTTCACAGACCGGGCAGTTCCAGACTTTGCCCCTTCGTTGTCCGCCCCGCCCCAATCGCCCGGAGCTTCGATACTTGCGCAGGACAAGCATTCCTTCAGTCGGATAACGCTTCTGCTCAGTAAAGCTGGATTTCAACGCGAGGGTGACGCGGCGAACGGGGCACTCGTGTTTCTGAAAGACAAATCCAATCCGCATCTTTCGATCACAGTCTGGCAGCAGGATGGTCGAGTTCTTAAAATGGCCGGGTTAGCAGATCTGCAAGCCCTGTTGCCGACCAACGCGACTGACTCCATGGAGTGGTGGGCGAGCGACATGCCAAAGTGGCTGGATCAATACAGAAACTGGTTCGAGTCGTTAGACCGCGCTCTGCATTTGACTGTGGATGATGTGGATGACTTTGCCGTAATCGGCTTCTTCAGCTTTGCCAGCCTCAATGGATTCGAGCGAGCGAGCAAGAATCCGAAGGTCGGCCAGTTCACAACGAACATGTTGGCCAACGGTTGGAAAATCGCTGGCGGAGCAAATTCTTTTCTGTAAATTCCTCGAGCATCAAGTTAAGGGCGGGTGTTGGCATTCCATGTTGAGGTAGATTTTTCCGGTTTCCCATTCTTCGCTGGTTTCGACCAGGAGCGCGGTGACCAGGCGCAGCAGGGACGCTTCGTTGGGAAAGAGCCGCGCCAGTTCCTGGTGGACTCGTTCGAGGGCGTTGCTGGTGCGCAAGCGCCGCTGGTGGGCCGCCGGCAACGCCAAGACGGTGAAGCCTTGCGGCAAGTTTTCTTCCAGCCACGTGGCCAGCTTGGGCGCGCTGGCCGCGTAACCTTGGACGATTTCCTGCCAGCGCCGCTCGGCCGCGGCCCGATCCGGGCCCTCGAACACACTGCGCACGGCCTGGGCCACAGTCGCGCGCAGGTCCAGCCGCGGCACGTAGGCCTGCGCGTTTTGTTGGAGATGGAACTGGCAGCGTTGCCAGGGCACGGCGGGAAACACCGCTGCGCGCGCCGCGCCCAGGCCGGCGTGA
>JAYVNY010000062.1:0-26262 GCA_043758205.1 Akkermansia sp.
CTTGCCGACAGGAATGTCGGCGTTACGGCGGGCGGGCGTAGCGCCGACATTCCTGTCGGCAGGTTGGGAGACTTTCCAGTCTCCCGGTCCAGAGAGAACTGGCGGTACCTCCAAGATGCGCCCCCCTTCGTCCGCTTTTGAATTTTCAGCTTTTCACCCTCGAGGTTTCTCTGCACTCTCCCGCGACTCCGGGGCGAATGGGTCATTCAAACCACCGCACCGGTCAGCGTGCGGTTCTGACCCGGACCGGGATTTCTCCCGCGACGAGTTGTTTCCCCGCGCTGTCAGACATGATTACGGGCTCCAGGCACAGTCGCAGGTCTTGCTGTTCTCCCCGGCAAACGGCCAAGGGCGGCAGCTTGCGCGCGGAGCGCGCAAAAAAAGCTGAAATACTGAAAAGCTGAAAAGCTGAAATAAACACCAGCGTTCGATCACTCCCGGCAACCTTTCCGATTTCAGCCTTTCAGCTTTTTAAGCTGTCCCCCTTTTCGATTTCAGTATTTCAGCTTTTTAGGCCGCCCCATTTCAGCTTTTCAGTATTTCAGTATTTCAGCTTTTTAATGTGTCATGCGTCTTTCCGATGAACTCCGGCAGCGCACCAAACGCTACGCCTCGAACGTCGTGCAGTTCTACACCACGCTCCCTACGCGACGGAAAGAAGTCGAGGTTCTGGGACATCAACTGCTCCGTTCGGGAACTTCCGTGGCCGCGCACGCGCGCGAAGCCTCCCGCGCCCGCTCCGACGCGGAATTCTGCTCCAAACTCGACGGCCTGCTTCAGGAGGCCGACGAATCCCAACTCTGGCTGGAACTGCTCAAGGAAGACTGCGCCGTGACCGGTGATAAGATCGAACACCTGCTCGCTGAAACCTCCGAACTCCTCGCCATCTTCGTGACCATCGTCAGCAAAGTCCGATCAAAACGCTGAGACACTGAAAAGCTTACAGGGAAAAATACTGAAAAACTGAAACGCTGAAATTCTGAAATTATTTCACCACTGCCCAACGCCATTCCAATTTCAGCTTTTCAGCCTTTCAGCCTTTTAGCTTTTCAGCCTTTCAGCTTTTCAGCTTTTTCCCCTGTCCCGATGCCCTCTGTGCTTAAACCTTTCCGCTTTCCCGCATTCCGCATTTTAGAAGGTTTATAATTTCAGCCTTTCACCCTTTCAGCCTTTCAGCCTTTCAGCTTTTCAGCCTTTCAGCCTTTCAGCCTTTCAGCTTTTCAGCCTTTCAGCCTTTCAGCTTTTCAGAATGCTCATCCTCGGCCTCAACGCCTTCCACCCGGACTCCGCCGCCTGCCTGCTGCGGGAGGGAAAACTCGTCGCCGCCGTGGCGGAAGAACGTCTTGGCCCACGTCACAAGCATGTGGCGGGTTTTCCCGGGCGCGCCATCCAGTGTGTGCTCCAGATGGCCGGGGCCAGCGTGCGCGATCTCGACTATGTCGCCATTGGCAACGACAGCAACGCCAACCTCCAGGCCAAGGCCGCGCATGTCCTCCGCACTCCGCTCAAATCCGCGCGCGGCGTGCTCACCCATTTCCAACGGCGTGCAAAAATGCGGAGCCTCCAGCAGCTCGTCGCGGAAGCCTGCGGCGTCCCCCTTGCTGACTGCCGTTTCCAAGTTCAGCGCGTCGAACATCACCTAGCGCACCTCGCCAGTTCCTTCTACTCCAGCGATTTCGAGCGCGCCGCCGGGTTCAGCTACGACGCCGCCGGCGATTTCACCTCCGCCATGTATGCGCGTTGCGAAGGGAACCGCATCGAAGTCCTCAACCGCGTCTTCCTGCCGGATTCCCTCGGCGTCTTCTACACCGCCCTCTGCCAGTTCATGGGCTTCGACCGCTTTGGCGAGGAATACAAGGTCATGGGCCTGGGCGCCTACGGCCAGCCGCGTTACCTCGACCTCATGCGCGAACTCCTCTCCTTCCCGGATGCCAGCGTTTCAAAGAACGTCCCGCCGAACGGTTCCTCGTCCCAACTTTCAGCATCTCAGCCTTTCAGCGTTTCAGCTTTTCGGAACGGCCAATTCCGCCTGCACCGCGACTACTTTGTTCCGCTGGGCAAAAACCTCGAGGAATGCACCGACCCCGCCACCGGCGAGATCACCCTGCCGCCGCTGTATTCTCCTGCCTTGGAGAAAAAGCTCGGCCCGCCCCGCGCTCGCACGGCGGAAATTGGCCAGCGCGAGAAAGACCTCGCCGCCTCCGTGCAGGCTCATTTCGAGGAAGTCGTGCTCACCTCGCTGCGCTGGTTGCACGGGCAGGTGCCGGTGGAGAATCTGGTCACCGCCGGCGGCTGCGCGCTCAACGGCGTTTGCAACAGCCGCATCCTGCGCGAGACCCCGTTCAAGAAATCTTACATCCAATGTGCTGCCTCCGATGACGGCACCGCCATCGGCGCCGCCCAATACGTCTGGCATCACCTGCTGAATAAACCCCGTGTGGAAACACTCGACCACGCCTACTGGGGACCGGAACATCCCGAGCGCGCCATGGAAGATGCCCTGACCAAAGCCGGCCTTCGGTTCGAGAGGTTCGACCGTGCGCCCATGCTCGACCGCGTGGCCTCCCACCTGAATGCCGGACACGTCACCGGCTGGTATCAGGGCCGCAGCGAATGGGGCCCGCGCGCCCTCGGCAACCGTTCCATTCTCGCGCACCCCGGCGCGCCGGGGATGAAGGAACTGATCAACGCCAAGATCAAACGCCGCGAAGCCTTCCGCCCCTTTGCCCCCAGCATCCTGGCCGAGAAAACCGGGGACTACTTTGAGCAGACCGTCGAAAGCCCCTTCATGATGCACGTCTGCAAGATCCGCCCCGAGAAACGCGCCGACCTCGCCGCCGTCTGCCACGAAGACGCCACCGGCCGGCTCCACACCGTCAAACGCTCGCAGAACGCGCTCTATCACGATTTGATTGCCAAGTTTGCCGAAACCAGCGGCGTCCACGTCGTCCTCAACACCAGCTTCAACGAAAACGAACCCGTCGTGGATACCCCGGAACAGGCGATTTCCTGTTTCCTACGAACCGACATGGATGTCTTGGCTTTGGGGTCTTTCGTCACCTCTAAATCTGGGAAATCGCTTTGATGATCTTTTTTACCCTTCCATTTTTCAGGTTGGCCCTTCTCCGCTTTGGGGAGAAGGTGTCCGCAGGACGGATGAGGTGCGAGTGCGCTTGATGAATCGATCACTCCGCACTCCAGCATTTCAGTTTTCAGCTTTTTAAAGCCGGCCCTTTCGTAACGACAAAAGCTGGGAAAGATTTTTGAATGCTTGTTTCAGCGTTTCAGCCTTTCAGCCTTTCAGCTTTTTGATTTGGACACTATTCGACGGTGCGTATTGTCAACCCATTGGAGCTGATCTATGGAGACCAAGAAGAAGACGTTTGATGCCGTGGCCGAATCTCGACAATGGCGCGAGGTGGCCAGCCACAGATTGGACGCCATGTCCCCCACCCAGCGGTTGGCCTATTACAAGGAGGTCAGCGAGAGATACCGGGCGAAGCTTCATGTGCGCCAAAACCCGTCTGTCCTTGCTCCTAGTTGACTAAGGTAGGGCGACGGTGTCCCACCGCGCCGTCCCCCGTTCAAAGTTCCAAGTCCCATTCCAATCCGTGTGCATCCGTGTCATCCGTGGTTAAAAATTTCGGCTTTCTGCTCTCTGCTTTCCGCTTTTCAGGAGGTCCCCTTGTCTTGATGTCAGCCTTTCAGCGTTTCAGCATTTCAGTATTTCAGCTTTTTAGAATGAAACTCCTCGTCACCGGCTCCTCCGGCCTCATCGGCTCTGAAGTGGTCTCCTATTTTTGCCAGCTCGGATGGCAGGTGCATGGCGTGGATAACAACATGCGTGCCGACTTCTTCGGCCCGGGCGGGGACACTCGTTGGAACCAGCACCGCCTGGTCGCGGCTCACGGTCAGTTCCAACACCACGAACTCGACATTCGCAATCGCGCAGACGTGTTGCGCCTGCTCGCATCACTCCGCCCGGATGTCCTCGTGCACACCGCCGCCCAGCCCAGCCATGACCTTGCCGCTTCGCGCCCGTTCGATGATTTCGATACGAACGCCGTTGGCACCCTGAATCTTCTCGAAGCGACCCGGCAGCACGCGCCGGAGGCCGTGTTCGTCCACATGAGCACCAACAAGGTCTATGGCGACCGGCCGAATACCATCGCCCTCCGCGAACTGCCGACACGCTGGGACTACGCCGATCCGGCCTATGCCGGCGGCATCCGGGAGGATTTCCCCATTGACCAGAGCAAGCACAGCCTCTTCGGCGCGTCCAAGGTCGCGGCGGACGTCATGGTCCAAGAATACGGACGCTATTTCGGAATGAAGACCTGCTGCCTGCGCGGCGGCTGCCTGACGGGGCCAAATCACAGCGGCGTCGAGCTGCATGGCTTTCTCAGTTACCTCGTGAAGTGCAACGTCGAAGGACGCACCTACAAGGTCTTCGGCTACCAAGGCAAACAGGTCCGCGATAATATTCACTCCCTCGATGTCGCGCGTTTCATCCATGCTTTTGCCGAAAACCCGCGTTGCGGCGAGGTTTACAATATCGGCGGCGGTCGGGCCAACAGCGTGAGCGTCCTCGAAGCGTTTGACCGCATCGCAGCCCTGAGCGGAAAAAAGATGCAATTCGAATATATGGACAAAAACCGCGAAGGCGATCACATCTGCTACATCTCTGATCTCTCGAAGATGAAAGCGCACTTTCCGGGCTGGGCTCTCACAAAATCGTTGGAGAACATTTTTGAGGAAATCCACGCCGCCAGCACCGCCGTGGCTACCCCCGCCCCCTAGCCCCATCTGCGCTTTCAGCATTTCAGTATTTTAGTATTTCAGCTTTTTAGAACATGGAACACATCATCGAAGCAGGGCGGGCTGAACGCCAGTATTGGCGCGACCTTTGGCGCTATCGGGAATTGTTTTACACGCTGGCCTGGCGCGATCTCTCGGTGCGCTACAAGCAGACGGTCATTGGCATTGCCTGGGCTGTTATCCGGCCCTTCCTGACCATGCTGGTCTTCACGGTTGTCTTCAGCAAGATCGCCAAGCTTCCCGCGCCCGGCTCTGTCCCCTATCCCCTCCTTGTGTTCGCCGCCCTGCTGCCCTGGCAGTTTTTTTCCACCGCCCTCAGCGAGTCCAGCAGTAGCCTCATCGGGAACGCCAACCTCATCTCCAAGATCTACTTTCCACGCCTCATCATTCCCGCCGGATCAGTCATCACCAGTTTCGTCGATTTCCTGATCACCTTTGCCCTCATGGCGGGCCTGATGTGCTGGTACCGTTTCCTGCCCGGTTGGCAGATCTGTCTGCTTCCCGTTTTCATCATGCTGGCGTTTGGCGCGGCTTTCGGCGCGGGGCTGTGGCTCTGTGCTTTGAACGTCAAATACCGCGATTTCCGTTACATAGTTCCCTTCATCGTGCAGTTTGGCCTCTACGTTTCGCCGGTGGGTTTCAGCAGCACTATCGTTCCTGAAAAATGGCGCCTGTTGTATTCACTAAATCCCATGGTCGGTGTCATCGACGGGTTTCGTTGGTCACTTCTTGCTGGCCAGGTTCCATTTCAGTTTTCAGCTTTCGCAATTTCAGTTTTCGTCACCACGCTCCTGTGCGTGACGGGTGTTTGGTACTTCCGCCGCACCGAAAAAACCTTCGCCGACGTCATCTGAACGCGCGCAAGAACATTGCGTGACCGGTGCCGCCCGCGTATCTTTTCATACCATGAGCTTGGCCCAAATCGAAGCGGAACTGGATCGTTTGTCCTCCGAGGAACTCCGGCGGCTCGCGCTGCAATCGTGGACGGCCTTTGTAAAAAAGGAAGGCGGGCCAGCCCACGAATGTTCCGAAGATGATCCCATCCTGCTGGCTGCTTTGGACGGAGCCGTGGCCTCAGCGGAGGCCGACTCGGGGCCAGGCCACACGGCGGATGAAGTGCGCGCCCGCCTGCGGTCATGGACTTCAAAGTAATTTTCCGGGATGCGTTTGTGGCTGACCTCGAACGCATCGTCCGAGTGATTGCACACCGCAATCCCGCCGCTGCGGCCAAGCTTGGGGAGAGCATCATCAATACGGCGGAAAGTCTGGTTTTTTTCCCCGAGCGATTCCCCCGAGTCCGGCAGCGGGCTGGAATTCGCCGCTTCATCGTCGGTCGCTATTTCAAAGTGTTTTATCGTGTTCGTTTGGATAAGATGACGGTTGAAATTCTGCGTTGCTGGGATGGCCGCAGAGAAACCGATCCGCACTTTGATTAACTTGCACGGACGTCATCTCACCGCATGAGCGACTGGATCATCAAAGCCGAAAATCTCGGCAAGAAATACCGCCTGCAACATCAGGCCCAAGGCCAGCGCTACGTCGCCCTCCGCGACGTCATCGCGCAGAAATGCGCTGCTCCCTTCCGCGCGTTATTTGGGCGCAGCGACCAATCCTCTCCGCCCCGACCGGGGAGGGGGCAGGGTGAGGTGTCGATCCCGCCTGCCGTCCTCCGTCCCCCGTCTTCCGCCCCACCTTCCTCCGAAGACTTCTGGGCCTTGAAAGACGTTTCCTTTGAAGTGAAACAGGGCGAAGTGTTAGGAATCATCGGACGCAATGGGGCCGGCAAGTCCACTCTGCTCAAAATCCTGAGTCGCATCACCGAGCCGACCGAGGGCCGCGTCACCCTGCGCGGGCGCGTGGCCAGTCTGCTGGAAGTGGGCACCGGCTTTCACCCGGAACTGACAGGACGCGAAAACATCTTTCTAAATGGGGCCATTCTCGGCATGACACGGGCGGAGATCCGCAAGAAATTTGACGAAATTGTGGCCTTCGCCGAAGTGGAAAAATTCCTCGACACGCCCGTCAAGCGCTATAGCAGTGGCATGTACGTCCGCCTCGCTTTCGCTGTTGCTGCGCATTTAGAACCAGAAATTCTCATTGTGGACGAGGTGCTCGCGGTGGGCGACGCAGAATTTCAGAAGAAGTGTTTGGGCAAGATGGACGATGTTGCGCATCGTGACGGGCGAACTGTCTTGTTCGTGAGCCACAATATGGCTGCGATTTCACGACTTTGCACGTCTGTCATTCTATTCCAAGCCGGTTCTGTGGAATCCCAAGGCAACGCATTGGCAATGACAGAGCGCTACTTGAGCAGCGGACTTGAGGAGGCGTCCGACTTTGTGCCCGTTGGACCGCATACCGAGGAACTCGTGAGCTTGGTCAAAGCTGAACTCCGCACAGCAGAAGGCAAGTGTGCGGATTGCATCTCGCTACTTGAAGAGATACACGTGCGCATCACTTATCGCGTTCACAAGCGCGCTCCTGATTTACGCATCGGATTCCGCCTGCATTCAAGTGATGGTACAGTTGTACTGACATCGGGAAGCACCGACCGGGTCGACGAGACCGTCCGGTCGGTGACGGAGGATCCGAGCGAATACACAAGTGTATGTCGTATTCCTTCAAAATTTCTAAACCACGGTCGATACTCAATAACGATCGCGTCGGACGTACCGAACCGACAAGTGAACTTTCTGTACGAGCATGCGCTGTCCTTCTCGGTCGAGCCGAGCCTTGGAGCCAACGATCATTTAGCAGATGGACGACATGGCTCTATTTGCCTGCTGTTGCCTTGGAAAACAGAGCGATCCAACTGATCCCAGAGTTTTGATGAATATACAAATCCCAGTCGCCCGTCCGGACCTGACCGGTAACGAGGAACGGTATGTTGTGGATGCCATCCGCACCTCATGGATCTCCTCGACCGGCCCTTACGTCAACCGCTTCGAAAAGGAGTTCGCCGAAATGTGCGGCACCCGCACCTCCATCGCCGTGTGCAATGGTACAGTAGCGCTTCATCTTGCCTTGCTGACCCTCGATGTTCGGCCGGGCGACGAGGTCATTGTGCCGTCGCTCACCTTTATCGCCACCGCCAATGCCGTCCGCTATGTCGGTGCCGAGCCGGTGTTTGTGGATGTGGACCCGGAAACCTGGTGCCTAGATCCAAAGAAAATTGAGGAGGCAATCTCACCGCGCACTAAGGGCATCATCGCGGTCCATCTCTACGGCCATCCGGCGGACATGGATGAACTCAACCACATCGCTGGCGTGAACGGATTGTGGGTGGTTGAAGATGCGGCCGAGGCCCCCTTGGCAACTTACAAAGGACGCCCCACCGGTAGCCTTGCACCGCTGGCGACCTTCTCCTTCTACGGCAACAAGGTATTCACCTGTGGTGAGGGCGGTGCGCTGACGCTGAATGACCCTGGACTCGAGATGCGCGCCCGCACGCTCCGGGGACAGGGGATGGATCCTAAGCGCCGGTATTACTTCCCGGTCACCGGCTACAATTTCCGGCTCACCAATGTCGCCTGCGCGATGCTTTGCGCGCAGTTGGAGCGGCGGGAACAGATTTTCGCGCGACGCGAGGCTATCTACGCGCTCTATCGCCGCCTTTTGGAAGGCGTCCCGGGCATCGGTTTCCAGCCGGTCGCATCTTGGGCGGTGATCTCGCCGTGGTTGTTCAGCATCACAATCGACCAGAAGCTTTTCGGGAAATCTCGCGATGCAGTGATGGCTGCATTGGCGGCCCAAAACATCGACAGTCGCCCCTTTTTCATCCCCTTGCACACGCTGCCTCCGTTCCGCGAAGGCTCGCGACAGCGGGGGGAACGACTTCCGGTGACTGGGATGCTCGCGATGTCCGGCATCAATTTGCCGACGTTCACCACGATGACCGATGAGCAGGTGCGGCTCGTCTCCGACGCTGTGCGCTCGATCGCCTGCTGACCCCCGCCCACCTTGACCTATGGGATTTCGTTCTAAGCTCCATGCCATCCGTAGCCTCTTCGGCCTTTCGCGGCAGATTGAAGCCGACCGCATCCGGGTGCTCGCCGCGATTGATGAGCAGAAACGGCTCACGGGCCGGCTCTTCGCGGAAACCAATGCCACACGCACGCCCGACCAGCTTGCCGACATTGAGTTTCAGGTCTTCTCGCAATGGGGCGACGACGGTATTATCCAATGGCTGATCCGGCAGGTGGAGATTCCAAACCTAATTTTTGTCGAGTTCGGCGTAGAGGACTACGTCCAATCGAACACGCTTTTCTTGCTACTAAACAACAATTGGCGTGGCCTCGTGCTCGACAGCAGCGAAGAGAACGTTAGGCGTATTCGCGCGACGGATTTCTACTGGCAGCACGACCTCACCGCTCGCGCTGCATTCGTCACTGCAGAGAACATCAATTCCTTGTTTGCGCAAAACGGGTTCTCCGGTGACGTCGGTCTGCTCCACATCGACATCGACGGGAATGATTATTGGATTTGGCGTGCTGTCGTTGAGTTGAATCCGCGTATCGTCGTGATGGAATACAACGCCGTGTTCGGCTCCGAGAGACCCATCACCATTCCCTATGTTCCGGATTTTTCGCGACTGGTCGCTCATTCCAGCGGGATCTACGCCGGTGCCTCGTTAGGCGCGCTACGACATCTCGCCGCAGAGAAGGGCTACACGTTCGTTGGTTGCAACGGCGCTGGCAACAACGCCTATTTTCTGCGCAATGATGTGCTCACGAGCCCGCTCCGTGCGTTGGCCGACCGTGCCTGTTTCGTCAACTCTCGCTTCCGCGAGAGTCGAGGTGCCGACGGAAAGTTCTCGTTTGTCGCTGAGGCGGCACGAGAAAGCCTGATTCGCGGTCTGCCGGTAATGAATGTCGCAACAATGACCCTTGAACAGTTCTAGTCAGTCGTCTCTATGAACATCCGTGTGCAGCTCTGCAAAAACTTGCGTTGGCGACGCGAACCCCTCACGGGCCAATCTGACTTGGTCTCGCGCGGGATCCGCCCACACTTTTTTTCCACGATACAGAGCGACGAGGGCGAAGAGATTGGGGGTTCCCTCGAATGTTCTCTGAAACAAGGGACGTGGTGACCGGCCCGCTCGAATTTCGCATTCTCTGCCCAGAACTGGTCACCAAACTGCGTGAATTTTTCGAGCGAGTTCGCCAATCGGAATTGGACAGCCAATTCCATCCGCATCCTTTCACCGACGCTGAAGCCGTTAGGCGTGCCAATTACGAGGGTAAGGATATCTACCTCGCTCTGCTATTAAACCGGGAAATTGTGGGCTACGGGATGCTTCGAGGGTGGGATGAAGGCTACGATATTCCCAGCCTAGGCATTGGCCTCGATCCCTCGGTGCATGGACGCGGCATGGGTCGGTTGATGATGGAATTCCTTCACAGCTCTGCACGCGTCCGCGGTGCCAAACGAATCCAACTCAAGGTATATGCGGATAACATCCGAGCAATCGCCTTGTACCGCTCACTGGGTTATCAGTTTGACGGCGTGCAAGCCGGACAGTTGGTCGGCTTCAAAGATTTGTAGATTCAACCGCCGATTCGAATATCCAAATGAACTGCAATCCCCGGCTTGATGCAATGCTCCACAAGGCTCCGTGAAAATTGCCATTTATGCCAACTGCCACCCCGGCTCTGTCGCTGGTGGAACCCAAGTATATCTCGGAGCGCTGGTCCGCGCGCTCGGTGAACTCACGGATGGTCCCGAAGAATATGTGGTGCTCGCGCCTGCTGGTAATGAGGATTGGCTGCGTCCGCTGCTCGGCTCGAACCAACGGATCGAGCCACTGTTTATCGATCCTGCCGGTATGGGCCGACGCGTCATTCGCAAGCTGGGCCGGGTTCAGCAGAAAATGGTGGGCCGGTTCGCGACTTTCCGTGAGGCCGAATATCGGCACCTTAACCCTTCCGTACTGTCGGATCCGGGCACATGTCTCCCAGTCTCCAACGGGTTCATCGAATCGCTGGGGGTCTCACTTATCCACTTTCCTTACCAAGACTTCGTCATCACCAGCCTGCCGAGCATCTTCAACCCCCACGATCTTCAGCATTTGCATTTGCCACAATTTTTCACACCGAACACGCTTCTCTGGCGTGAACTTGCTTATCCTTTTGCTTGTCGCTTGGCTTCTCGGGTAGTTGTCGCCTCAAAATGGATCGCCGCTGACCTGTGCTCTAAATATTCGCTTCCATCGGAAAAGGTGGTGGTAATTCCTTGGGGTGCTGCATCGGCTGCACAAGCACCGCCAACCGCCGCCGACGTCCAAATGGTTCGTCAGAAATACGGTCTTCCTGAAAAGTACATTTTTTATCCGGCTGTAGCGTGGCCCCACAAAAATCACAGTTGCCTTATTGCGGCTGTCGCGCTGCTTTCAAAGGGTAGTCACCGTGTCCACCTCGTACTGTCCGGTGCGCCCACGGGGCTTACGCCTAGCTTAAAAATGCAAGTTACTAAGCTGGGCTTAGAGAGTTTGGTGCACTTTGTCGGGTTGTTGCCAGCCGGAGATATGCGGGCTGTTTACAATACGGCTAGTGCGGTCGTGGTACCCACGCTGTTTGAAGCTGCGAGCGGCCCTGTGGCGGAGGGCTGGCAAGAATGTGTCCCAGTAGCTTGCTCTGACCTGCCACAACTTCGTGAGCAGGCTGAGGGCGCAGCGTGTTTCTTTGATCCTATGTCAACTCCGGCGATAGCCGAAGCCATCACTCGAGTTGTTTTCGACTCAACTTTACGAGATCGACTTATTACCGCAGGTAACCAGAGACTTAGGGCATACTCATGGCGAATGACCGCCATTGCATACCGAAATTTGTACCGCCAAGTGGCCCAAGGAGGCTTTGGCCTAGTCGGAAATTCGGATTGGAGATTGTGAATATAAAGCAGGCTTGAGTGACAGTAGCAATGGCGCTTGATTTCTACATGTCCGAGATGTCCGTTTCAGATCACCACGGGGGAGGACTGACGCTCCAGCGCGTGTTGGGAGACGAGCTAGACCGGATTAAGCTATTTGCCCACGTCAGCCGCTTTGCCAGCGAATACCCAGTTGCAGGAAAGCTCAAGCCTCGAACTCTTGATTTACCGTTCTGGCCCGAAACGCAAGCGGCCCGAACCATACTGGGTTGTCGCCCGATGAACTGGATCGCTCGGTCACCAATGGCTCAGCGTAATCATGGCCGACGCTGTGCAATGAAAATTGCTGCATCTCTGATGAATAATAATGAGTTGTCGCGGGGATTGATTTGTCCACAAGGGGCGTTGTCGTTGTATGCCACTGAAGCGTTAGCCCGCCTGCACTGCATCGAATACGTGACCTGGGTGATGGATGACCATCTGGTTCGCTGGCGCAGCGGTGCATGGCACTACCCGCCGGGGATTGAACCGCTGTTTGCTCGACATCTGCAAAAGGCGAGGCACGTCTTTGTGATCAGCCCGACGATGGGAGAATTCTACCGCGAACGCTTCCGCGTGAATTCGAGTGTCCTGTTCGGTCCCACTGATTGGGTTGGAACGCCCGACGCTGAGGCACCGCCGGGCCAACCATGTTTGCGCTTGGGCTATTTTGGGGCGGTCGGAACTTGGCAGATAGATGCGTTGGCACTATTGGCCAGGAACCTCGTAGTGTCGAATGCGTCCCTTGATATTTACTCGGGCCGAACCGTTCTGCCCCCTGAACTTCAGTTCCCCAATGTTCATTTGCGGAATCGTATCTCTGCTACGGAAGTGGTGAAAACCATGAGTGCTTATGATGCGGTGGTCTTGCCGATCAGTTTTCGCCCGGAAATGCGCCACATGACCGAATTCAACATCGCCACTAAAATGAGTGAATGCTTGGGCAGCGGAACAGTGACGTTGGCGTTGGGGCCTGCTTACTCCGCCATGGTTCGTTACCTGCAATCGCACAAGGCCGCAGTGGTGGTGACTGAACCGTCAGATACTTCGGTTTGTCATGCGCTCACTCGCTTAAGGAAACGTGAGGCCCGCCACTCACCGCTAGAGGCTGCAAGGCATCTGGTCGAAAATCATTTATCCACAGTCGCAATGCGTGCGGAATGGAACCGAGGCATTAACAAATTCAGCACTCTGCGTTCGTCTAGAGTGAGTGAACAATGAATCTTCCCCACCTTTTGTATGCCGGCAAGGTACCCGTGGGATGTGATGGCGGGCTATTTTGATGAATCCGGCGATCCGCGAACTTCCCATTTTAACAACGCTTCGCTTTTTTGCGGCTGCGGTCGTGCTTGGCTTTCACTTTTTTCCTGAAGGCAAGGGACCTCTTTTTTTGGGAGAGTTTTTTCGGAATGGGTACGAATCAGTGGCTTTTTTCTTTGTTTTGTCTGGATTTATTCTCACCCATGTATATAGTGAGCGACCGTTCTCGCGTCGCCGATTCTGGCTCTCACGGTTCGCGCGCATTTACCCGGTTTACTTGCTTTCTCTGATTATCGCGCTGCCGGTGTTTCTTTACGGCGCTTTTGTATCTCGAACTGTCATAGCTGGTCATTTCTGGCTGGCCATGCTCCTCGTTCCATTGCTCCTTCAGTCTTGGGTCCCGCAGACGGCTCTAATTTGGAATTGGGCGGCATGGTCACTTTCGGTCGAAGCCTTTTTCTATGCGCTTTTCCCAGACGTCCTGCGCCTGCAAAGATTTGTCCGTCCGCTGGTTACTTTGGGGTTCGCTGCGGGCCTCGTGATTTTGGTCGAGGTTGCCCGCTCGCTGGCCGTGGTTGCTTTGGTGGAAGAACGAGGGAATTTGCTTCACCGATTTTTCGCATTTTTTCCTTTATTCCAACTCCCAAACTTTCTGTTCGGGATGACGTTAGGTTTTTGTTTCGTCTCTGGTCGGTCATTGAAGCCGTGGTTTGCGGAATTAGTCCTAATCGCGGGCCTTACTGGCATCGCACTTGTCTTTGCTTTTCGGACCACCATCCCGGATTTGGCTCGCAGCACCGTGCTGACCTTTCTCTATGGTGCGGTCCTCTTTGCTGGGGCCACCTCTAGCGGGTTGATCACCAGAATTTTGTCTCACCGATTGTTGGTTCGACTCGGCGAAGCCAGTTATGCCATGTACATCCTGCACACGCCTCTCCTATTTTGGTGGAGTAAAATTCTGCGACTGATGAAGGTGGATTACTCCTCCGTCATTTCCTTCCTTGGCTTTGTGGCCATGCTTGTCTTGTTATGCCTCGCCTCCCACCGCTTTGTCGAAACGCGGTGTCGCGACTTGATCCTGGCCCGATACGGTAAGAGGTCTAACGCTTGAACGCTTCCACCAACTCAGTTCTCCCCCGCTTGCTCTACGTCGGCGATGTGCCCGTGGAATCCTCCTACCACGGCTCGGCCTTGCTCTACCGGCTGCTCCAGAATTATCCGCCCGAGCAATTGCGCATCATCGAAACCAATCTCTCGCGCTCGCAGCTCGAGCGGCGGCTGCCGGACGTGGCCTATGCCGAACTGCGTCTCGGCTGGCGGCGTCCGCTCTACACCCGCTTTGCCCGGAGCTACCGGGCGTGGCGCATCTGGCGGGCGGCGGGATGCCATAGCCAGTTGCCGCGCCTGCTCTCCGGCTTCGCGCCCCAGGCCGTGCTCACCGTGACCCACGGCTTTGCTTGGCGCACCGCCGCCCGTTTCGCTGCGCGCCATCAACTGCCGCTTCACCTCATCTGCCACGACGACCTGCCGCGCTGCGCGGGGTTGGCGGCAGGTCCGGAGGGTTGGCTGGATCAGGAATTCGGCCGCGTCTATCGGCAGGCCGCCTCGCGCCTCTGCGTGTCGCCCTTCATGCGCGACGCCTACCTCGAACGCTACGGGATCAACGGCGAAGTGCTTTATCCCTCCCGCGCGGCAGACTGCCCTGAATACGCCGCTCCACCCGCACGTCTTCGCGAACCGGTGACACGCCTCACCGTGGCCTTCGCCGGAACCATCAACAACCCCGGGTATGTCAAGACCCTGCGGCTTCTGGCTGAAGCGCTCGCAGCACTTGGCGGATGCTTGCTCATCTTCGGTCCGTTCACGTCTGCCCATGCCCAGCGCAACGAGTTGAATCTTCCGAATGTGGAATGTCGCGGAATGTTGTCCGTAGCCGAATTGATGAATCGCTTCCGCGCGGAAGCAGATGTGCTCTTTGTGCCTATGTCCTTTGCCGCTGAAGACCGGGCCAACATGGAGATCAGTTTTCCTAGCAAGCTCACTGACTATACGGCGGTCGGTCTGCCGCTGTTGTTTTTCGGTCCTGAGTATTGCTCCGCTGTGCGCTGGGCGCGTGAAAATTCCGGTGTGGCCGAAGTGGTCACGGACGAAGCGCCCCTGGCTTTGCGGGCCGCAGTGGAACGGCTTCAGGAGGGAAACCGCCGTCAGGAACTGGCCCGCATCGCGCTCCGACTTGGAACCGACTTTTTTGCCCACGCTCGGGCCTGGCATCAGTTCGCTGCCGCACTCGGATCAAGCCCTCGGTCGTAATGCCCTTATTCAGCGTCATCATTCCCACTTACAATCGCGCCGAATTGTTGGCGCGTGCCTTGGAGTCCGTTTACGCGCAGACCTTCACCGATTATGAAGTCATAGTGGTGGATGATGGCTCAACAGATGGGACGGAGGATTTGGTGAAGACGCTAGGTAATAGGATGCGCTTGCTCCAGCAACCTAATCTCGGTCCTGGCGCGGGACGTAATCTCGGTGCCAATCATGCTCAAGGGGATTACCTTGCCTTCCTCGACAGCGATGATCTGTGGTTCCCTTGGACCTTGGGCTCCTTTGCCAACCTGATCGCACACCACCAATCTCCCGCGATTTTGTCCGGACGGCTGATGGAGTTTTCCGACGAAGCCGAGCTACAGTGTCTGCGTTCAAAAGAACCAACAGCCGAAGTTTTTGATGACTACTTTGCGGCCCACCATAAGCCTTATTTCGTTGGGGCGGGTATGGCCGTCATCAAGCGAGACGCGTTCCGAAGCTCTGGAGGTTTTACCATCCGGCGAATCAACGCTGAGGATCATGATCTGATCATGCGCATGGGGACAGCTTCAGGCTTTGTGCAGATTGTCGAGCCAACCACCCTTGGATGGCGTCGCCACAGTGGCAGCGCAACCACGGATATTCGACGCAGCTTTGAAGGTGGTTGGTACCTCATTGAACAAGAGCGGGCCGGTGCTTTTCCTGGGGGTGCCGCGCGAGCTCGTCAACGAATGCAGATTTTGACCCGTCACACTCGTCCTTTCTCCTTGGAATGCTTGCGCGCGGGTCTCCGCGCAGAAGCGTGGGCGCTCTATCGCGCCACCTTCAGCTGGCATCTGGCCCTGGGTCGTTTCAAATTTCTCGCGGGCTTTCCTCTTCAGGCGCTCCGGACCAAACTGCGGCCATGACCTTGTTGCACTTCCTTCTCCGTCTGAGCCGCGCGGCGTCCTCGCGCGGGCGTAACGTGTGGTTCCGCGCCCTCGGCGTGAACCTGAACGGTTATGTGTGGCTGCGGCGTGTCTCCATTCCGCGTCAGTGGAGCGACATCACCATCGACGGCCCGGCCAGTCTGGATGATGGCGTGGTGCTGCTGTGCAACGGCCCTGCCGCTCCCCACAAGATTCAGATCAAGCACGGCACTTACATCAACCGCAACACCATCCTCGACGCGCATCAACATCTGGAGATCGGGCATGACTGCATGATCGGGCCAGGCTGCTTTCTGACCGACGCCGACCACGCCCGCTCGCCCGGCCAGCGGGTCGCAGACATGGGCATGGTCATTCTGCCCACTGTCCTAGAAGACAACGTCTGGCTTGGGGCCGGGGTGATCGTGCTTAAGGGTGTCCGGATCGGACGCGACGCCGTGGTCGGGGCCGGAGCCGTGGTCACACAAGATGTTCCTCCGGGCGTCACGGTGGCGGGCGTTCCGGCTCGGAAGGTTGAACCTCGTTCTTAATTTTGGATTCCTCCACGACTCAACTTCGCTCCACGGTGGTCATCACGACCAAGAACCGCAAAGACGAACTGCGGACGGCGCTGAATTCGGCTTTGGAGCAATCGTGTCACCCGGAAGTGCTGGTCATGGACGACGGTTCCACGGATGGAACGGCGGACATGGTGCGCGCCGAATTTCCCCAAGCGTTGCTGCATCGGCGCGAGAAATCGAAGGGCTACATCGTGCGGCGCAACGAGGGTGCCAAGCTGGCAACCGGCGAAATCATCTTCTCCATCGACGACGATGCCGCGTTCTCCACGCCGCAGGTCGTGGAGGAGACGTTGCGGGAATTTGATGACCTGCGGATCGGCGCCGTGGCCATTCCCTATCTCGAACCGCACAAGGACAACCGGCTCATGCAACAGGCTCCCGACGGCGCGCAGGTGTGGATCACGGACCGGTTCATCGGCACGGCCCACGCCCTGCGGCGCGACGTCTTCCTGAAACTGGACGGCTACCGGGAACATCTTGTGCATCAGGGCGAGGAGAGTGATTTTTGCCTGCGGTTGTTGGCGGCGGGCTATGTGGTACGGCTGGGCCACGCCGATCCCATCCACCACTTTGAATCACCCAAGCGGGATTTTCGGCGCATGGATTTTTACGGTGCGCGCAACGCCATCCTCTTTGTCTGGCAGAACGTGCCGTGGCCGGTGTTTCCGCTGCACCTGCTGGCCACCACGTTTAATGTCCTGCGCTGGACGTTGCAGCCGGCGCGCTTCTTCCTGCGGCTGCGTGCCGTGCTGGCTGGGTTCGGCTGGTGCCTAAGCCACCGGAACGAACGTCGGCCGGTGGGCCGGGCGGTCTATCAACGGCATCGCCACCTGAAGCAAACAGGACATCTGCCCTTAACTGACGGTGAATTCGGGAACGCACCTTGAGTCTTTTTTGAAAGAGATCGTTCAGTCCCGCTGGATCTGCTGCCAGTTGGGGGCGCGCGAGCATTACGCCGTGCCCCGCGCCCTGCATTCTGGCGGCGCGCTGGAGCAGTTGGTCACCGATGCCTGGGTTCAGCCCGGCCGCCTGCTGGGCCGCTGCCGTCGTGCCTGGCGTGAGCGGTTTCATCCCGCACTGGCCGCTGCGAACGTGGCCTCGGCCAACGGCGCGCTCCTCCAGTTCGAGTTGTCCGCCCGGCTCCGCGGTCTCCACGGCTGGGACCGCACCCTGGCCCGCAACCAATGGTTCCAATCCCAAGCTCTCCGCCATCTGGACATTATTTCAGCGTCTCAGGGTTTCAGCGTTTCGGCATCTCCCCCGACCCTCTTCGCCTACAGCTACGCCGCGCTCGATCTGTTTCGCTTCGCAAAAACTCAGGGCTGGCGCACTGTGCTTGGCCAGATCGATCCCGGACTGCAGGAGGAAAAGCTGGTGCAGCGTCTGTTCGAGGCAAGCGGGGGCGGACTGGGAAACTGGTCGCCCGCGCCGTCTGAATACTGGCGGCTCTGGCGCGAGGAGTGCAGCCTGGCTGACACCATCATCGTGAATTCGGAATGGTCGCGTCAGGGTTTGCTGGCCGAGGGCCTGCCGCCGGAAAAGTTGCGCGTGGTGCCGCTGGCCTTTGAGCATAATGTTTCGCCGGAGCGTGCGGGATTTCAGCGCAGCTATCCGGCGCGGTTCACCGCCGAGCGTCCGCTGCGGGTGCTGTTTCTCGGACAGATTAATTTACGAAAAGGGATTGGCCCGCTGCTTGACGCCGTTCGGCTTCTACGTGGGGAGTCGGTGGAATTTTGGTTCGTCGGTCCGATTCAAATTGAGATTCCGGGCGACTTGGTGGCGGCTGCCAACGTCCACTGGCTCGGTCCGGTCTCGCGTCAGGCCACGGCAGGTTTTTATCGCGGGGCCGATGTATTCCTTTTCCCAACACTCTCGGATGGCTTCGGTCTGACCCAGTTGGAAGCGCAGGCCTGGCAGTTGCCGGTGATCGCCTCGCGGTTTTGCGGTGAGGTGGTGCAGCATGGCGTGAATGGGCTGGTGCTGAATGAGGTCACGGCAGGGGAGATCACGGCGGCCCTTCGGAATTGCCTGCTTCATCCCGACCGGCTCGGGGATTTCAGCCGTTCCGCGGTGCAGACCGAGGCTTTTGGGCTGGCGTCGCTGGCCCGACAATTGTCGCAACTAGACGCGTGTTAATCCATCCACCAACCCCGGTCGGGGATCGCCTTGGGCCAGAATCTACCGTACCCGCTCCGCTGGTGGCGGCACATGAGTTGGCCTTGGGCAGCCCAGCTCTTGGGTTGTTCTGCACCGGCCTCGGTCTGGCTCTCGCCCGCCTGACCCTGCCCGAGAATGTCGAGCCGCGTGGGGCCTTGCGCCTGCCCGCGACCTTATTTGCGGTCTGCCTGTGTCTCGTGCCTCTGCTGGCGGCGCTCCGTTCACCCAAAGCCATTTTCCGCGCCGAGCATATTCTGGTGCTTTCTCCCATCTTCTGGCTCTTGCTGGATGTCATTCAGGGCCGCTACGAGTTGACCGGGCTGGGTCCACCCCAGGCCCAGGCCGCCTTTTGTGCCATCGCCCTCTTTGTCGCCGCGGTCTGGGTGGGAGCCTTCCGGTCTCTTTGGCCCGTGCCCCGCTTTCTTAAAACCGCCGCCCTCCGGGAACTTTCCCCCAATGCCTTGTTTGTCCTCGCCCTGCTGGCCTTTGTCCTCGCCTTCCTGCGCTTTGCCATCCCTTCCGACTTCGACCTGCCCCTCATGCTCTCCAGCCTAGGGGGCGGACGCTGGAGCGCCCCTTGGTCGCGCGGGGATCTCGGCGGAGCGGACGCCTTCCTCGATCACTTCAGCTACTTCGGCTACATCTTGCCTTCCTTGACTGTGGTGCTGGCTCGGAAGGTGGGCTGGAGTAATTATCGCACTCTTGGCATCGGAGCGGCGGCCCTCCTCATTGCCGGCTTCCTCTCGCAGGGGGGCGGTCGCCGCATTGTCGGGGTGCTCTTTGGCAGTGCCGCCGTGCTCTGGTTTCTGGGTCAGCCCAAGGTGCGAGTGAGCACGGTGATCCTCCTGGCCGTGGCCGGTCTGGGTCTGATCACCGTCCTCGAGACCATGCTGGACTATCGCAATGTGGGTTTTGGCGCGCTCTACAATCCGGCGGAGTACGCGGATGAGTTGCCGTCGGGCGGGGAGGACGACGTGCTGCTGCGGGTGGATGATAATTTTCTCCGCCTCGCCCAGTTGACCCTCATTTTTCCGGAGTATGTGGACTACACCACCTGGCGCTATGTGCTTTGGGTAGCGGCGCGACCCGTTCCCCGTCTCTTCTGGCCCGGCAAGCCTTTGGACCCCGGTTTTAGTTTGCCGGAGTTTTTCGGCATGGAGGGTGTTTCGCTCTCGGCTTCGGTCATCGGCGAATTTTTCATGGCCGGGGGATTTCTTGGCATTGCTTTGGGCGGCTGGTTCTACGGGCGTCTGGCCGGCGCGCTTTCCCGGCTACTGATCGAAACCAGCACGCCCAGTGCTTTGGTCATTTACAGCATTGGCCTGCTCGCCATTTTTGCCGGGATGCGTTCCATGATCGAATTGGTGCTGATGAGCTACGGCATCCTCGCTTGGGCCGGGTTGGTCTGGATGATTCACCGTCCAATCCCTCGATGACCCGAGACGCGCATTTTCACGCTTACGAATCTCATTGAAGCCCTCGGTCACACTCATCACGCATTTTCCTTCCCCTTATCAGGTGGAACTGTTCAATGCCGTGGCGGCGCGGAATGAGATGACGCTTTCAGTCGTTTACCTCCATGCCCACAGTCCGGAACGCCGCTGGCAGCGTCGGGAATTCCAGCACGCCAGCGTGTGTGTCGAGGGAAGTGCCGCGGACATCGCCAAAGTCGGTGAACTCGCCAAAACTGCGGATCTGACCGTCTTCAATTATTATCGGCATTCCTTGGCTCAATCCTGTCTGGCCGCGCGGGCGCGCTCGGGCCGGCCTTGGGCGTTCTGGGGGGAACGGTTGGGGTTTCGCTCGGCGGCTTTGCTCGGCTGGTTTTACCGGCAGTGGGCCTTGCGTCAATTGGCTTCGAGTCAGGCTCCGATCTGGGGCATCGGGCGTTGGGCGGTGGAATCGTATCAAACGGAATTCGGTCGCGGGCGGCACCATCACAATCTTCCCTATTTTTCGGATCTCACTCGCTTCCATGCCGTGGCAGCCACTCGTCGCTCCAATGGGGACGCGATTCGTTTTCTCTTTTCCGGTTCACTCATCCCGCGCAAAGGGGTGGATCTGCTCGCCGCGGCTTTTCGGCGGCTTGCGGTCGCGGAACCTCGCGCCACGCTCGGATTTCTAGGGGACGGGCCGCTCCTGCCAAGGTTACGCCGTGAACTGGCCGCTCTCGGAGATCGTGTGCAGTTCCTGGGATTCAAAGACTGGCCCGAGCTGCCGGCCTGCTATGGACCGGCCGACGTGCTGTGTGCGCCCTCCCGTCACGATGGCTGGGGAATGATCGTGCCCGAAGCTTTGGCGGCAGGGTTGCCGGTCATCGGCACCATCCGCACCGGGGCGGCGCGTGAGTTCCTTCGCACGGGCCATAACGGCTGGCTCATTCCCGCGCAGGACGGGGAAGCACTTTTCCAAGCCATGCGCGAAGCAGCCCAATGCGGTCCCGAACGCCTGGCTTCCATGTCCCGGCATGCCCAGGAAAGCGTGGCCCAACATACCGTCGAGCAGGGTGCGGCCCGGCTCACGGCGGCCTGCCGGTCCGCCCTGCGCCATTGGAACGACCCGGTCCTTTGATCTTAGTATTTCAGCGTTTCAGCTTTTTCCCCGGCAGGGTGGGGCGACGTCACTCCGTGCGCGCCATCCGGTTCGCCTTCCCGAATCCGTGCTTTCCGTGTTCATCCGTGGTTAAAAACTCCCATTCCCCTTTCGCGTGGTTCGCGGTTTCCGCATTTCCGCCTTCTGGGCTTTTATAACTTATGTGCGGCATCGCAGGCATTGTGGAAATGGACGGCGCGGGGGAAGATCTGCGCTCGGCTCTGGCCCTCATGCAGCGCGCCCTTCGCCACCGGGGCCCGGATGACTCCGGACTCTTCCTTTCCTCTGCTGCCGACCGCGTTTTTCCCTCTCCGCCTCGACCGGGGAGATACCCTTCTCCGCTTTGGGGAGAAGGTGACCAAAGGTCGGATGAGGTGCGGCGCACAAATCTGCAACCTGCGCGGGGTGAGGTGTCGATTTCCAGCTCTACCGGCTCCCTCTGCGGTTTCGCCCACACCCGGCTTTCCATCCTGGACCTCAGCGCCGCCGGTCATCAGCCCATGTCCACTCCGGACGCGCGCTTCACCATCACCTTCAACGGCAAGATTTATAACTACCGCGCGCTCCGCGCCCAACTGGAGCAACTCGGAGAAACGTTTCACACCGGCACTGATACCGAGGTCATTCTTCACCTTTACGCCCGATACGGAGGGGCGTGCGTGGAGCATCTGCGCGGGATGTTTGCGTTTGCCATCTGGGACAACCTGGAAGGGCGCTGTTTCCTGGCGCGTGATCCGCTTGGGATCAAGCCCCTCTACTTTACCACGACTGGCGGTTCTTTAATCTTTGCCTCCGAAGTGCGGGCCTTGTTGGAATCCGGACTCATCGCACGCCGCGTGTCCTCGTCCGCCTTGTTCGGCTATTTCATGTTCGGTTCCGTGCCAGAGCCGTTGACTCTGGTCGAGGGAGTGGAGTGCCTGCCGGCCGGCCATTGCCTGGAATGGGTCCAGGGAAGCAGTTCGCTTCGGCAGTATTGGAAAGTTGATTTTGGCCGCGACGAAAAGACGCCCGACCATCCAGTCGCTCATGCCCGGGCCGCCTTGCTGGAATCGCTCCAGCGTCATTTCGTGAGCGATGTGCCGGTGGGCATTTTTCTAAGCGGCGGCATCGACTCGACCACTCTGCTGGCACTGGCCGCTCGTGAACTGGGCCAGAAGGCCAAAACCTTTTGTATCTCGTTCGATCATGAAACCTTGAATGAGGGGGAAGTGGCCGCGCGAACAGCGGCCCATTTCGGAGCCGAGCATCATGACTGGCGCTTGGGGGCGGCGCAGGCCCAGGGATTGTTGCGCGAATTCATGAACGCCGCCGATCAGCCCAGCATTGATGGCTTCAACACCTTTTGCGTTTCCCGTCATGCCCGCGAACACGGGATGAAAGTGGTTCTCTCCGGCCTCGGCGGGGATGAGCTTTTCTGCGGCTATCCGTCATTCCGCACCGTGCCGGGCCTGCTGCATTGGGGACGTCCTGTTGCGTTGGCCGGGGCTTTTTCCCGTGCTGCGGGATCGCTACTGGAGCAACGCGCCCGCAGTCCGCGCTGGCGTCGGTTCGGACATTTTCTGCAAAATCCGTCTTCGACCGGAGCCGCGTATTGGAGCGTGCGTGGCATTTTCACACCTGATGAAGCGATGTCGCTGACGCATTCCTATCTGGGTGCCAACTGCTCCATCATTCCACAGCCCCTCGAGTTTCTCGGAGTTGATCCCCAGCCCTCAGTCGCGGATGAAGTGAGCCTCCTTGAACTGACCCGCTATATGCGCAACCAATTGCTGCGCGACAGCGACGTGATGAGCATGGCTTCGGGCCTCGAGCTGCGAGTGCCCTTCGTTGATCGTTCGCTCGTGGACGCCCTCTCCTCCATTCCTGCTGCGCAACGGCTTCAACCCGGCAAGCGCCTTTTGCTCGACGCCTTGCCAGAGATTCCCGACTGGGTCGCCAATCGGCCCAAGCGCGGATTTGTGTTTCCCTTCGAGCAGTGGTTGCAGGAGGAATGGGCGGAATGGTTTCACGCCGTGGACGCTCGCTCCCCGGTTCCCCTGTTCAGTTGGTATCGGCGTTGGAGCCTCCTGGCTCTGGAGAATTTTTTGCGCACCAACCGGATCGAATGTCCCGGTCTCCCCGGGGAGCGTTAAACATTTGAGGTTCGCTGCTGACGGTTTATTTCCGCTTCCGGAAGTCCCGTAGTCCAGCTTTTCAGTATTTCAGTATTTCAGCTTTTTAGATGCACATCCTCCACGTCATTCCTTCTTTGTCTCCGAAGCATGGGGGACCGAGCGTGGCCTTGCCGCTCATGGCCCGCAGCTTGGTGCAATCCGGTGTTCAGGTGGATGTGGCCACGACGGACGATGACGGACCAGGCGGGCGGCTCTCGGTTCCACTGGGCGAACGTGTCGAACGCGATGGCTACGGCGTCTTCTATTTTCGCAAGCAGACTGAATTCTACAAAGTCTCGCTCCCGTTCCCTTCCTGGATGCGTCGTCATGTGCGTGAGTATGATCTCGTTCACATTCACGCGCTGTTTTCCTTTACCAGCAGCGCCGCGGCCCGGGCGGCGCGCCGGGCGGGTGTGCCCTACATCATCCGTCCGCTCGGCGTGCTCAACCGTTGGGGCATGGAGAACCGCCGTCGCCTGCTCAAATCCTTTTCCTTCCGTTTTCTCGAACAACCCATTTTGCAGCACGCCGCTGCCATGCATTACACGGCCCGCGCGGAGCAACTCGAAGCCGAACAGTGCGGAGCCACGGCGCCCGCCGCCGTCATCCCCCTCGGTCTAGAGCTGGCGGATTTTGCCGTTCTGCCTTCCCCGGAGTTGTTCCTGCGGCGCTGCCCTCAAGCCGTGGGCCGCCCCGTGGTTTTGTTCCTCTCCCGCATTGATCCCAAGAAGGGAATCGACCTGCTGCTGCCCGCCTTCGCCCAAGTAAAGTTGCGGCATCCCCAGGCCTTACTCGTCCTCGCCGGCAGTGGCCGCGACGAGTACGTCCGCAGCTTGCAACAGGAAGCCGCCCGGCTGGGTCTGGCTGGCGATGTGGCCTGGCCGGGATTTCTCGCCGGCGCGGACAAACTTTCGGCCCTGGCGGCAGCCACTGTTTATGTCCTGCCCTCGTATTCCGAAAATTTCGGAATCGCCCTCGTGGAAGCGCTGGCTGCGGGCGTCCCTTGCCTGACCACGGAAGGCGTCGCCGTTTCGGAAGACCTCCGCGAACGGGATGCCGGCTTGGTGGTTGCGCCCCAAGTAGCGCCCCTTGCGGCCGCACTGGATCAACTGCTCAGCGACGCCGCGTTGCGGGCGCAGTTGGGAGTCAGCGGACGTCGCTTAGCCCAAGAACGCTTTTCTCTCCTAGTTATGGGTGCCGCATTGAAGAAGCTTTATTCATCCTTCACCGTTGAGCTCACGCGTCCCTCGTCCTAAACGAACATCATTATGGGCGAATACATTTATTCCTCAGACGATCCGAACCACATGCATGGCCTGCTGTTGCCGGTGGTCGAACGCCGTCTGCTTAAGCACCTGAACTCCAAACCTCCGGTCTTCGACATAGGATGTGGCAACGGTTCGGCCTCCGGTTGGTTTACCGCCCGGGGCTGGGACGTAGTGGGAGTCGATCCATCGAATTCAGGAATTCAGCAGGCGAAGCAAAGCTTTCCGAAGGCCCGGCTCGAAGTTGGATCGGCCTACGACGATTTGCGGGCCCGGTTTGGAACCTTTGCCGCCGTGTATTCCCTCGAAGTCATTGAACACGTTTATGCCCCTCGGGACATGGTGCGGACAGTCCGTGACCTGCTCGCACCGGGAGGTTTTTTCATTCTCTCTACGCCTTACCATGGATACTGGAAAAATCTGGCGCTGGCCCTGACGGGCAAAATGGACTTCCATTTCACCGCACTTTGGGACCACGGCCACATCAAGTTTTGGTCCGTTCAAAGCATGACCAAACTGCTCGAGGAACAAGGCTTTGAGGTCTTGAGCGTGGATCGCTTGGGGCGGATTCCGTGTCTGGCTAAAACCATGGTAGTAACCGCCCGCAAGTCAGCTTGATAATTTCTACTAGATGCTTCCTGCCGACGTAACACCGCTGATCCTGACCTTCAACGAAGCTCCCAATCTGCGGCGCACGCTGGAGCGGTTGGCGTGGGCGAAGGAAATCGTGGTCGTGGACAGCTTCAGTAATGACGAGACGCTGGAAATCGCCCGGAGCTTTCCGCAAGTGCGCGTCGTGCAACGCGTGTTCGACACGCACGCTCAACAGTGGAACTTCGGCTTGCAGCAGGTTCGCACGCCGTGGGTGCTCTCGCTTGATGCCGATTATGTGCTCCCGGAGTCTTTTGCCGGGGAACTGAATTCCTGGCCAGAGAGCGACGCGACCAACGCCTACTTCGCCCGCTTTCGCTACTGCATCCACGGCCATCCGCTGCGCAGCACTCTGTATCCGCCCCGACTTGTCCTTTTTCAACGTGCGGCCGCCATTTACTTTCAAGATGGCCATACCCAGCAGTTGCGCGTGACCGGAACCACGGGATTTCTCAGCAGCGTCATCGACCACGATGATCGGAAACCACTCGCCCACTGGCTTCGTGCCCAGGATAAATACGCCGTGCTCGAAGTGCAGAAGCTGCTCAGTGCCCGGCCGGGTTCCTTGCGAGCGCAAGATCGATTGCGCCTCTGGATGCTGCCCGCGCCCTTCGTCGTCTTCCTCTACACGCTTCTCTGGAAGCGCGCCCTCTTCGACGGCTGGCCGGGC
>JAYVNY010000063.1:0-3352 GCA_043758205.1 Akkermansia sp.
CTTGCCGACAGGAATGTCGGCGTTACGGCGGGCGGGCGTAGCGCCGACATTCCTGTCGGCAGGTTGGGAGACTTTCCAGTCTCCCGGTCCAGAGAGAACAGGCGCTACCTCCAAGATGCGCCCCTAGCCGGGCCGGTTTCTGCCGTCACTGCCCGGTGGCGGGCGCGGCCATCTTCTCGGCCTGGCGGATGTATTCGTAGAGCGCGTTGATCTGCTTCTCCGCATCGCCATCGTAGTAATCGGTGAGCGCGCTTTTGCCGTCCTCGAAATAGCCCGGCATCTTTGTCTGCGGATCGACGGCGAGCGGCGCGCGCATCCAGCGGAAGAAATACGGCTTGAGCAAACGCGCGCCGGTCAGGCCGAAGTTCACGCCCTCGCTCTCGAAGACTTCCAGCGCGGGCAGATCGTTGATCGCGTGGCAGGAGATGCACGACAGGCCGTTGTCCTTGCCGATCATCTTGTGGCCAATCTTTGCAGCCTCCTCGTCAATCACGCCTTCCGCGCGTGTCTTCGGCGCGTAGCCCTGCTGCATAGCCATTGCTTCGGCGAGCAGCTTGGCGCGCGACTTGAACGCCGGCATCCGCGCGTCCACCCACGGCTCGCCTTTCGGATGAAGGTCCGCGCGCACCTTGAACGGCTCGCCGCCGATGAACGCCGCCGCCCATTCCGGTTTTAATTTTCCACCCAGCACCTCGAAGCCCGGCACTAGATCAATCTGCCCGTGACACGCGGCGCAACTCAGCAGGCGGGTCTCGCGTGCGGCAAACTCCAGCGGGCTGTGACGCGAGAGCGAGGCGAAGTCCGTTTTGGTGAACGCCAGCAACGCCTCGCGCTCCTTCGCGGTGAACGCGAAGGCCGGTGCCTTCGACTTATCATCGCGCTTCTCCGCCAGACAGCCCTTCGCTTCTTTCGCCAACTTCGCGAGACCCGGGGCGGTAAATTTGTTCTCCAGCTTCGACGCCGCGTGACAGTTCAGGCAGCCCGCGCTCTGCACCAGCAACTGGCCGCGCTTGATGATGGCCTGGTTCGTCGGCGTGGCTTTTATCACAGACCTGTCCGCGTGCTTCAGTAGAAACTCGGAAAGCTCCTTCGCCTCAGCGTCGGCCAGCTTGAAGTTCGGCATCCGAATCCACGCGAAGTGCTGCCCGGGCGTTTTCAGAAACTCCGCGAGCTTGCCGGCGCTGAATTTCTCGCCAACGTGCTTCAGAGAAATCTTCGCCGCATCGTTCTCGGTCTGGTCAGGCGCGTTGTGGCAGCTCGCGCAGTGCAGCCGCTCGAAGATGGGTTTGCGCTCGTGATTCGAGTCGGCGGGCGCGGCGTTTTCTTCACCCACAGGTTTTGCGCCGACGCCAGAACGCTTGGCGATTTCATCTGTCGCCTTGCTGTTGTGACCAAATGGCTTCGGTATCCTCTGATGCACCATCGGTCTTTCTAAACGATTCAGCGCTATCAACGCTGCCGCCATCGCCTCCGCGTCCTCCTTCGCCTTCGGTCCATGCAGCAGCTTCGGCATGTGAACGCTCGCGCGCGTGGACTTCGGATCGAGAATCCACTTCGCTAGCCACTCGTAATTCCGCCGCGCACCCAGACCGTCGAAGGTCGGCGCGTCCATCGCCAGTTCCGGCACAGGCGATGTGAATTTTTCCGTGTGACACTTCGCGCAGCGATTTTCCAAGAACAGCTCGCGCCCCTCATAGACCAGTTGCGCCTTCTGCAACTCGGGGGACACCGCGTGCGTGATGATGCCGTTCGGAATCGGATTCACGTTCGTCCCCTTCTCCGTCCAGCCCACGCGCAGTGCGGAATCGCCGCTGCCCGCGCTGGTGAACGTCGCGCGCACCGCGTTGGCGCCCTTGTTAATTTGCACGGACTCGCTCAACGCATTCGGTGCCGCCGCCACCAGCACCACCTGGCCGTTGATTTCCAACTTCAGCGCGCCACCGAGTTCTTCCGCTTTGAAAATGTAATTCGCCCGCAAGTCGCCATTGATGCTGCCTTCGAAGACCGCCGTGAATTTTCCCGGCGGCAGAAACGGCGTCGCGGATTGCCCGCCCTCGACGTAGAGCCACAGATTCGGCAGCACCATCGTGTCCGCAATTTTCCCATCCGCCGAAGTGAACTTCACCGCGAAGCCATTCGTGTCCGCCGCCTGAACGGAAGTCAGCACCAACATCAAGGCCGTCAGCACACTGCACCGCAGCGCCCCATTGAGATTCAATATGGTTGCCATAGACAAATGAAAGGCGTCTCCCGCCCTGTGCCTCAGACGCTAGAGACGGACGCCGCCATCATCAAGGCCAGGCCGCCGTTGTGCCCCCGGCGTCCCCCCGGGTGACAGGCTTCGCAGTCCGAGCACGCCTCCCTTTGAAGAGCAGTGTTCGTCGTCATCAAGTCCCCTCCCGGCAGGATGCCGGGGGCACGCTCACGGCAGCGCGTGAACGGTGTGCATGACTTCCTGCGCGACCGGCGTGCCGTCAGCGGCTTTGAGGTTGAACTTGATCGTCTCGCTCATCACGGGCTGGAAGTCGGCGATCTCGACCGTCACGGTTTTGCCATCGGCGGAGAGTTTCGTGCCGATGATGTTGATCACGTCGCGACCGCGCTTGGGTTTGCCGCTCTCGTCTTTGAGGAGGGAAAATTCCGGCGAGCCGTAGTTGCTGGTGCGCGCGTAGTTCCAACGTTTGCCGCTCCAGTTCTGCACGTCCGCGACGCTGTCGGTGGCGAGCGGTTCGGTGAAGGTCAGGGCCACGCCGTTCTTCAACACCTTGAGGCCGCGCACGGAATAAACTTTCTTGCCCGTGTAGCGCACGCGGTCGAAGCCGGTCGGCTTCGAGGCGTTGCTCTGCCACTCGCTCAAGCCCGCGATGTAAAGTTGGCCGTCGCGTTCGTTGAAGCGCGCCCGCATCACAGACGACGTGAACTTGAGCGGGAACTTTACCACGCCGCCCTGCATCAAGCCGTTGGCCGCGCGCTCTTTCATCATCAGGAACAGGCTGGATTTACCGTACGACTCGTGCAGCCACTCGCCCTCAAACGGCCCCCACTTCTTACCCGTCACCACGATCTGGCCACCGCCGGAGTTGTCATAATCCTTCGGCAGCCACGCGAGCGGCGGGATGAAACCAGCCGCGACATTCGTGGGCGTGAGGCTGTTGATCACGCCATGAAAGCCGCCGGGCTTGACCCAATTGATCGGCGTGGTCGGCACCCACGTTCCTTCGTTGTCGCTGGTCGTGACCTGCCCGTCGCGGCTCACGCCGATGCCGTTCGGCGCACGGAAGCCGCGCGCGAGCACTTCAAATTTCTTCCCGTCTTTGCTGACTTTGAATAAGCCGCCCGCGTGCGAGCAGAC
>JAYVNY010000064.1:0-19707 GCA_043758205.1 Akkermansia sp.
GTTACAACTCCCCTGTGGACTTCGAAAAACAACTCAACTAGAAAGCCCACGTCTCGATGCACTCACCCAACACCTGTCCACCAAATCGGGGCAAGGCCATCCCAAGACGGTCATCGATCACATCCTGAAACACGGGCACATCACGACCGAGCAGTTGAAGTCAGTGTATGGCTACGATCATCCACCACGCGCCGCGCGGGACGTGCGGGAACTAGGGATTGATCTGGAAACCTTCCGCGTGGATGGGCCAACCGGGCGGAAGATTGCGGCGTATCGCTTTGCCGATCCCACGAAGCGGAAGTTCCGGCGTTTCGACGGGCGCACGGGCTTGTCAAAGCAGATCAAAGATCAACTGATTGAGAAGTACAGTTGCCGCTGCTTCATCTACTTGGAGACGGTGAATGAGAAGGATTTGCAGATCGATCACCGCGTGCCGTACGAAGTCGCAGGCGACAGCGATGAATTGAAAGCGGATGAGTTCATGCTGCTGTGCGGTTCGGCCAATCGCGCGAAGTCCTGGTCGTGCGAGCACTGTGAGAACTGGAAAAGCAAAAAGGACAAGTCCGTGTGCCTCTCGTGCTACTGGGCTTATCCTGAGAAATACACGCATGTCGCGATGCGGCAGATTCGCCGCTTGGACTTGCTGTGGCAGGGCGCGGAAATTTCCCAGCACGACAAACTAAAGGCAGATGCCAAGGAGGCCGGAGTGGAAGTGCCGGAGTTTGTGAAACGGATACTTTCCAAGGCGTTGGGTTTGTAGCGTTCTGAATGAGCCAAATCTGTTGGACGAAAACCTCGTGGCCGTGGCAGTTGCCTGGACAACAGGTGCCACCCATTGTTCGCCCCCACTAGCCCGCAGGCTTGGGGCTTTCCATCACGAATTCAAACTGGGGCACTTCCGCCGAAAACGCGTAATTGGCGCGTTGCAGTTGCTGCCAGCGCGGGCCGAGTCCAGCTTCGTCGGCAATGACCGCGAGGTTGAGCCGTTGCAGAAGGTCCACGGTGAAGGGGCGTTTGGAATCGGGGAAGACCAGGGCGGCGAGAAAGCGCTGACACAGGGGTGAGTTCAAAATATCCGACACGAGCCGCGCCTCTTCTTCGCGCGCGAAAGGAAGATAGTAGGAGGCATCGTCAAAAAACATGGGCTGGCCGTGCATGGGGCCAACGACTTGGAAGCGGCCCGAGCGGTGCAGGCCGGAGACAGCCACTTTCCAAGGAGCAAACGCATAGTCGCCAATGCCAAACAGCGCGAAAGACACGCGGCCTTTGTAGATGGAACTTTTGCGCGCCACCCGCTGCGCACCTTCCGCTGCGGCACCGTCCGCTTTTTCAACAACACCCGGCCCGAGGGCACCGTCATCCCCGGCTGGAAAGGCGATACGGACGGCCACTACGACGAGCCGGAAACCTTGGCCGAAGACGCCTTCATCCTCTCGCTGCTCTTGAAAAGGAGACGGCGATGAAACAATTTCCGAAAGGTTGCCCTGCCCGGGATACCGCAAGTGGATCAGCAGCCCTTCGGAGCACGGTGAAAACAAAAAACTCCTAAAAACTATGGCACTCAATGCCAGGCCAAGCTCCCGGCGGATGTGGACAACCCCGACAAGCCACAAATCCAAAAGGAAATCGCCGAACTGGAAAACCGCGTGGCGAAGTTGAAGCAGTCCATCGGCGTGACGCCGTGACTGGGACTTAGCAACGCCTCCGTCTGCGAAAGCGTGACGGCGGAGAGGCAGTCGAAGGCGGCAGCCTTCGCAGTCTAGCAGAAATCCGCGAAATTCGTGGTTCATATTTCAGGATTGAAGGGCAAAAAATCAGCGGCGTCTCTCGCGAGACGCCGCTGGAAAACTTTACACCCGCCACGCGCGGGCGACACGAGTCAACTCACCTTGCCTTCGAGCTGGTTGAAAGGGTTGTTGGCAAAGCCGTCGGCCGGAGCCTCGGGTTTGGGCTTGGTCGAACCGGCCACGGGAGAGGGTTTGGGCTTCGGCGTGGCAGCAGGTTTCCCGTTGTCTTCTTCTCCCGGCTTTCCCTCTTCATCCTCGCCCTTTGGATGCTTCGCGCGCTTGTTGCGCGGATGGGGACTGATCATGGCGTTGATGCCCTTGCCAATCAGCTTCGGCTCGAAATCAGGATGTCCCCAAGGCGCGACCTCGGCGATGAACTTCTGCACCTGTTGGAAGCCGAACTCCTTGTGCGCCATTTCGCGCCCGCGAAACTTGAGGGTGATTTTCACCTTCATGTCCTCGCAGAGGAAATCAATGGCGTGATTCAGCTTCACGCCGAAGTCGTGCGGGTCAATGCCGGGACTGAGCTGCACCTCTTTCACCTTGTTGGCGTGCTGGTGCTTCTTGGAGTCTTTCTCCTTCTTCGCCTGCTCGTAGCGGAACTTGCCGAAGTCCACGATGCGGCAGACCGGGGGGACCGCCGTCGCGGCGATCTCGACGAGGTCCACGCCGAGCACCTGGGCCTGACGAATGGCTTCGGACAACGGCAGCACCCCGAGCTGCTCGCCCTCGAGACCGATGACCCGGACTTCACGGGCGCGGATTTTCCCGTTGATTTTGAATTGGGGCCCACTGTTCCACGAGCCACGGGGCTGAAACGGGCGGCTCAAAGCGCCCTCCAGGGAAGGAAGTTCATGCAGATTTGATTGACGGTCTTGCGGCCATGTTTGGCAATTTTCGCAAGCTTAATTTGCGCGCCGCGTCGCGCGCTGGCAAGCCTAAACATGCCTTCAATGGCGGGCGGGTGAAGGGCGGATTCACGCACCGGGCCGCGGCATTACGTAACGCCGAGTTTCCAGTCGGCAGGTCGGGAGATTTTCGAGCCTCGCGTTATGAATCGCGGCGCACCGGATACGAGACTGGAAAGCCGGCATTACCTCTGAATTTCCGATTGCCCCCTCGCCGTCACGTCCGTATCACTTCCGCCCCTTATGAATTACAAGATTTCGCAACGCGCTGCCTCGCTCGCGCCTTCGCTCACGCTGGCCATTGACTCGAAGGCCAAGGCGATGAAAGCCGAGGGCCTCGACGTCGTCGGCTTCGGCGCGGGCGAACCGGATTTCGACACGCCGCAGCATATCAAAGACGCCGCCATCAAGGCGCTGAACGAAGGCTTCACCAAATACACACCGTCGAGCGGCATCCCGGAATTGCGCCAGGCCATCGCCGACAAGTTCCAACGCGAGAACGGCCTGAGCTACAAGCCCTCGCAAGTCATTGTCTCCTGCGGCGGCAAGCACTCGTGCTACAACGTCATCCTCGCGACGTGTGAGGCGGGCGACGAAGTGATCATCCCCGCGCCGTATTGGTTGAGCTATCCCGAGATGGTCAAGCTCGCAGGCGCGACGCCCGTGGTCATCCACACGAGCGACACAACGGAATTCAAGGTTTCGCCCGAGCAACTGCGCGCCGCCATCACGCCGCGCACGCGGTTGTTCGTGCTCAATTCGCCGAGCAATCCCACCGGCAGCGTTTACACCCCCGCCGAGATCAAGGCCCTCGGCGACATCTGCGTGGAGGAGGGCGTGCTCATCATGAGCGACGAGATTTACGAACACCTGCTCTACGACGGAGCGAAACACCAGAGCGTGGCGAGCTTTTCGCCGGAGCATCAGGCGCACACGGTCATCGTTCACGGCTTCGCGAAGGCGTGGAGCATGACGGGCTGGCGGCTCGGCTTCCTCGCCGCGCCCGAGCCGATTGCCAAGGCCATCGACGCCATCCAATCCCACAGCACGAGCAACCCCACGAGCTTCGCGCAGAAAGGTGCCGTCGCCGCGCTCACCGGCTCGCAGGAGCATTTGAAAAGCTGGCTGCCCGAATACGACAAACGCCGCCAGACCGCGCATCAGATGTTGAGCGCGATGCCGGGCGTGAGCTGCGTGAACTCGAAGGGCGCGTTCTATCTGTTCCCGAACATCTCGCAGACCGGCCTCAAGTCCGCCGACTTCTGCGCGCGCCTGCTCGAACAAGAAAAGGTCGCGGCAGTGCCCGGCATCGCCTTCGGGGCGGACGATTACATCCGCATCAGCTATGCCACGAGCCTGGCGAACATCGAGAAAGGCCTGACGCGCGTGGAGAAGTTCGTGCGCGGGCTGGCCTAGGTTCCGTAGCCGCCGCTGTGAAGCAGCGACGGCTATTAATTTTCTCACGCCTTACTGGCCCGGGCCCAGGCTGCGTTCAACGCAGATTTCCAGCAGGTGCCCTTTCTGGTTGGCGTTGAGCCAGAGGCTGCCAATGCCGGTGCCTTCGAGGACGATGGTCTGCGGATTCGGCGATACGACCGTGTTGGCGGAATCGAGGAGAACCCCCTTGCCGTCATAGGCCTGAAAGATGGCTCCGCCCGAGGAATCGAGCACGCGCAGGGTCACCCGGTGGCAGGGCCCGATGGCGCCCGGGCCGGTGAACGTGACCGTAACCTTGCCGCTGAATTTCAATCCGTTCACGCCGGTGCCGGACACGGCTTCAACGACCAGCGGCCCTGGGTCGCTGAAAAATCCGGCGAATTCGATGAAGGTCGGGTTGTTCAAGACTTGGGCCTGATAGCTCTCGAAGCTGAGGCACACGGGCGGCGGCTGGCTGGTCTCGGTCTGCGCTTTGCGTTCGCCACAGACGTTCAAGAGCAGGCATTTCGCGTTCGGGGAAATCACGCGCACGTACTGCAGGCGTCCGCGGAAGCCGCGCAGCGTCACGCGCTGCGGGCCGGTGCCGGGTCCGATCAGACTGCTGCGCGCCACGACCACGCCAAGCGGGCCGACGGCTTCGAAGACCACGTAGCCTGAGGTCTGAAACACATCGAGGTGGAGGACCTGGTAATCGTCGTGCGGATGGACGCGCAGCGTGTGAACCACATCGAGTCCGGTGAAGTCGCCGCGCGTGACGATCTCATTCTGCGGAAACATCGCGCCGAGGGCGGAGATGACTTCGAACTTGTAGCCGTTCGTATCCCAGGGATTCGGTCGCGCGCCGAGGGCTTCAGCGGCGAGGCCGAAGCAGTTGGTCTCCGTGAGTTTCAGGCGGAAGAAGCGCGTGGCGTCCGACATGTTGACGCGCGCGATTCGATCCGGGCCGTCGTTGGTGAAGGTGGACGCGACGGGCCACCAAGAGGCGGAAAGTTTGGGCGCGCTTTCGAGCGTCTCGGTGCGCGCGGCCTGACGCCAGCGCAGGGCCAGTTGGCTGGATTCCTTGCTGGCGCGAAGCTGCCCGTTGGCGGGCAACTCCTCGATAAGTTCCGGCGTGCCATCGCTGTCCAGATCAAGCTCGCGCGTGAGGCGGGGATCGGCTCCGCGGGCCGGGAGTCGGAGCGTGAGCGTGGCGTGCGGCGGCAAGGTGTAGAACTCATAGGCGTGCTCGAAGCTGCCCGCGCCCGCATCGGTGCCCGCGAGGTTCAGGCGAAAACCAAACGGCAGCGTGCTGCGGTTGTGGATTTTCAGGCTGCTCAAGGCATCTCGTTCCAGCGCGAGGTCCGGCGTCATTTCGCCCACGCCCGCGTCGATCAGGAAGACGCGGGACTCGCCCCCGGCGGTGCGGCTCGCGACCATCGCGCCGAAGTCGTTGACTGGTGCTCCGGCGCGAAAGCCCATCGCCTGGAGGCCCTGGTTCAAACCAATCAAGATGCCGTCCACAGCATTGTTGTCCGTCGTGTTCGGGGCGTTGAAGCCGAAGGCGATGTCACCCCAGCCCATGGCGCCATGAACAAGGACATTCGATCCGAAGGAGGCGAAGTGGCCCGCCGCCGGCGCATTCGACAGCGGCAGGAACAGCATCGTGGTGTCGAAACGGGTCACGCCATCGGGCAGCACGCCCTGCGGCTGGTAATGGAGCGCACCCGCGTAGCCGTTTGTGTTCAGGCCGGACGCGCTCCAGCCCGCCGCCTCGCCAGCGGCATTGGTGAACGTGGCGCTCGCCGCGCCCAACGTGAGCACGCGAAGAAAATCTATGCCGTGGCTCGCGAGAACCTCGGGACCGGGCGCGTGGCGCGCATTGCGAAAGAGCGACATCGGGGTCCAGAACAGTCCGGGACCAGCGTAGGGTCCTCCGTCAATGTCGCCGTCGTAGCGGAAGATGTTCAACCCGCGATCCACCAGCACGAAGCGTTCTTCGCCGGGATGGTTGTTGTCATAAACCCGGATGAGCGAAAACCCCGGGGCGTTGGTGGGCGTCCGCAGGTCCGGCATCAACCCCTGTTCGTCCAGCACGCCGTAGGGCGTGAGACAATGCCCGCGGCCAAAGTCGCGATCCCCGACGCAGACGAGGTATTCGCCGGGCCTGGCCCGCACGCGGTTCAGCACGGCCACGGGATCGCCACAGTTAAGTCCTCGGCGTTCGCCGTCAGTTTGTGGCGTCCGCATTTGCGACAGCCAGAAGCCGATGGCCTCGCCGCTCGTCTGCGCGCCGGCGTTCGCGGTGATTTGCGCCCAGAGATTGAACGGACGGAACGGCTGGAATAAATCAAAGCCCGTCCAAAGCCCCGGCTTGGGCGCGACGGGCGGCAGGGCGATGTTGCCCGGAAAGCCATTGGCGAAATGCACCCCGTGCCCGCCGTCATAAATTCCCAGTGGGATGGTGCCCTCTTCGAGCAAACGGGACGTGCTCGCCATGCCGTAACAGGAGCCGTGCGCGCCATCCATCCACGCCATGTAAACGATGGACCAGAGCGCGTAGAAAGGATCGCGCAGTGGCACCGGCGTGTAGAAGAAAATGCTGTAGCCGTAGCATGCCTCGAACTCCTGGATGCTCGGGCCGTCGTCCTCGTTCTGGAACTCGAAGCCGTGCAGGACGGGATAGGGATGATAGGTGCTCACCACGAAACCCGATGGCCCATAAATCCAACTCGTCCAGCCCGGATGGCCCACGTCCAGATCGTGCAATACCCATTGCATCGCGCCGGAGAAGGCCGGGTTCGCCGACAGCGCCGGCAATTGCACCGTCAGGGTGTTGCGCGTGGCGTCGTTGCTCAGAATCGTGCAGCGGAAAAGGTCTCCCCCCTCGGTGCAGGATTCCGGCGAGGGCGGGATGATCGAGCACTTGCTGAGATACACGTCGAAGTTCGTGTGCAGGTTCACACCCGTGAGCGTGACGATGGTGGACGGCAGAATTTTAAGCGGCGTGTCGCGCAGTATTAGTTCGGGCGAGCCGGACGAGGGCGACATCGCGGTGAGGCTCACCGGACCCGGTGGTGGTTGGATGCGGAAGCCGACCTGGGCAGGCAGGCAACCTGAGCCGAAACACACGGGATAGGTGAGCACAGTATTGCCCGAGATCGCCGAGGGCGGGGGGCCGACGAACTGTGGCGGCAGGTAAGAATAGCCCGCGCGCGTGTCGAGGCGCAGGTAGATGGGCTGGTCGTTCGCCACCTGTCCGCCAATGCCGAACTGACCGTTGCTGTTCACGGAAACCGTGCGGATCAGAATGCCGCTGTACGACGTCGGGCCCGAGAGCAGCGACACCGTCCAGTCCGGATCACCTTCGCCCGTCAGGACATTAATCACCGTGCCATGGAAAGTGACGGAGCGCAGAGCATCGTCGGCCCGGCCGCACCAGTCGGCGGACGCGTAGGTGCTCGGATTATTCGTGAGGCTGTTCACCGGGCCACGCAGCGTTTCGCCGCTGGCCAGATAGCCGCTGTAATGGACTGCGAGGCCCACGCCGTTGGTGAAATAGTTCAGGTGCTGCGCGTGCATGCGGAACTCGTAGCTCTGGTGAAACTCGATGGAACCCGCCGTCGCGGCCTGCCAGTTGGAGATGCTCTGCCCCCACACATCCAGTGCGGCAACGGATAGAACGGCGGGTCCACGTCGTAGCGCGTACCACCCTGGAAACCATCCTGCGTCAGGCGGCATTCCCAATCGCCGAGGTCCGGTGAGTTGCCCTTAAACGGATCCACGTCGCACAGCACTTGCAGGCGCGGCACCAGCGGCAGGCCGGCCGTCGGCAAATCCGGAACCCCCACGTAGAGGTGGTCGTTCGTGCCGCCGATGTTCCGGATCAGATACACCGCCATGTCCGGAGTGCTCGAATTCAAGTCTGTCGAACGCAAGACCATCGTCTCCGCGCCGCGATATTCGTTCAGCCGATCAATCTCTCCATCCAACACAAACGAATTGTTGTTCAAGAACGGAATGCACAGGTCGCGCGGCAGGATGCCGAACCCGCTCTCGCGCGCCGCGATGGGCGTACCCATGGTGGTGCCGCCTTCCGGGCGGAGGTCGTTTTGTTCACCGCCCGAACCGAACGTCGCCAGCAAGCCCGAGGTCACGCGCAGTTCCTGATTAAGTCCCGACAGGATTTGCGCCGTCGTCCGCACCACCGACCAAAGCCGGACCTCATCGAGATAGCCGCGGAGAGCATAGCCGCCGGAAAAAAGATCACCGAAGTTCACGAGGTCCGTCTGGCCGCCGAGGCACAGGCTGTTGGTCGAGTTGTTGCCCGTGTGCGCCAGTGCCGACACACCGGCGTTCGTGCCATTGATGTAGAAGCGCGCCGTCGCCCCATCATAGGTCACCGCCACATGCGTCCAGCGCAGCGGGACCAGCATGGCGTCCGAATCCACATACGTCCCGCCACTGCGATAAAAACGCAGCAGGCCCCCGCTCACGCCGAACCAGAGATTGGTGCTGTCATGCCGCGCGATGAAAGTCTGCGCGCCGCTGAGTTCCTCGCAATACACCCAAGCCTCGGCGGTGAGTTGCACGTTGTTGCTGTTCATCCACGGCTGCGGCGCGTAGCGGACGATGTTCGAGCGCGAGCCATCGAAGTAAGTGCTTCGCACCACCGGCGGTGTAACCGCGCGCGCGTGGGAGGTGAATACCAACAACGCCGCCACCCACACCGCGAAGTAACAAGTTTTCACCCGCTCAGCAAAGCACCTCAAGGCTTCAGAAGCCATCACAAGTCTCTCCCGTCGAACGAGCTTGGGCGAACCCCAGACGTTCGCCCTGCGTGCCGAAGCCGTCGCGCATCTCGCGTGGCTCGACGTGGCATTTCCCTAGGTCGTGTGACCATTCGTGTTGATGAAACTCTGTTAGTGAAAACTGCGTAAATTCTGATTCCCTCCGGCGCGGCACTCAGGCGAAATAGCGGGGTGTCCATGAATTCTGAATCGGCTTTTTCGTTCCCTGCGCCACGCATCGTGCCGGTGCTGGATGCGGCGTTTCGTCCGGCCTCGCTCGCCACGCGCGCGTTTCGCGACGCTGTGAAAACTTCCGGATCGGCGCGGCCTGTGCGGCTCGCGCTGGAGCAGACGGATGGCTCGGTGTTTCATTTTGCGACGGAGATTTTTGCGGTGGGCGGCCATGACGCGGCTAACTTCACGCATGTCGAACGGCTCGTGAAGTTCATGCTCTGGGGCTGGGGCGGCTGGCGCGTTCACGTCGAAGGGGCGGCGGAACTGGTCGCGCCGTTGCAGAAACATTTCCACGACAGCACCACGGGCAAGTTCGATTCGCAGATCATCGGCGAGAAGATTTTTGATCACGCGATTGAAGTTGTGGCCGCGCGTGAGCGGCCCGCGCCGCGCGCCACCACGCAGCCGCTCGGGCGGCACTTGAACGGCTGCCGCATCGGCTTTGATCTCGGCGGCAGTGATCGCAAGGTCGCGGCGGTCATGGATGGCAAGGTCGTGTTCAGCGAGGAGACGGTTTGGGACCCGTATTTCCAGGCCGACCCGCAGTATCATTACGACGGCATCATGGAGTCGTTGCGCCGGGCAGCGGCGCATCTGCCGCGCGTGGACGCCATCGGCGGCAGCGCGGCGGGCTGCTACGTGAACAACCGCGTGAAGGTCGCTTCGCTGTTTCGCGGCGTCGCGCCGGATGCTTTCGAGAAGCGTGTGAAGAACATGTTTCTCGATGTGCAGCGCGCGATGGGCGGCGTCCTGCTCGAAGTGGTGAACGACGGCGAAGTGACCGCGCTGGCCGGCTCGATGTCACTCGGCGCGAACGCCGTGCTCGGCCTGGCCTTCGGCACAAGCCTCGCCGCCGGTTACGTGACGCGTGACGGCAACATCACGAGCTGGTTGAACGAACTCGCTTTCACGCCCGTGGATTATCACCCCGACGCGCCGCGCGACGAATGGAGCGGCGACTACGGCGTGGGCGCGCAATACTTTTCGCAGCAAGCCGTCGGACGTTTGATGCCCGCCGCCGGCATCGAGTGCGACGCGAAGCTGCCGCTGCCGGAGAAATTGAAACTCGTGCAGGCGCTCATGGCGCAAGGCGATGGGCGCGCGCGGAAAATTTACCAGACCATCGGCACGTATCTCGGCTACGCCATCGCGCACTACGCGGACTTCTACGACTTCGATCACGTTCTCACCCTCGGGCGCGTGACCACGGGCGAAGGCGGCAACGTAATGATCGAGGGCGCGAAGGAAGTGCTGCGCGGGGAATTCCCCGACCTCGCCGCGCGCGTGAACTTCCACATGCCCGACGAAAAGGACAAACGCCACGGCCAGGCGGTGGCGGCGGCGAGCCTGCCGGAGATTGGGTGACGAGAGTAATTTCCGCCGCGCGCGGAAAGTCAGAGCAGTTTCTTCGCGCGCCGGAGCCACACGCGGTTGCGCTGGCGGTCGAAGGCGGGCGCGTGCGGGTCGGTCTCAATGACTTCGCGGAGTTGCTCGCGGGCTTTTTCCTTCTCCCCTTTCGCGAGGTAAAGCTCGGCGAGCTGCACGCGGGCGCGCGAGTAGGAATGATGCGTGAGCACGCGCTGCCAGAGCTGGATGGCGACTTCGGGCTGGTTCAGCGCGGCGGCCGTCTCGGCGAGGGCCATCAGCGTGTGGCCGTAATCGTGTTTCTCATCTTCCTGCGCCACGCTTTCCAAGAGCGGCAGCGCTGCGGCGAACTTTTTCTGGCGCAGGAGGCACTGGCCCAAATGCGCGCGGGCGTCGCGGTCGGCGGGGTCGCGTTCGAGGGAGGCGCGATAGTGCTTCTCGGCGAGAGGAAGTTTGCCGCGTTGGAAATAAATGTCGCCGAGTTGCAGATGGTGATGCGGCTTGTCGAGGTGATGAATCTGCGCCCGAAGTTCCTTGATGCGCCGCCGCGAGTGCGCGCCGGGCAGATCGAAACCGCGCGTGGCCAGCCCGCTTTCCGCACGATAAACCATGAAGAAGTAAAGCAGCGCGCTGAACACGGAGAAGAAGAGGATGAAGAAAGCCCAGACCCATTCACGGCGGCGCACGGCGTCCACGCCCATCCAGAGCTGGAAAAGCAGGCCCGCCAGAACGAAAGGCGAACGGAGGGCGTATTGCAGATACGAGCCATCCCCGGTGAGCACATCGAGCATGGGCGCGGGTTTAGACGAAAAACTTTTCGCGGGCAAGGCTCCGTCCGTAGGCTTCCGCGCATGTCAGAACTCAAAAGCCGCGTGGTGTCGCTGCATCTGCATCCTGAGCAATCAGGCGAACCGTTGCGCACGGTGGAACAGATCGAAGTCGTCGCGCAGCAGGGCATTCGCGGGAACGGACGTTACTTCGGTCGCCACAGCCGCAGCACCGGTCAGCCGAGCAAACGCCAAGTCACACTCATGGAACGCGAGCAAATCTCCGAGCACGCGACGACGCTCGGGTTGGAGATGATTGCGCCCGGGGCGGTGCGTTCCAACATCGAGACGCTGGGCGTGAAGCTCATTGAACTCCTCGGGCGCGAAGTCCGCGTCGGCGAAGCCACACTGCTGTTCTACGAAGCGCGTTTGCCCTGCGAGAAAATGGAACGCCTCTGCCAGGGCTTGCGCGGGCTGATGGAGAACAACAAACAAGGCGTGCTCGCCCAGGTCATTCATGGCGGCATCATCCGCGTGGGGGATGAGATCGTGGTGGCGTGAGGGGGAAGGTGGTGCCAGAGGCAGGAATTGAACCTGCGACCAACCCCGACACTCCGAGTGTCGGGGCTGCTCTACCCCTGCATCCATTTCAAGACTCGTGTCGGATTTTTCCAGCGTTTGAAGATTCTCTCCTGCGCTCGGGCCTCTTCCAAAGTCGGAAAACCGGCGAAGGCTGGGCGTGCTTCAGAGCTTTGCGCTCATTTCGCCCCCGTGATGCTCATCGTGCGCAACAGATTCGTCGCCTCGCTCAATCCATTTGTGCAGGCGCTCGTCAGCCAGAATCGTGCGAGCGGCTGATCCTGCGGCAAGCCGTCGCCGTGCAGGTAACGCTTGCCGATTTCAAACTGGAAGCTTCCGAGGCCATTGCTGGCTTGTTGATGCTGGTAACTCACCACGCGGGCCGTGGTTGCGCCGCGCCGACGTTCAGAGATGGCAAGCACAGCCGCCGCCTTTTCCTCCCTGTCCGCCTTTTCGAGGGCGCTCTGCTGCTGCGCTTCCTTTAGCGCGGTTTCATTCGCGGACAACCTTTCTGCATGCTGGGCATCAAAAAAATTGCGGTCGCTCTTCGGGACGTATGCAGAAGCCGCAGCCACAGCCTTCGCTTTTGCTTCGGCCCTCGTTTCAAAGTCCGCCCCGACTTCCCCGTGCTTTGTCCACACGCCCTCAAACTGATAAAGCGCCGCCTCACGATCAAAGTAGTGGACTTTGAACTTCCACGTTTCACCCCTCCCCAAACCCTCAATCCGATCCCCTACGGACCTCAGTTTGTTTCCCGCCGCGTCCAGAATTGAGAATCGCACCTGAAACCAACTGTTTCTCAGCAAGTCATTCCGCAACACGCCGCTGATGGTTCCGTCCCTGAACGTGACATCGGTAATTTGGACGGCTTTAGGTTCTGGCTCCGCTTGCACGGGTTGAGTAGGGGCGGGCTTGTCTTTCTCATAAAGCAAGGTGCTCACCCAGCCAGACAGAGCCATCACGCCGAATACAATGCACGCAATGATCCCTTTCCGATTCATAAATTTCCCTTCGTGATTTCATCTTCCATCGTGTGCGTTGTCCGACGCTACGCCGATGCGCCGAGCAGGCAAGACAGAAGCAATGCCTCGTTTCTGGGTTGTCGTGAAGGCCGCTCGCCGCTGATAGCCCCGACCGGTGTTGCCACGGTTGCCAAAGCTCCAAGCGGTTGCCAGCGGTTGCCAGAATTTGCCACATTCAACCCGATCGCCGAGAATTGCCCGCCATTGACAGGAAAGCACGCGAGAGGCGTTTCACCCTTTTTTTATGCGGTTTTTATGAGAAATGAAGTGGTGCCAGAGGCAGGAATTGAACCTGCGACCAAAGGCTTATGAGTCCTCTGCTCTACCCCTGAGCTACTCTGGCTAACCAACTTATTTACAGCGGTTTAATCACAAAACCTGCATTGTGCCGCATTCGACTTGTAACCCAATTTTGTCACCCTATGATTTGGATATGCGCTCAAGCATTCAGAATCCGTCTGGTGAACCGGCTGCCCCGGTTTTTAACAAAGTCGGTGAAAATCTTTACCGGCTCGAATCTACAGGAACATATTACGGACTGCTTAAAAGGGCGGGCAAGCAGTTTCGTCGCTCGCTCAAGACAACTGACCGCAAGCTGGCGGAACGGCGGTTAGCGGAACTTCGCCAGCAAATTGGCAACCTCTCACTGACTGAGGACGCGCACGCCAGCTTTGAGAACGTGGCCCGGCGTTGGCTCGAATGCACCCAGCACGCGCTAAAGGCCAGCACGGTCAAGCGGCGGGAAACGTGCATCAAGAATCTGCTTCCCTACTTTAAGGATGCCACGATTCGCAACGCCACGGCGCGACATGCCGAAAGGTGGGTTGCAGAACGCGGGCGGGAGATCGCGCCGCAAACCTTCGCCCACGAGTTAAACGCGCTGAACGCGGTGTTCGCCTATGCCATCGATCAAGGATTGGTGCTGTCCAACCCCGCGCGCGGCATCAAACGCCGCAAAATTGCTCAGGCGGAAATTACCGTTCCAACACGCGAACAGTTTCAAACTTTGATTGCGGCGATTCGCCACTCTGACGGGCGCAAGGATAGCCAATCCAAATCTAAACCGGGCGCGGACTTGGTGGAACTATTGGCCTATTCGGGTTGCCGAATTGCCGAAGCAACTTCGCTTCGTTGGTCAGACGTAAGCTTTGAACGCGGCTGCATCACAATCACAGGCGGCGAGACAGGAACCAAGAACCACGAGAATCGCACCGTGCCGATGACGGATGCGTTGCGTGAATTGCTGCTTCGCATCCGCGCGGACAAACCAGCGGAAGCGCGCGGATTCATCAGCCCGATCAAGGACGCGAAGAAATGCCTGCATACGGCCTGCCGCAAACTTGGCTTTCCGCAGTTCACGCATCACGACTTCCGCCATTTCTTCGCCACGACTTGCATAGAGGCGGGCGTGGACATTCCGACAATCAGCAAATGGCTTGGACACAAGGACGGCGGCGCGCTGGCAATGAAAGTTTATGGTCACTTGCGGCAGGAACACAGCTTCGCCATGATCAAGCGCGTGAATTTCAACCGCCCCCTTGCCACGGACGAAGCGCCCTCGCTTACCCCAAGTGTCTGATTATGGATTTAATCCCCGTCCCCTCTGTCCGCGAGTTTAGATTTTCTTCGCTAATCCCAAAGGATGCCGTGCTGAACACGAGCGAGAAGGCCGCTGTTGAATTGCTCGTTTGCGTGGAAGGCGTTTGGGCGCAAACGCCTGTAGAATTTCAAGATTTCTTGCTTCGTTTTTTCAAGTCATGCGGGATTCCGTTGGATTATGAGGAGCTGCCATTTTGGGCACACAAGGCCGCATTGCATATCTTCACAGTCTGCTACCCGACTTTGCGGAAATCTGACCTCAGACACCCGACTACGGAAGACTATGGCCGAATCGCGGGCCATCTCTGGGCGATGATTCGACATGCCAAGGATCGAACCGCTGTTTTCGAGAAGTTTCCTGGCCCCACGGCTGAAGCCATCAGAGATTTTTTCCTTCGTATCGAGGCTCCTGTTGCCATCTTGATTCAAGACGGCATCAGCAAACCTCACCACGAATGCAGAAAATTCATCCTCGGAATGAGTCACGCTTACGACAGAACTTTTGATATTACCGGACTGCCCAAAGGGTGGAACACAACCAGCCGTCTTTATTTGGGCGTCTGCATTTGTTGGCGATTGATTGCCAATCACGCGATGCCTTTCAAACAGTTGCACCAATGGCTTGAACGGAGTTTCGGGCGACAGGAAATTGGCAGCGAAGAACGTGTCAGAAAGGCTTTTGACCGCATGGGGTTACGCTTTGAAGATGCCGAAAGCCTTCAAGAAATGCGTCAAGAGACAGTCGAAATTTCATCTGTCCGTATCCCACCCAAGCAGCTTCCAGATAAGTAACGAGTCGCCGGGAGAACTCCGGCGATTCGTATGCAAGAAAAACAAAAGTTAGCACTGTCCAGAGCCGAAGCGGCGGAAGCCCTTGGCATCTCACCTGTCACCCTTGATCGCCTGACGCAACGCGGTTTGCTCAAGCCTTCGCGCGCCACCCGCCGCCCGCTGTATCCCGTCACCGAATTGGAGCGGTTCCTCCGCGACACTTCGCAAACGATTGAATTGTGAACGCGGTCTTGAGCAAGGCCGCGCTGCGGGAACTGCAAAATCCCGCCCCGGTGGGGCAACGCCACGCGCAAGTTGTCCGGCTGGCGTGCCGGTTGCGCGAGGATGGATGCAGCGCCGCCGAAACCTTTCACCGGCTCCGCGCCATCTACGATTCGGCAACCTTGCCGGATGCGGAAATCTCTGCCGCGATTGCGTGGGCGGAACGAGCTATCCCGGAACGGTTCGGCAGGTTAATTCCGCCAACCAAGGTTTTTCCGCAAAACCCGCAAAACCCAACCGGCAATTGCCAACCAACGATTGAACGATTCCTTGCCGGTTTTTCCTGCGGCGAACCCGATTTATTCGACGCATCCCCGGTTAAATTGCCGGATGATTTCCGAAAAGATGCCAAATTGGCCTTCGCATCTCTTTATTCCGAATCGGAAAAACTGAACCTCGTAACCCGGTTTCGTGAGGAAACAACCCAACACGCAACCCGAAAAACCTCGCCGCTGGGTTTTGGAACAACCCGTTCCCGGAACGAATGGATTGATTCCTTCCGAACCAATTCAATTCCCGAAAGCCCCGCCGGGGCGTGGTTCCGAATTAACCCGGTGAATGGAACCGGCATTTCCGACAGGGATATTTCCGAATGCCGGTTTGCCTTGCTCGAATCCGATTTAATTCCGGTGGAAACCCAAATATCCCTGTTTGCCAAATTCCCGATTCCGATTTGTGCCATTTTGAAAAGCGGCGGGAAATCAATTCACGCCTGGGTTCGGATTGGCGCAACCAATGCCGGGGAATACCGGGAAAAGGTTGGAACCCTATTTTCGTTCCTATCCCCGTTCGGCTTCGACACCGCCAATCGAAATCCCAGCCGCCTGAGCCGCCTTCCCGGAGCGCAACGAACCATTGGCGCAACCGGGGACGGCCAACAGCGCCTGCTCTATTTGAATCCCCACGCCACCGAAAGGCCCATTGCTTGAACAACCAATTGATTGATTTAACCCCGCTCGAAAAAGCCGTGAGCGTTCCTTCCGTTCCGCCCATCGTCTTTCTTTCGCCTTCCGAAGCGAAAAGCTACGTCCCGCCTGCCGGGGCGATGCTCGTGGGCAATTTCCATCTCGTGCGCGGTTCCATTTCCGTCATTGGCGGCGCTCCTGGCGTCGGCAAGAGCCGCGCCAGCGTGGCGCTCGCCGTCGCCGGGGCCACCGGGCAACCGTGGTTTGGTTTGCCGGTTCACCGGGCATTCAAAACCCTGATTGTGCAAAACGAAAATGGCCGCTACCGGCTGAAACAGGAATTCGCGGAACTCGACTGCGCGGCCTTGGATGAATTCCTCCGCATCTGCCCACCGCCCGCGAAGGGTTTCGCCTTCCACGAACCGGCCTTTGCCGAAGCCTTGCGGCAGGCCATCGCCAGCTTTGAACCCGATGTTGTCGTGTTCGATCCGTGGAATGCCGCCGCTCACGACGACAAGGCGGGGGATTACCGCGCCGCGTTCGATGCCATTCGTTCCGTCATTCCAGCCAGCGACACCGCCCCGGCCATCGTCATTGTGGCCCACACGCGCAAGCCCAAGAGCGACGAAAAGAGCAGCGGACGGGGTTTGATGCACACGCTCGCCGGTTCGTACATCCTCAGTTCCGTCCCTCGTTCCGTGTTCGTTCTGCAACCCGGCTCTGACGATACCGAAGACGACCGCGTGGTTTTCACTTGCTGCAAAAACAACGACGGCGAACTAGGCGGGCGTTCCTGCTGGCAACGAAGAAACGGCTTGTTCGTTCCTGCCGAGATTGATTGGAACGAGTTCGACGGCAAAACCGAATCGAAACGCCGCGCCATCACGGAGGACGATTTGCGTGCGGTGTTCGATGGCGGCAAGCGCACGCTCAAACTCTCGCACGCCGCCAAGCAGCTTGAAGAACTCACCGGCGCTTGCCGCGCGGCGGCTTACAACGCGCTGAAAACCGCCGGACGCTTCGGCCATCTGCTCCGGGAGTCAGGTGACTTTCTGGCGTGGAACGGAGCGAGCGTCTGAACCGCGTCTGTGAACAGTCCATAGACGCGGAATGGACAAATCGTTTGTCTATCTACTCGTTTCCCAAGGGGCGGAGTAGATAGACAAGCGAAATGGCCCGTGGCTGCTATTCAATGACCACGGCAGCGGAGTGTTTCGCCTTCGTGTCCAGCGTCGCCCATTTCATTTTGTGCGTGACGGCGAGATCGGCGAGATACCAGTCCGTGCTTTTCCCGGAGCTTGGGGCGGCGCTGGCGTCCAGAACTCGCAAATCTGCTGCGATAAATTCCGGCGCTTGGGCTTTGATGAAATCCGCCAAAATCTCCCGTGCTTCTTCCACTGTGGCATTGTGGGCGGGCGATGACGACACACGCACAAATCCAAGTTCGGTGATCGGACAAAGGACGAGCGATTTACCAGCGCACCAAGATTTGACCGTTGAATGATGTTCGTGATTTTCCCAAAGCAAGGCGACTAGCGCGGAAACATCCATCAAATGCTTCAAGGAAACTCCTCCATGACTCGTTGCGTATCTGCCAGCGTCACGGTGCGCTCATTCGTCAGATACTTCCGCCCGCCCCGCTTCACGATGCGAGCTTTCGGCAACTCCTTTTCCACCATTTGCATCAGGCGAATACTGCCGTCCGGCATGGGGCGGGCGTCAAAAGCGGAGTGGGGACGGAATAAAACTGCGGAGGTCAACCGCCCCTTGGCATCAGCTACAAGTTTCATGGTGGGATTGTCCCACACGATTTGCATAAGGCAAGCACGCTCTCACTGCCCGCCCTGTTGAGTCAGGTTCAACTTTGCCAAGCGGCTTCGGATCGCGCTGGGTTGTCTTTGGAGCGTAGCCGCGATTTGAGGAACGGCGCTTCTCGCGCGGAACAGTTGCGTCAATCGCGCGTCTTCTTCCGTGCTCCATTTCTCGTACGCTCGCGGATTCGCGGCGCGAATCTCGCCCATGCGCTGCTCGTACGTCTTGCCCGTCCTGACATTCTCCAAAAGGTCCAACGCTTCGGCGGCAGCGCGGAAAATGTCGTTGTAGTTGTTCGCGATCCGCCCGTTCAACATTTGCTCGTACGAATGCCCTTCGGCAATCGCCTCAAGAATGGCGCGGGCCTTCTCGCTGAGTTCGTTTGGTTGCATGGCGTTACTTTTTGAGTTTCCGCACCTGCCGCGCAATCTCCCCGCGCGCCTCGCGAATCATCGCGCCCACTCGCGCTTCGCCTGCCGCTTCCAATCGCTCGAAATCCTTGTGCGCGAAGATGGGCGACTCGACACGCGCGCCCTCGCCGTCGTCACCGTCTTTGATTGCGCCAGCCATCGCGGCTACCAGCCCATTCATGTTGTCCACGTTGCGCCGCAGAGTCGCCACGGAACGGCGCGGCCAGTAATCGCCTTCGTCGGTGATTTTGACCCGCACGCCCAGGGTGCGCCACTCCGCCAGCGTTTCCACCACGGCGCGATGACAGCGCAGAAAATGTTCCCAGCCGTGCAAGCTGGCGTATTGAGTCTTGCTGAAACCGGCGAAGCGCCAGCCGCCGCCCAGCTTCGTCGGCACGTCCGAGCCTTGATGCCGGACGGTTTCGGGATAACGGCACAAGCCGAGCGTGAGCGGTTCGCAGTCTTCACCCACGTTCACCGTGAAAAGAAATCCTTCCGTTGGCTTCACTTCAATTCCGCTGAAGGTGTTCTCTTGGCCGGGAACGGCATACATCACCCATTGCCGCGCCAGCGGATGCCCTGTCACGTCCTCGCGCACGGCGTTCACGCGGCGGAATTCGCCGGCACGTTGGCGGCGCAACGCGAGCGCGTGGCCTTGCTTCACGACACGCCGCGCCGCTGCCGTGTCGAGTTTCAGCGCGGACAATTGGTAGTGAACGGTCAGGCCCATAGCTCAGAGCATTTCAGCCGCGCCAGCGTGAGACTTTCAAAATCCGCCCCAGCCGGATCGCGTAATAACCGCTCCGGGCCGTCCCGTAGCGCCGCACGCCGAGCCATTCCACCATCATTTCTGGCACGTTGCTTGCGTAGCCATTGCGAAAGCAAATCACGCCGTAACGGCGGCCTTCCAGCCGGGTTTTCCAATAGGCCGTGCGGTCACGATATTCGATGCGCTTGGTCTGCGCGGCGATGGCGGCGAAAAACTTGCGGTGCAAATTCAAATGGAGTGTTGAAGATTCCACTTTCTCAAGACTCAAGCCGCTTGACTCCATCTTCCCAACTG
>JAYVNY010000065.1:0-6560 GCA_043758205.1 Akkermansia sp.
GAAGACATGCAGCCGTTGCGGCCAGCCCGGCACGATGATTTCCGCCTCGAACAAATCGCGCGTGAAGAAGCCGCTGTAGCCAAAGCTGTTGAGCGACACGCCGTCCAGCCGCTTCGTGGAACTGGCGATGGGAAAACGGCTCAGAATGACACTGCGGATGAAACCGTCCGTGCCGGAATTGGTCGCGATAAAAAAGCCGGGCCGGAACTGGAGCACGAAGTTCGTCATCTGCGCCATGCCGTTGTTCGTGTTCGGAATTTCCTGAAACGTGATGAGGTCGGGATCGAGGAACTGCACCTGCCGTCCGATGGCCTGCACCTGGAGCGAGTTCGTGCTCCAGTCGGCGATGAAATTGCCGTGCGCGTTGTAAGTGAGCAGGGTCAGCGAGGCGTTCGTCGCCTCCGTCATCGTGAAGCTGACGTCGAGCAGGGCGGGCGCGCTGGTCACGGACCCGGAGGCGTTCGTCACCGCGACGCGATAGTAACCTTGTTGCGCGAGCGCGAGGTTCGTGAGCACCAGGCTGGCATTGGTCGCACCGGCCACGGGTTGGTTGTTGAACGACCATTGATAGCGCAGTGGAGCCGCGCCGCTGGCGATGGTGGTGAATGTGACGTTCGAGCCGCGCGCCACGAGTTCGTTTTGCGGCGCGAGTTCAATGAACGGCACGGCGAGCGACGACGCGGCGGTGGCCTCGGCGAAGGTCGGCGCGATTACCAGGTCATCAATCGTGAGCGTCCCGATGCCGGTGTTCTGCCGGAAGGCAAACGCCGCCACGGTGAAAGGGGTTTCCGGTTCCGCCGTGGTGATGGACGGATCACTTTCGCTCGCGGGATTAAGCCAGAGCGTGGCGACGGAGTTGGTGTTCACGAGCCGGAGTACGACGGTGAAGGACGTGTTCAGCGCGAGATCGTTGCTGTTCGTCACGGCCGCGATCGAGTTGTTGGAAGTGGAAAGGCCGAGACGGAATTGCCCCGCCGCCGCTCCTGAGGTCAACGCAAAGATCCGCGCGCGAAAACCACTTGATGAACCGTCTTTGAAGCTGGCGAACCACGCGCCGCCGGCGGTGGGCAAGGCCGTGAAGCGCGCGGTGAAGCGTGCGTAAAAAACTTTGGTCGCACCGTTCGTAGGATACGGCTGGCCGGCGAGCGCACGGTTCACGTCCTCGGTTTCGCCCGACGTGAGCTGCGCCGCGCCGCCGGTGACATTAACCTGCTCGGGCGTGCTGCCGCTGTGCTGCACCCACGCGCCGCCGCTCACCGTCGTAAGCGGGCCGTTCGGATACGAAAAAGTTTCTCTAAGCAGGACCGCCGCATGGGCGCGGCTCAGATACAGCAGGCAGCACAACGGGATGATGAATTTCATCGGTTAAAAACTGCGCGACGCACGGCACGCAGCGGACGCACAATTCCACATGAAAGCGCGGGCGTAAAATGGATTGAGGGATTCGGCGGTCTGCGCTCTGCCAGACGCTCATTCCACCGTCACGCTCTTGGCGAGGTTGCGCGGCTTGTCCACGTCGCAGCCGCGCGCCACGGCGATGTGGTAGGCGAGCAGTTGCAACGGCACCACGGCGATCAGCGGGAACAGACACTCCAACGTCTTCGGCACGAGGATCACGTCGTCCACTTGCTGCGCCAGCGCGGCGTTGTCCTCGGTGGTCACGGCGATGATCGGTCCCTGGCGCGCACGCACGACTTCGAGGTTGCTCAACGTCTTCTCGTACATCGCGTCGTGCGGTATGACGACGACGGTGGGCGTGCGTTCGTCAATCATCGCGATGGGTCCGTGCTTCATTTCCGCCGCCGGATAGCCCTCGGCGTGGATGTAAGAAATTTCTTTGAGCTTGAGTGCGCCTTCGAGCGCCACGGGGAAATTGCACAGGCGGCCGAGGAAGAAGAAGTCCTCCGCGCCGGCGTATTTCATCGCGAGTTTCTGGATGGCCGCACTCTGCGCGAGGACGGATTCAATCTGCTTGGGCAGCGCTTCGAGGGCATCAATCATCTCCCGGCCCTGGTTCAAGGACAACTGGCGGATGCGGCCCATCATCAGCGCGAGCAACGCCAGCACCGTGACTTGGGAGGTGAACGCTTTCGTGGAAGCCACGCCAATTTCCGGCCCGGCGTGCAGGTAAATCCCGCCGTCCGCCTCGCGCGCGATGGTGCTGCCGACGACGTTGCAGAGCGCCAGCACTTTGTGCCCGCGCCGCCGCGTCTCGCGCAAGCTGGCCAGCGTGTCGGCGGTCTCACCGGACTGCGTGATGGCCAGGACGAGCGTGTCCGAGTTGAGCGGCGGATTGCGGTAGCGAAACTCGCTGGCGTATTCGACCTCGGTGGGGATGTGCGCCAGTCCCTCGAACAGATATTCGCCCACGAGTCCCGCGTGCCAGCTCGTGCCGCAGGCCGTGATGACGATGCGGTTCACGGCGCGCAGTTCCGCGAGCGACATGTTCAGCCCGCCGAATTTCGCCGTGCTCGCATCGCGGTCCAGGCGTCCGCGCAGCGCGTTCTCGATGGTGCGCGGCTGCTCGAAAATTTCTTTGAGCATGTAGTGCGCGTACTCGCCCTGCTCGACGGCGGTGGCGTCGAACTCGATCTGGCTCACCTTCACGTCGCTGGCCGTGCCGAAATTCGTCACGCCGAACGAGTCCGCCGTGATGGTCACAATGTCGTTGTCTTCGAGATAAACCACCTGGCGCGTGTGCGCGGCCACGGCCGTGACGTCGCTGGCAAGAAAATGTCCGTCGTCGCTGATGCCAATGATGAGCGGCGAGCCGCGCCGTGCGCCGATGATGACGCCGGGAAAATCAGAGCAGACGACGCCAAGACCGTACGCGCCGGTGACCTCCGCAAGCGCGCCGGAGACGGCTTGCGCGAGGAGCGCGGGCGTCCCGCCCGCGGGCGCGCCCAACTCTTCATCTGCGTCCTGCTGATCATGAAGCGGGCGGGACGTCCGCGCCCCGGCGAGTCGGGCGTAATGCTCGCCGAGCAGATGCGCCAGAACTTCCGTATCGGTGTCGGACTGAAATTGATGTCCCGCTGCGACGAGCCGTTTCTTCAGTCGTTCGTAGTTTTCGATCACGCCATTGTGAACGACCGCGATGCGCCCGCTGGCGTCGAGGTGCGGGTGAGAATTTTCGTCCGTGGGCGGGCCGTGCGTGGCCCAGCGGGTGTGGCCGATGCCGGTGGTGCCGGGCGCGGGCCGGGCCTTCACCACGGGCCCGAGTCCTTGATCAATGCGGCCCGTCTTCTTCCGCAACTCGAGCTTCGGGCCGTCCAACACCGCCACGCCCGCGCTGTCGTAGCCGCGATATTCCAGGCGGCGCAATCCTTCGAGAAGGATTGGTCCCGCTGATTTTTTTCCGACGTATCCGATGATGCCGCACATAGAAAATTCCGAACGCGTTGAAGAAACAGCAAGTTGCCCCCCTACACCAAGCTCTGAATTGCGCGGGGGAGGACTCGAAAGCTGGCGTTGGAAAATTCCGGCGGGCGCTACAGCGCGGCCAGCACTTCCGCCGCGTGTTCTTCCGGCTTTACGATGGGCCAGATTTTTTTGATTTTGCCGTCGGGACCAATCAGGAACGTGACCCGGTGCGTGCCGAGATATTTGCGGCCCATGAAAACTTTCTCACCCCACACGCCGTAGGCTTCCACGATTTTCTTGTCGGTGTCGGCGAGGAGGGTGAAGGGCAGATCAAACTTCTTCACGAACTTGTCGTGGGATTTCACCGGGTCGGTGCTGACGCCGAGGATGACCGCGCCGTGCATCTTGAAGTCGGCGAAGCCGTCGCGGAAGGCGCAGGCTTCCTTGGTGCAGCCCGGCGTGTCGTCCTTCGGATAGAAGTAGAGGATGACGTTCCGGCCTTTGAAATCCGCGAGCGAGAGGCGTCCGCCGCCGCTGGTGTCCACGTCGAAGGCGGGAGCCGTGTCGCCTTCCTTGAGTTTGAGTTCGGGTGCCTTTGCCATGCGCGAAAGGTAAGGAGTCGGGCGGAAACCAGTAAGTGAAAACACAATCCGGTCCCAATTCGTTTGCCCCATTCGCTTGCCCCCATTCGCTTGCCAGTCTGCGGAAAGCGGCGGCAAGGCAAATGAATTAGGGCCAACGAATTGGAGAGTGGAGGGTGGCGGACAGGGCTGTCCGCCGCTCCTATTCGGCCACGTCCCGTTTCAACTCCGCCTCGCTCAGATGGTGCGAGTGCTTGAACAGCGCATAGACCACGCCGCCGATCAGGCTCCAGAACAGGCTGCCGGCGAAGGCGAGGAGCGAGAGGGAAAGGCACGCGGTTGGGTCGGCTCCGGCCACGGCGGCGGTGAGCAGTTGCACGAAGAGGTATTCGCGCACGCCCAGTCCGGCGGGCGCGATGGGCACGGCGGCGAGGCAGATCACGGTCGGCACGACCAGGCAGAGCGCGAGCAGCGGCACGTCCATGTCGAGTCCGCGCGACAACACCCAGAATTGGAGGACGCAGAGAAAGTTCAGCGCCATCGAGAGGGCGAGGGCGCGCGTGAAGAAGCCGCGTTCTTGGCCGAACTTGCGACAGGATTCCAGCGAGCGTTCGAGCGCATCGCCTTTCGGCAGCTTCCGCAGAAAGTCCCGCGCGCCCGACCAGCCGCGCGACACGCCACCACGAAACGCCAGGAAGACAAACACGGTGGCGAGAAATGTCATGCCCAGCAGCATGACCGTGGCGGAGACGATGGGTTCTTTGGACGTGATGCGGAACAGATCGGCCAAGCCCGCAGACGGCTCGGAGAAAATTCGCAAGAAGGCGTGACGCAGACCAAGGCGCTCGAAGAGCCAGAGGTTCGGGATGAGCATGACCGTGGCGAAGACGAGCATCGCCCACAGCCCGATGACGCGGTCCACGAACACGGTCACGACGGCCTCGGTTTTTTTGTGGTGGGTTTCGCGCGCGGCGCAATAGGCCTTCATCACGTCGCCGCCCACGGTGCCGAGGAGGAAGGAGTTGAAGAAATGCGCAACGAGAGAAATCTCGGCGGCGCGAGGGAAGGGCAGGGCGAGTCCCTGCACGCGCAAGACCATGCGCCAGCGCACGACGCCGATGAGCAACGTGCCGCCCATCAGCATGAAGGAAAGCGCGAGCGCGCCGGGCTGGACGCTGCGCAGGGTTTTCCAAAGGGCAGGAGGACCATAGGTCCAGCCGAGCCGCCATTGATCGGCGCGCGGGAGTTGCTGCCAAGTTTCGTAGCTGACCGTTTGGCCGTGATCCACGAGCGGCACGCACGCCGCCGGGTCTTTGCATTTGGATTGTTCGCGCGCCTCGTTGACGAAGATGGAATGGAAAATCCAGAGCAGCAGCAGCGCGCCCACCGCGACGCGCCAGGCTGCGCTCCAGATTTTTTTAACCGTGTTCACTCGTTGCCCCACAAGCCCTTCACATGGGAGACACCGGCCCGCACCTGTTCTGTATTCAGACTGCCGCTGAACTCGAACACCTTGAGGTGCTCGGGACGCACGTATTTTTTCAAGGCCGCGAAATCAACGCACCCGGTGCCGGGCTGCTGGTGATCGCGCCCCGGATATTCAACATCGTGAATGTGAAAGCCCGCGAGTCGCGGCTCCATCATGTCCACCTGGCTGGCGTGGTCTATGAAGCCGAGGTTGTGTTTAATCTGCGCATGGCCGGTGTCATGCCAGTAGCGCACGGTGGGCGAATCGAACTCGCGGAAGAAGTATTCCAGCTCGTGATCAAAGGGGATTTCCTCCAGCGCCTCGCGATTCTCCACGCCGAGCAACAGGCCGTGCTTCTCGGCTTCAGGGATCAGGCGGCGCAGCATGTCATGCGCGGCTTCGATGTAGCGCGGGCCTTTGTCCTGCCGCTTGCGCTGCGCTTCAGCGAAAAGCTTTTGAAACTTCGGCGTGTCCTTCTTTCCGTCCTGGATGAGGTCCACGAGTTTGTCCGTGTAGTCCTTCATGTCCACGCTGCCCATGTGCAGGACGACGAGCGGAGCTTTCATGCGCGCGGCGGTCTCAAAAGTTTTCAAGCTGTGCTTGAAGGCGTTCTCACGTTCGCGCCGGTCCTCGGAGGAAAATTGGAAGATGTTCGGCGCGGCGCGATCAATGCCCATCGGAAGCGGGCAGAAATTGTGGACGGAAGAAATCTTGATGAGTCCGCTGTCCACGGCGTCGAGGATGCCCGGCAGCAAGCTGATGCGGATGCCGTGACTCAGTTCGGCGTACTCGAAACCGAGCGCGCGGATTTCCTCCAGCATGGCGCGGCCATCGGTGTGGCGTGATGAATTCCAGCAACTGGAAAGTGAATACATAAGCAAAAGGCCGGGTGCGATAACGAGACCGCACCCGGCCAGAATGGTTCTCGGGAATTACAGATCGGCGTAACGCGCGGTGAGCATGGCGGAGAAACGCGCGGCTTTCATCTTGCGGCGTTTGCGTTCGCTGGGCTTCTCGAAGTGGCGATGATTGCGCACTTCCTTCAAGGTGCCTTCGCGGTCGATTTTCTTCTTCAACCGGCGCAGGGCCTTGTCAACTGGTTCGCCTTTCTTGAGCTTAATTTCGGTCAACTGGATTCACTTCCTTCC
>JAYVNY010000066.1:0-8886 GCA_043758205.1 Akkermansia sp.
GATGGAAGTAGCCGTAGAGATAGAGGCGCAGCAGATCGCCGGGCGGATAGGCCGGGGCGCCGCGCCCGCGCGCATCGGCCTTGGGAAACGCAAAGCCCAGGGCGCGCAGGTCGAGGGTGTCCACCCAGGCGTCGAGGAAGCGCACGAGGTTGTCGGTGCCCACGTAGTCCTCGATCCGCTCGGGCAAAAGATGCACCTGCTGGCGGTCCCAACCGGATAGGAAGTTCATGCTCCGGCACTGACGGACCCCACTCCCCAACCAATCAAAGGGAGTTTTGTTTTTCACACAGGCTCTCAAGGCCGCGCTCCGTCACCGTATGGCGCGAGCCTCAATAGAAACCCGCGCGCCACTCCTGCACCATCGCGCGCATCTGCTCCGCCGTGTTCAACTGCTGCTTCACAAACTTCGGCGTGAACCACGGGAAGGTGCCGAACAAATCGTGCGTCACTAGAATCTGCCCGTCGCAGTCCGGCCCCGAGCCGATGCCCAGCGTCGCGAACGGAAACCGCTCGGTGATTTCCTTCGCCACCGGCGGCGTGACCAGTTCCAGCACCACGGCGAACGCACCCGCCTCCGCCAGCGCCGCCGCGTCATCGAGCAGTTTTGCGTGGCCTGCGTCGTCGCGGCCTTTGATGCGATACTTGCCGCCCTCTTCCACGATGTGCTGGGGCAACATCCCGAGATGTCCGACGAACGGAATCCCCGCCGCGATGATGGCGCGCACTTGCGGCAGGATGGCGCGTCCGCCCTCGGCCTTCACCGCGTCCGCGCCCGCTGCGATGAACCGGCGGGAATTGTCCACCGCCTGTTCCGCCGTGTCGTAACTGCGATACGGCAAATCACCGACGAGCAACGCGTTGGGCTTCGCCCGTGCGGCGGCGCGGACGTGATGCTCCATCTCCGCCATCGTGACCTGCGTGGTGTCGGGATAGCCAAGCACGACCATGCCGAGCGAATCACCCACGAGCAGGAACGGTACGCCGCATTCATCTAGCAAGCGCGCCATCGGATAATCGTAGGCGGTGAGGGCGGCGATTTTCTCGCGGCCTTTCATGGCGCTAAGTTGTTCAGGGGTGATTTTCACTGGAGCGTCACTCATGCACGGTCAGGCGGACACGATCTATTTCCACCAACGAATTATTCTCCAAGGCCGCGACGATTTCCGGCAGATGCGTTTCAAACAGTTTCAACAAGTCGCGCAGGCGCATGTTGCCCACTTGCACGAGCAGCAGTTTTTCCGGGCGGCCTTGCAACAGGTGCGAGAAATAGAAATCAGAATCCTTGGAGACGATCACCCGTTGTTCGCACGCGGCCAGTTCCGTCAGCTTTCCATCTGGCGTTTCGTTGCCCGTCGCGAGACTGATGGTGTGAATGGCGTCCTGACCGGCGGCGGTGAAGACACGGCAAAGACTCGGCGGCAGGTGCGCATCGATCAGGAACTTCATGCCAACTCAAGATGCTGGCTCCGGTGCTTGAGGCATTCGGCGGCGAACTGGATGCAGGCGAGCAAATCCTCCCGCTGCAAATCCGGGAACTCCGTCTGCAAGTCCTCGAAGGAATCGCCCGCCGCCAGGTATTCCAGAATGGCTTCCACCGGATAGCGCAGATTGCGGATGACAGGCTTGCCGTGGCAAACGTCAGGCCGAATGGTAATCCGCGAAAGCAGTTCGCTCATGGGCTAAGACTCTGCGCGCCCGTCGGGCTGTCAAGCGGCTTTCCCGAAACTCGCCAGCAATTCCTCCGGCGTGACCGTGGCCGTGCCGACTTTGCCCACGACGACACCGGCGGCGTAATTGGAAATGATCGCCGCCTCGACGGGCGAGGCGCCCGCCGCAATCGCCAAAGTGAACGATGCGATGACCGTGTCACCCGCGCCCGACACGTCGAACACTTCCTGCGCCACCGTGGGGATGTGAAATGGTTTCGCACCGCGCTGGCAGAGCAACATGCCGAGATCGCCGAGCGTGATGAGGAGCAGGGCAGGGCGCAACTCGTTTAGCAGGCGCTCGGCCACGAGCATCAGGTTCCTGTCTTCGAGCGGATGGACGTGGCGCGTCTCGTCCTTGATGGCCGCGAGTTCAAACGCCTCCTTGCGGTTCGGCGTGATGAGCGAGAGCGCGGCAAGATTCAAGTGATGCACCGGCTTCGGGTCCATGCTCAACCACACCCCGCGCTCGTGGCACAGCGCCTTCACGCCTTCGAGCAGCGGCTGCGTGACCACGCCCTTGCCGTAATCGCCGACCACCACCGCGTCTGCGCGCGCGATTTTCTTCTTTAACACGCGCAGCATCGCCTGCAATTCCGGCGCACTGATGGCCTGCTTCGACTCGCGATCCACGCGCACCACCTGCTGCTGATGCGCCACGATGCGCGTCTTGATGCTGGTGGGCCGCGCGATGGATTCAACCAGCCCGCCGCAACCCACGCGCTGTTCCTTCAACAGCTCGCGCAGTTGTCCGCCCGCCGCATCGCGCCCCACGACGCTGAACAGTTCCGTGTTCGTGCACAGCGCGGAGAGATTGCGGGCCACGTTCGCCGCGCCGCCGGGCATCGAACTCTCGTGCGAAAAATCCACGACCGGCACCGGCGCTTCCGGCGAGATGCGCGAGACGCTGCCCCAGATGAACTGGTCGAGCATTACGTCGCCGACGACGAGGATGCGCGCCTTGGTGGCGGCAGTCAGGATTTGGCGGACGCGAGTGAGAGTGAGAGTGGTCATGTGGTGAAATTCCAAATTCCAAATTCCAAACTCCAGATCGGCAGATCGTTCAAAGAGTGAGGACGATTTTTTTTACCGCAGAGGCGCAGAGACGCAGAGATGCAGAGAAGAATGAAATTTCCTTTTTCCTCTGCGCCTCTGCACCTCTGCGCCTCTGCGGCAAAGTCTTCATTACTTCGCCAAACGCGTCCTTGTTTGGAATTGGAAAAACTCATTCCAGAAAAGCCGTCAACGGACTCGTGGCGTGCGCCGTGTCCGACGATTCGCCCAGCCCCATTTCATACGCCGCGCGCCCGGCTTCGATGGCGAGCTTGAACGCGAGGGCCATGCGGTTCGGGTCAGACGCGATGGCGATGGCGGTGTTGACCAGCGCCGCGTCTGCACCGAGTTCCATCGCTTCGGCGGCGTGGCTGGGCGCGCCGATGCCCGCGTCCACCACGACCGGCACCGTCGCTTGCTCGATGATGATGCGAATTTGATCGCGCGTTTGAATCCCGCGATTCGAGCCGATGGGCGAACCGAGCGGCATGACCGTGGCCGTGCCCACGTCCTGCAAACGCTTGGCCAGCACCGGGTCGGCGTTGATGTAGGGCAGCACGATGAAACCTTCCTTCACCAGAATCTCCGCGGCCTTCAACGTCTCAATGGGATCAGGCAGCAGGTAACGCGGGTCAGGATGAATCTCCAGCTTGACCCACTTCGGCAGACCGGCGGCGACGGCGAGGCGCGCGAGCCGCACCGCCTCCTCGGCGTTCATCGCGCCGCTGGTGTTGGGCAGCAGGAGATATTTTTCGCCATCAATGAATTCCAGAATGTTCGCAAAGGGATCGCGCTGGCCGCTCAGGTCCGCGCGGCGCAAAGCCACGGTCACGATTTCCGCGCCGCTCGCTTCGAGCGCGTCACGCATGGCTTGCGGCGAGGAAAATTTTCCCGTCCCGACCATGAGCCGGGACTGGAATTCGCGACCAGCAATGACCAGCGGACGATTGACCAAAGACATCGCGGAAACCTTACGAGCGGGGCGGCAAGTTTGTCGAGGGGGTGGCGGAACGCGGGTGCGATTGGAAGTGGCGGTCAAACCATGCCGGAGCGCGGCGTTCACGCCGCTTCACTATCGCTGGGCGAGAAGGCACTGGAAGTTCTGAAACCCTCGGTCGGCTAGACGTTGAAGCGGCCTGAAGGCCGCCCTCCTGCCCGCCACTTCTAATCACACCCGCGGAACGCATTGTCGTTGTGCTCATAAAATACCTCCGGAGCCGACGTATAGCACCACACGAAATCCGTACACGCCGAGGAACTGCAAAACGCAAAAAATGAGAATGCCAGCAACTAGCATTGATCTTGTAGATGAGGCCGCGAACAACTGCCGTACGAACGGCCAGCACAACGCGAGACCTAACACGAAAGCTCCAAGACAGATCCAGCCGCTGACTGTGTCCCAGGTCTCGAGCTTCCCAGATGTGTAGAACTCCATATTGCCGATACGTCCGCGAAAGAAAAAAATGGAAAGGGCAACAACGGCATAGGGTAACGCAACGCCGAACCCTGCAAGCAGACCAGAACGGAGCTTCAATGGTGACTTAATGATGGAGTCGGATGGCAACATGACATCACCCTAGCCCCCCACATACACCCCGCCGCCTTCATCCACGCCCAGGAAAAATCCGCGCGCCTGGTTCTGGTTCGGCAGCACCACACCTTTCACGGCGCGCTTCTTCAACGTGGCGGGGTCAATGAAGCTGCCCGTCATCGTGCCCTTCGTCGTCGAGAAGGTGAGCACCAGTCCGTTGGCGCCCGTGATTTTATTGTCGCCGCCGAGCGAGATGAGATTGGTGATCGCGTCGGTGAGATTGCCGCCGCTGAGAATCGCCACGCCGTTGGGCAAATTCAAAACCGGCGTACCTTTCACCACCGCGACGAAGCGTGAGCCCACGGTGTCCATGCGGTTCGTAATCCCCGCCGGATGAATGGTGCCTTTGAGGCCGCCGGGTTTTTCCCACCAGAGCGTTCCGGCCACGTCGTTCGCGCCGGTGTTCGTGACGGAGAGCCACCCGAAGATCGAACCCGCGCCCGAGTAGAGCGCCACATACACGGGCACCCACGCATCCGCCGAAGTCGCGCTCACCAGGCTCCACGCGGTACCGTCCGCGAGCACGCCTTTGCCGGAGACGCGGCCCGCCGTGGACACAGTCAGCGGCAAAATCCCATCGCCGGGTGGCGCGAGCGCCGGGTCGTTCGTGCTGGGCAAGGCGGCGTTGTAGAGGCCTGCGGTGGGCGCGGGATTCAACCTGGCGGAGAAGCCATTGCGAAACGCGGCCAGCGTGGATGGCGCGTTTGCACCCATCGTCACGGTGCCGCCCATCGTCCCGTTCTGCGTATCGAGTTCCAGCGCGAGCGCGAGCGGCGGCAGCGTGGGGGTTTCGGGAATGTTCACCGTGGCCACGCGTTGCAGCGAGAAGACACCCCGGAACTTGCGCTTGCTCTTGCCCGTCGTGACGGTGCCTTTGAAGCCGCCTTTGTCATCGAGCGTGAGGAGAAAGCCGCCGGCGTTTTCATGCGCGGGCGCGTTCGTGTCGTAGAAAAGTCCGGTGTAAACGCCGCGCACGGGGATGAACGGACTGGGCACGAAGTTCGCCTGCAAGACTTCGTTCGACTGCATGGTGAAGATGAGAACCGGATTCGCGCTGGTCTCGAAGCCGGACCAGTTGGTGAAGAGAAAACCTTTCGCGGGCCTGGCCGTGAGCGTGTATTCGCGGCCGATCTCCAGCGCCAGGTTTTTGAAATTGGGCGAGACCGCGCCGCCCTGCACCGGCGCGATCGTGACGGTGATGGAGCTGAGGTTGAAATTCACTGTGAGCCGCGCGACCACGCTGGTCACGGAGCCGCCCTCGTTGCTCGCGACCACGGTGTAATTGCCGATGTCGGTCGATTCCACGTCCACGAACGCGAGGTTGGTGCGGGTTTCGCCGTTGATTTTCTGGCCGTTCTTGAACCACTGGAAGGAGATCGGCGGAGCACCCGTGGCCATGACGGAGAAGGTAATGTTCGTGCCCGCGTCCACCGTGCGGTTCGTCGAGAACGCGACGATGACGGGCGCCGGTGGAAAATTGCCGAAGAGCCGCGCCACGCCGCGCCGTTCGGTGTTGTTGACAATGACGCTGGTCGCGCCGACGAGGACGTTCCCGTCGAAAGACTTCGTCACGGCCGAGGCGAAAACCGCGCGAGTGCCAAACGCGCCGTCCGCATTGCGCGGGCCGAACGTGGCGTCCACCACGCCATTGGTCGTCACGCGCATGACGCCGAGATCGTGGCCGACCAGGATTTTTCCGTCCGGCTCCAGCGCGAGTGAGAGCGCGGTGATGCCAGTGCCGACTGGTGTGAAGGTGGAATCGCGCGTGCCGTCGTCGTTCAAACGCGCGAGGCAGCGGTCCTCGCCCCCGTGCGACTGAAACCGTCCGGCCACGAGAATTTTTCCGTCCGGCTGCACGAGCAGCGCGCGCACCTCGGCATTCGTGAGCGGGGCGCGGAAGGTTTTGTCGAGCGTGCCGTCGTCATTCAACCGCGCGAGGCCGCTGCGATTGGAAGTCACCCTGGTGTCCGAATAACTCGCGAATGAGCCGCCGACCAAAATCTTGACGCTCGGAAAACTTTGCCACGCCACGGCACGGATCAGCGCGCTGGCGTTGGCCTCGGTGACCACGGCGTTGGTGAAGCTGCCGTCGAGCGCGCCGTTTGCGTTCAGGCGGATGACGAAGCCGCCGGCGGCATTGGCCGAGCCGCCCACGATCACCTTGTCGTCGGGTTGCACGGCCAACGCGTAGGCCACGAGCGGTTGGGCGAGGTAATGCTGAAAACCACTGTCGTTGGCACCCCCGCTGTTCAGCCGCGCCACGGGAAATGCGGAGGAACCATCCGTCAGCCGTCCGCCGATGAGCACTTTGCCGTTCGACTGCATGGCCAGGGCGTTCACGAAATCGCCTGTCGGTCGGGACGCGTTGAAGGCGGTGTCCGGAGCGCCGTTCGTCCGGAGTCGGTGCACGGCGTTTCCGCAACCGGCGCCGGTGAACAGGTAGTTGCCTCCGGCCATGATTTTCCCATCGCCCAGCACGAGCAGGGCGGAGGTGACGTTGGAACTCGGGCCCGTCAGACAGGTCGCGGTGAACGCGGTGTCAATGTAACCGTTCGCGCGCGTCTGCGCGTGCACAGACAGCATCGCGAAGGAAAAAAACAGCGTGGCGAAAAAAGCGGAACAACGTCGTGAGCCGAGCATGGCGCGAAATTTGGCGGAGGAGAGCGCGCACGGCAAGCCCGCGCTCGCCCCCCGGAGGGCTAAACGTCTTCCCCCCTCCTGCCGATGAGTGGGGCAGTGCGATCAACCGAGGAAATGCTAATGAACCAGAACTCTATGACGACCATGGACGCGGCGCAGTCGGTGGAAATCAAACCGAAGCCCGTCACCACGACCACCTCCCCGGGCAGCGCCACGCGTCCGGGTAAGCGCCCGGCCGCGCGCGTGCGGCGCTTCGAGAAACTTTCCATCCTCATCCCCGCTTACAACGAGGAGGCCACGCTGAACACCTGCGTCGCCGCCGTGCTCGCGGCTCCGCTGCCGGCGGGTGTGGCCCGCGAAATCATCGTGGTGGACGACGCCTCGAAGGACGCCACCTGGCTGCTCGCGCAACAACTGGCCGCGAAACATCCCGAGGTGCGCGTGTTTCATCAGGAAAAAAATCAGGGCAAGGGCGCGGCCATCCGGCGCGCGATTAAGGAAATGACCGGCGACCTCGCCATCTTTCAAGACGCCGATCTCGAATACGATCCGGACGACTACGAGCGTTTGCTCGCGCCGATTCTCGAAGGCCGCGCCGACGTGGTCTTCGGCTCGCGCTTCACCGGCTCCGAGCGCAAGGTTTTGTATTTTTGGCACACCGTCGGCAACCGCGCGCTCACGCTGCTCGCGAACATGTTCAACGACATGAACCTCACGGACATGGAGACGTGCTACAAACTCTTTACCGCCGAGGCGCTGCGCACGCTGCCGCTCGAGGCGAACCGATTCGGCATCGAACCGGAGGTCGTGGCCAAGGTCGCGCGCAACCGCTTCCGCGTGTATGAGGTGCCGATCAATTACAACGGGCGCACCTACGAGGAGGGGAAGAAAATCACCTGGCGCGATGGTGTGGCGGCGCTGTGGTTTATCATCAAGTTTCGTTTCAGTTCCAATTACGCGGACGCGGGCAAGGTCGCGCTCGATTCGCTCGAACAGGCGCCGCGCTTCAACCAGTGGATGTACGATTGCATCAAACCTTTTCTCGGCCAGCGCATCGCGGAGCTTGGCTCCGGCCGCGGCAACTTGAGCAAGCTGCTCAAGCAGAGCGGCACTGTGCTGCTCACGGACAACCGCGCCGAATACCTCGACGGACTCAGCCAGCGCTGGGGCCATCTGCCGACGGTGAAAGTCGCGCCGCTCGATTTGCAGGACTCCGGCGACTACCAGGCGCTCACGGAATTCAACGCCGACACCGTGGTCTGCCTGAACGTGCTCGAACACATCGAGGACGACGTGTTCGTGCTGCAACGTCTCTCGCAGACTTTGCCCACGGGCGCGCGCCTCGTGTTCCTCGTGCCGTTTAATCCGAGGCTCTACAGCAATTTCGACCGCGAGCTGGGCCACTTCCGCCGTTATCAGAAAGGTGAGTTGGAAGGAAAGATGCAGAACGCGGGCTTCATCGTGGAGCAACAGTTCTTCTTCAACAAAGCCGGTGTGCTCGCGTGGTGGGTGGGCAACACGCTCTGCAAACAGCGCACCATCACGCCGTGGCAGTTGAAGGTGTACAACTTCCTCACGCCCCTTTTCCGCGTGCTCGATCACGTCCTGCCGATGGCCGGTCTCTCGACCGTGGTCATCGCCCGCAAGCCCTGAGCGATGAACTCCCTCGCCAAACGCTGGTGGCCCGGCGCGCTGCTTGCCGCCGTGGTGCTGCTCGTGTGGGGGCAGTGCGTGTCGTTTCAATTTGTCTGGGACGACAAGTATTTCATCGAGGAACTGACCAGCATCCGTTCGCTGAAAAACACGCCCGCGATGTTTTACGCGCTCGACGCGCAGTCGAGCTATCCCGAGGGCTTCGTGCTGTTTCGTCCGTTGCGCACGCTGCACTACGCGGTG
>JAYVNY010000067.1:0-18097 GCA_043758205.1 Akkermansia sp.
ATGGCGTTGGGCGCGTGGTTCACGGACCTCATCGGGCTGCACGCGGTGTTCGGCGCGTTCATCATGGGAGCGGCCATGCCCCGCGGAACGATCACGCGCGATCTGGTCGCGCGCATCGAACCGCTGACGGTGGCGCTGCTGTTGCCGCTGTTTTTCACCTACTCGGGATTGAACACGAAGATTTCCCTGCTCAACACCGGCTTTCTCTGGCTGATGTGCGGTGCGGTGCTGGTGGCGGCGGTGGTGGGCAAAGGCGTGGCCTGCTGGCTGGCCGCGCGCGCCACGGGCCTGCCGAACCGCGAGGCGCTGGGCATCGGCACGTTGATGAATGCACGCGGTTTGATGGAACTGATCATCATCAACATCGGTTTGCAGCGCGGGATCATTTCGGAAGGGCTGTTTGCCGTGCTGGTGATCATGGCCGTGGTCACGACGCTGATGGCTTCGCCGATTTTTGAATGGCTGGTCGGGACGAGGAAGTTTCGATCGGAGCCGGAGCCGGCTCCGGTGCGGTGAGCGGGGAATCCTCAAGGTCCACATTCCGCCGGGGGCGGCAACTCTCGCCGGGCCTCGCACTGAATGAGCACTTGGAGCGAATAGGTCCGAGGTGTAACTAGTCAGCATTCAACTGATGGCAGCAACTATGAGCATTCACAGATTCGGCGGCATGGCGGCGACTGGCGTGGTCGCGCTTTTGCTGGCGGCGGCTGGCGCGCGCGCGGCGGAGAAGATTCAGTTCAACCGCGACGTGCGGCCCATCCTCGCGGACAACTGCTTCGCCTGCCACGGGCCGGACAGCAATCATCGCAAAGCCGGTTTGCGCTTCGACACCAAGGAAGGCTTTTTTGAGAAGACGACGAAGCACGAGCCGACGGTGGTGCCGGGCCATCTGTTGCAGAGCGAACTCTGGCTGCGCATCACCACCACGAACCTCGACGACCGGATGCCGCCGGAGGATTCGCACAAGACGCTGAAGCCCGAGCAAATCGAGACGCTGCGGAAATGGATTCTCGCGGGTGCGCCGTGGGAGGGGCATTGGGCGTTCCTCAAGCCGGAGCGGCCGATCGTTCCGAAAATCAGAAATCAGAAATCAGAAATCCGATTGATGCGTTCGTATTTTCCAAGCTCGCGGAGAAAGGGCTGAAGCCCAACAAGGAGGCCGACCCGCGCACGCTCTTGCGCCGCGTGACGCTCGACCTCACGGGGCTGCCGCCGACGCCGGAGGAAGTCACCGCGTTCCTGAATGACAAAACGCCCGACGCCTACGCGAAGGTTGTGAAGCGTTTGCTGGCCTCGGCGCGCTACGGCGAGCATCGCGCGCGTTACTGGCTGGACGCGGCGCGTTACGCGGATACGCACGGCCTGCACTTCGACAACTACCGCTAGATGTGGCCCTACCGCGACTGGGTGATCAAGGCCTTGAGCCAGAACATGCCGTTCGATCGTTTCACCCTGCTGCAACTGGCCGGTGATTTGTTGTCCGAGGAGGAAGTGGACGCGCTCATCGCGACCGGCTTTCAGCGGTGCAACACGACCACGAACGAGGGCGGAACGATTGACGAGGAGAACCTGGCGAACTACGCGAACGACCGCGTGAGCACGTTCAGTTGGGTGTATCTCGGCCTGACGATGAATTGCGCGGCGTGCCATGACCACAAGTTCGACCCGATCTTGCAGAAGGATTTCTATTCGATGGCCGCTTACTTCCGCAACACCGTGCAGCCCGCGAAGGACGGTAACTCGAAGGACTCGACCCCGAGCCTGCTGGTGCCGCAGACGCCGGAGGATGCGCAACGCTGGAAGGCGCTGCCGGACGAAATGGTTTCCGCGAAGCGCGCGGTGGAGCAGCGGCGCAAGGATGCGGCCTCTGATTTCGCCGCGTGGGCAGCGGGCGCGCAGGCCGGAGAGTTCGCGAAGGAAATTCCTACGGACAAATTGCTCGTGCATCTGTTGTTGAACGACGGACAGAGCAACGTGGTGCGCGGTGTGGCGGGGAAAACGAAAGGCGATTTCACCTCGACCGGCGCGCTGGATTGGAAGGACGGCGGACGTTACGGGCCGGCTCCGAAATTGAAGAAGGACGCCAACTTCAATCTGGGGGACGTCGCGAATTTCGAGCGCACGAACCAGTTCAGCTACGGTTCGTGGGTCCGCATCTCGGCGCCCGGCGCGTTCGGCCCGCTCATTGCGCGCATGGATGAGACGAACAGTTTTCGCGGCTGGGATTTGACGCAGACGGGGAAAAAACTTTCCGTCCACATCGTCAGCAAGTGGCCCGACGACGCGCTCAAGGTGGAGTCAAAGGACGAAGTGCTGAAGCCCGGCGTGTGGCAGCATTTCTTCGTGACCTATGACGGCAGCTCGAAGGCCAAGGGCGTGAAGCTCTACGTGGACGGCGTGGCCGTGGCGGTGAAGGCGGACACGGACGCGCTCAAGTCCACGATTCGCAGTGAGACGCCGTTGCGAGTCGGGCAGCGGAGCAAGGATCAGATTCTGGAGGACGGGCGTTTGCAGGATGTCCGCATTTACGAGCGGCGATTGTCGAGCAACGAAGTGGCGGCGCTGGCGAACGTCGCGCCGTTGCAATACGTGTTGGGCATTCCCGCAGAACAGCGGACGAAGGAGCAGAGTGCGGCGCTGTTTGAATCCTGGCTGACCACGCGCGATGCGGCCTTCCTCGACCGCACGAAACAGTTCGCCGCCTTGAACCGCGAGCAGGAAACGATCAAGGCGCGCAATCCCGTGACGCACATCCAGCGCGAGAAAACCAATTCGATGCCGATGGCCTTCGTGCTCTTCCGCGGCGCGTACGACAAGCAGAAGGAACAGGTGACGGCGGGCGTGCCCGGCGTGTTGCACAAGCTCCCCGCCAACGCGCCGACGAACCGGCTCGGCCTCGCGCAGTGGGTGAGTTCGCCCGACAACCCGCTCACCGCCCGCGTCACGGTGAACCGTTTCTGGTCGGAAATTTTCGGCACGGGTTTGGTGAAAACTTCGGAGGACTTCGGCATCACCGGCGATGCGCCGTCGAATCAGGAATTGCTCGACTGGCTGGCCGTGGAATTTCGTGAGAGCGGCTGGGACATGAAGCACATGTTTGAATTGATGGTCATGTCGTCCGCGTATCGCCAGAGCGCGGAAGCGTCTCCCGAAAAATTGGAAAAAGACCCCGCCAACCGGCTGCTCAGTCGCGGGCCACGGTTCCGCATGGACGCGGAAATGATCCGCGACTACGCGCTGGCCACGAGTGATTTGCTGGTGGCGAAAATTGGCGGCGCTCCGGTGAAGCCGTATCAGCCCGACGGTGTGTGGGAAGCGGTGGCGATGCCGGAGAGCAACACCAAGAAATACAAGGCCGACACGGGCGAAGGGCTTTATCGCCGGAGCATGTACACCTTCTGGAAGCGCGCTGCGCCGCCGGCCACGATGGACATCTTCAATGCACCGAGCCGTGAAGTCTGTTCGGTGCGTCGCGAGCGGACGAACACGCCGCTGCAAGCCCTGGCCACGTTGAATGATCCGCAGTTCCTCGAAGCCGCGCGGCATCTCGCGCAAGTCGCGCTGTTGAATACGCGCAAGGAAGAAGAGGCGTTGCAGGCGATGGCCGAGCGCGTGTTGTCCCGCCCGCTCACGTCGAAGGAACTCAGCATCGTCAAGCGCACGTTGCAGGAGATGCAGGCGTTCTACACGCAGGACGTCGAGGCCGCGAAACAGTTCCTCACCGTCGGCGAGTCCAAGCCCTCCGACAAAATCCCCGCGCCGCAACTCGCCGCCATGACGATGGTGGCGAACCAGTTGATGAACCTCGACGAGGCGCTGAACAAATGAACGAGGAAGTAATCAGTAAGACAGTCATCAGTGAATCAGTGGCGGGCACGTCACTGGGGTCCGCACGGCGATTTCAAGATTTGGGTGTGTACAAGAAGGCGCGTTTGCTGTCGCGGCAGGCGTTCCTCGTCTCGAAAAATTTTCCAGCGGAGGAGAAGTTTTCTCTCACCGATCAGCTCCGGCGGGCGTCGCGCTCGGTCGGCGCACAAATTGCGGAGTCGTGGGCCAAGCGGCGCTATGAGAAACATCTCGTCAGCAAGTTGACCGATGCGGATGGCGAACAGATGGAAACCCAGCACTGGCTGACCAGCGCTTTCGACTGCGGCTATCTTTTGCTGGAAGAGACGCAGCGCCTCGGAGAACTTTGCCTCGAAATCGGTCGCATGCTGGGCGAGATGATGCATAAGTCCGACCAGTTCTGTCAGCCCGAAGCCCACCTCCACGAAGATGCTCCCGAGTACAACGCCAAACCCGCCGCAACGCATCTCACTGATTACTGATCACTGTTCACTGATTACTTCCCTATGAGCCTGTTCCAAGAATTTCAAACTCTCGAAACCCGCCGGCAATTCTTCTCCCGCGGCAAGAACGTCCTCGGTTACGCCGCGCTGGGATCGCTGCTCGGCAGTTCCATGAAGTTGTGGGGCGAGAACACGCCCGCCGGCACCGCGCTGCCGGGGCTGCCGCACTTCCCCCCGAAGGTGAAGAACATCATCTACCTGCACATGGTCGGCGGTCCGTCGCAGATGGACCTCTACGACTACAAGCCGCAGATGAGGGAGTGGTACGACAAAGACCTTCCCGAGTCCGTACGCGCGGGCCAGCGGCTCACGACGATGACCTCGGGGCAGAAGCGTTTCCCCATCGCGCCGTCGAAGTACGAATTCAAGCAGGCCGGCCAGTGCGGTTTGTGGATGAATCAAGGGTTGCTGCCGTACACCTCGAAGTGCGTGGACGACATGGCGTTCATCCGTTCGATGCACACCGAGGCCATCAATCACGAACCGGCCATCTGCCACATGCAGACCGGCTCCATGGTCAGCGGCCGTCCGTGCATCGGCTCGTGGGTGAGCTACGGGTTGGGATCGTTGAACCAGAATCTGCCGACGTTCGTGGTGCTCGTGGCCGAGCCGACGAACAAGGAACAGATTCAAGCCATCAGCGCGCGGTTGTGGTCGAGTGGGTTTCTCTCTGGCGAACACGCGGGCGTGTCCTTTCGTAGCGCAGGCGATCCCGTGCTCTTCATCAACAATCCGAGAGGCTTGCCGACCGACTTGCGCCGCAAGCAGCTCGACGGACTGCGCGCGCTCAATGAGTTGAATTACAAAAAGGTCGGTGACCCCGAGACCCACACGCGCATCCAGCAGTACGAGATGGCCTTCCGCATGCAGTCGAGCGTGCCGGACCTCATGGACGTGAAGGGCGAGCCGGAGTCCACGTACAAACTTTATGGCGACGAGGCGAAGAAGCCCGGCACGTTCGCCTTCAATGCGCTGCTCTCTCGCCGTCTGGTCGAGCGCGGCGTGCGCTTCGTGCAAATGTATCTCAACAACTGGGATCATCACTCGAACGTGAACGCGCGCCTGCCTTCACAGTGCAAGGACATTGACCAGGCGACCTACGGCTTGATCACCGATCTCAAGCAGCGTGGCTTGTGGGACAGCACGCTGATCGTGTGGGGCGGGGAATTTGGCCGCACCATTTACAGCCAAGGCGGTTTGTCGAAGGACAACTACGGGCGCGACCATCACCCGCGCTGCTTCACCATGTGGCTCGCGGGCGGTGGCATCAAAGGCGGCACCATCTACGGCACGACCGACGACTTCAGCTACAATATCGTGGAGAACCCCGTCCACGTCCGCGATCTGCACGCGACTATTCTTCATCAGCTCGGCATTGACCACGCCAAGTTCACCGTGAAGTGGCAGGGGGCCGACATGAAGCTGAGCGGCATTGACGCCAGCGCGCAGGTGGTGAAGCCGATTCTGTCCTGACCGCCGGTGTAAAAATGTGGCGGGGCACTCTCGCCAGCCGGTGAGGGCTGGCCTTCAGTCGCTTGGATTAAAGCCGGAACAGGCGAAGAGGACTCGCTCCGGCGCTGCTGCGGGCGTCTTTTTTCTCCGCGCTTTTACCTCTCTTTCCCGGAGAACCCCGATTTTCTGTTGGTGTCCTGCGCGGTGGCACCTATTTTCCACCATGTCTTATGAATTGTAATTGTCCCGCTTGCCAACGTTCGTTGAGCTTTCCGGATGAGGCGGCAGGCTACATGCACGTCTGTCCTCATTGTAAGGAACGGATGATCCTGCCGGGGCCGGGCGGGCCGCCGCAGGCCCGGCTGCTGCGCCGTCCGCCGCGGCCTCCGATCTTCGGCCTGCGCATACATCCGCTGGTGTTGCTGGGCGCTTTGCTGGCGCTGGTGGCGGCGGGGCTGATTATCGCGCTGGCCACGAACCCGAATTTTCTGCCCGGCTTCAATCCTTTCCCCGGGGGCACGCCCGGCGATTTTAAGCTGAACCCGTGAGCCGCACGTCGTCAGAGAATGAAGCGTGGCTTTTCCTCGGACTCGAATGACTTCGGGCTTAGAAGCTGCCTCGGTTGGATCAATTGTCCGGGGCGATAACCATCCACATTGATGATCGCCCCCGACGTGTGGCCGTTCGTCGCGCCTTCATGCAGCATGATGACGGCGTGTCCGGCGGGCACGAGCAACTGCACTCCGAACGCGAAATTGGTCCAGGTCAGAAACGCGTTGGTGGCGGACGGGCGGACGGTGTCATTCGATATTTTTCTTCCCAGGCTGGTGATGAACAAACTCATGTCCACATCAGCGCCGCGCGCGCGCAACGAGGCTTGCAACAACTGACCATCAACGGGCGCACCGTGAAAAGAGACCATCGCCAGTCCGTCACCGAGCGATGAGGTGCGAGCGAAGGCCGTGAACTCCGTCGCCTGCTCCACCTCATGGCCGAGTGCCGACAGTTCGTTGGTTTTCACCAGCCACACGCGAGTGCCGCGATTCGAGAGCACGAGCGAAGCGGGACACAAATTGGTGGAGTGAAACCGGTTCGTGCAAACGAAGACATCGGCCTGAAGCACAATGCTGAACGGACTGGAACGTCGAGGTATGATTTTCAGCTACGCCTGGCGCACGAGCGGGCGAACCGGCCCGAGAAATTGCAGGCGCGGCTGTCGCCGCCCCGGCGGTTGTTCGAGGAGTTGTGCGCGCGGCGGGGCCAGCACCAGCAGCAGCAAAATCACCACCGCTCCGCCGGGCAGCAGCGCGAGCCACCGGAGCCGCCGTTTGTTGTCCCAGAGTCTCCCCATCTCGTGTGACGTCATGCTGATGGGCCTCGCGCACCAAGGCGAGTATGCACTTCGCGTAGGGCTTGAGCGCACCGAGCAGGTAACGCTTTGGGATTGCCGGGAGGAACACGAGGCTGAAAGCCTCGTGACCTGCCGGCTGGAAAGCCGGCGTTACGTCGCGCTGACGTTCTTGTCGGCAGGTCACGAGGCTTTCAGCGTCGTGGGCCGCGGGGCTTTCCAGATGCGTCCACAGAGCTTGAGGAGTTTTTGCAGACGGCGGTGCCGCTCGCGCGCGCCAAAAATTCTCCGCGCTTTTACGTACGGACAAAGAGGCAACCGCGCGGCGAACTTGCCCCTTGCTTTGCCGGAAAGATTGGAGCGAAGGTTTCATCAGCTTTTTCGCTATGAATCTGGCGGACATACTCAGTCCCGAACAAATAATCCCTGAACTCAGGGCGCAAGATCGCTGGGCGGCGATTGACGAACTGATCGAAAAACTCGTGCTCGCTGGCAAAATCAAGCCGGAGAACCGCGAGGCGATCACGGCGGCCGTGTGCAAACGCGAGACATCCATGAGCACGGGCATCGGCTTCGGCATCGGCATTCCGCACGCCAGCACGGACTTGATCGGCGAAGTCGTGGGTGCGCTCGGTCGTTCCAAGGCGGGCGTGAATTTTGACGCGTTGGACAACAATCCGGTGAACCTGGTGATGCTGTTCCTCGTGCCCCAGGGTCATTTTCAGAAACACCTGTCCACGCTCGCGGAGATCGCGAAGCTGCTGCACAAAAAAGAATTTCGCAAAGCGCTCGAAGAGGCTCCTGATGCCCCGGCCATGTACCAGGTCATCAAGTCCCAGTCGGGCGCAAAAACCTAAACTCAGCCGGAGCCGGAAAATCATGCTTCTGTATTTTCAGCCCGCGAAAGACGCCGACCAGCGGCGTTGCTTCGTCGCCGAGCCAGCCGGGCACGGCGGTGACTTCACCGAACTGGCCACGGACAGCGTCTCGTCCACGACCGAGCTGGAGGAAACCACCGTGACGTTCTGTGTCCATCAGTCGCCCACGGTGACTTCGATCTACCTTGCCCTCGAATGATTCCTCTCAGCATCGAACGCCGGCTGCGCGAAGCCGTCGCGCAGATTTTGCCAGATGCGAATCTCTCCTCCGTCCTCGTCCGTCCCTGTCCGGATCCGAAGTTCGGCGATTACCAGAGCAACTCGCTGATGGCGCTGGCCAAGGAGCGGAAGTTGAATCCGCGCCAGCTTGCGACGGACGTATTGGCGAAGCTGGACGTGAGCGAGACTTGCGAGAAAGTGGAAATCGCGGGCGCGGGCTTCCTGAATTTCCGGTTGAAAGTTTCGGCGGTGGCAGAGGCCGTAGCCTCGGCGGCGCGCGGAGAACATCTGTTCTTCAGCCAGACGGCCCAGCCGCGCACCATCGTCATTGATTTCAGTTCGCCGAACGTCGCCAAGCCGATGCACGTCGGCCACATCCGCTCGACGGGCATTGGTGACGCGCTTCAACGCGTGCTGCGGTTGCTCGGCCACACGGTCATTTCGGACAACCACATTGGTGATTGGGGCACGCAGTTCGGCAAGCTGCTCTTGGGCTGGAAACAAATCCTCGACCGCACCGCGCTCGACCGTGACGCCATTGCGGAACTGGAGCGGCTCTACAAAGTCATCAACGCCGAGTGCGACGCGACGCCCGCGCGGCTGGAAGAGGCGAAGCAGGAACTCGTGAAGCTCCAGGCTGGCGACGCAGAGAATGTGGCCGTGTGGAAGGACATGATTCACGTCTCGCAAGTGCAGTTCGATTCCATCTACGGAAGGCTGGGCGTGAAGTTCGACCACGCGCTCGGCGAGAGCTTCTACAATCCGTGGCTCGGCGAAGTGGTGAATGATTTGCTCGCGCGTGGCATTGCCCGCGAGAGCGAGGGCGCGGTCGGCGTGTTCAGCGATGGCACCTTCCCGCCGAAACAAGACCCGTTTCTCGTCAATCGCGACGGCGAGTGGGCGGCCGACCCCGCGCTGGTCCGCAAGAGCGACGGTGGCTTCAACTACATGACCACCGACCTCGCGACGATTGATTACCGGCTCAAGACGTGGGCACCACACGAGATTGTCTATGTGGTGGATGACCGCCAGTCGCCGCACTTTCGCAAATTGTTCCTGACCTTCGCCCGCTGGCAGCCGGTGGCGACGAAGCAGGTGAAGCTCGTCCACGTCGGCTTCGGAAAAATTCTCGGCGATGACGGCAAACCGTTCAAAACCCGCAGCGGCGACACGGTGAAACTCGGTGAACTGCTCGACGAAGCCGAGGAGCGCGCGCTGAAACTCGTCACCGAGAAAATCCCCGGCCTGCCCGAGGCCACGCGCTGCGAAATCGCCCGCGTGGTCGGCCTGGGCGGCGTGAAGTACGCCGACCTGCTGCCCAATCGCCAGAGCGATTACGTGTTCAGTTGGGACAAGATGCTCTCCATGCAGGGCAACACCGCGCCGTATCTGCAATACGCCTACGCGCGCATCCGTTCGATCTTCCGCAAGGCCGGCTTGGACTCGCAACTCGCAACTTCACAGCTCGAATTGAAGGCTCCCGAGGAGCTCGCGCTCGCGAAACATCTGCTCAACTTCGGCCTCACGCTCGAAGCGGTCACGGATGATTACCGCCCGAACCTGCTGTGCAATTATCTCTACGAACTGGCGGGCTACTTCGCCACCTTCTACGAGGCGTGTCCGGTGTTGAAAGCGGAAGGTGATGACCGCGCCGCCCGCCTGACCTTGTGTGAGGTAACGGCGCGCGTGCTGAAGCAAGGACTGGAAGTGCTCGGCATCGAAGTGCTGGAGCAGATGTAGGGAACGACGGTCGCAATCCGGCTTGATGGTGGTGCTTTTCCAACGCTCCGTGGAGGAATTGGTTGCGCTTCGGGAAATTTAGGCCACAATTCGGCCACTAAAGTGTCTGCCAATTCCCGGTGGACGCTCCAAAAGAAAAGGGGGCCGGCGCTTAAATCTACAAGTCGGTCCCTTTTCCCTGTACGGATGAAATTACATGGTGCCGCTTTTCTTCCGAAAACCCTACGTGCCGTTTCGATCCGCAGTGGTGGGCCATCCGACGGTGCGTAGAAACTCACACGCCGTCCCTGGAATCGGAACCATCCGCGCAAGAAGTGGCGACCTCCTTGGGCAAACCCCGCCAGTCCCACTCCCTCTTGGCTGACAACACTTGCTGGCAAGAAAAACGAATCCAATTCTTGCGGGCAGCGTCAGGAAAGACGGAAATTTAACCAGATTATGCAACCAATCTCGTTCGCGATTCCGAAGCACGCGGTGCAGCAGCGTTTCCGCACGCCGAAGAAGAACATCCCGCAGACCGCCAACGAGCGTGCACGCATTCTGCACCTGATCCGCAATTACGTAGCCGAGCACAATCCCGTGCCGCCCATGCCGTCGGCTGAATTGAAGACGCACGCCGACCGCCTCGTGCAGATGATTGGCTGCGACGCCATCTACCGCGATTACATCGGCGTGCTGCTCAGCAACGAAATGTGGCGCGAGACCCTCGCGCAGGTGCCGTTCGAGAAGCGGTTGCTGCTGCTGCCGAAATGTCTGCGCGTGGAGGCGAAGTGCCCGGCACCGTTCGATGAGTTCGGGTTGCTCTGCAAACAGTGTGGCCTTTGCACCATTCAAGATTTGCAGGCCGAGGCGGAGAAACTTGGCTACGCCGTGCTCGTGGCGGAAGGCTCGGCCATCGTCATGTCGCTGATTCAGACCGGGAAAATCGAAGCCATCGTGGGCGTAAGCTGCCTGCCGGTTTTGGAACGCGCGTTTCCCTACATGGAAGCGGCGGCAATTCCCGGCGTGGCCGTGCCGTTGCTCCAGGATGATTGCATTGATACCACCGTCGATCTCGACTGGGTGTGGGATTACATCCATCTGAGCAGCGACGACACCACGCGGCGGCTCGACCTCGGTGCGTTGCGCGAGGAAGTGGATTTCTGGTTCACGCCCGCCTCGCTCGATCTGGTGATGGGCGGTGCGGCGGAAGGCGAGTCGGAGAAGATTGCGCGCGAATGGCTGATGCGCGCGGGCAAACGCTGGCGGCCCTTCCTGGTCGTGGCGGCGTATCAGGCGCTCAAGGAAAAATCGGCGGGCGCACCGCCGGATGATTTGAAGAAGATCGCCGTGGCCGTGGAATGTTTCCACAAGGCCTCACTCATCCACGACGACATCGAGGACAACGACGCGCAACGCTACGGCGAGAAAACGTTGCACGAAGAATACGGCGTGGCCGTGGCGCTGAACGTCGGCGACCTGCTCATCGGCGAAGGCTACCGGCTCATCGGTGAATGCAAAGTGAGCGCGGAGCAGAAGGTGCAAATGTTGCTCGCGGCGTCACGCGGTCAGCGCGAACTCTGCCGCGGGCAGGGCGCGGAATTGTGCTGGGCGCGTTCGCCGCAGCCGCTCACGTCGCTGCAAGTGCTCGACATTTTCCGCAAGAAAACTGCCCCAGCCTTCGAGGTCGCGCTGCGACTCGGGGCGATTTACGCCGGCAATGATTTGCACGAGGAAGTCGAGGACGTGCTGAAGAATTACAGCGAGGCACTGGGCATCGCGTATCAGATTCGCGACGACCTGAGCGACCTCGGCGCGAGCGGCGAGACGAACGATCTCGCCGGATTGCGCCCGAGCCTCCTGCTCGCCGTGGCGCACGAAAAGGCCAGGGACGCGCAAAAGGAAACGCTCGCTGCCGTGTGGCGTCGCAAGCTGCCGGAAGGCGTGACGCTCGAACAAATCGAGGCGCTCTACAGCGAACTGAAAGCCGACGAACGCGCGCGGACGCTGCTGGAGACCTACAAGGAAGAGGGCATCCGCTCGCTGCGCGATTTGGAGAACGCCAGCCTCAAGGGCTTGTTGCGCCGCGTCATCGGCAAAATCTTCAACGACACAGAAATCAAGGGCTGGTGCAAAGAGTTTGAGCAAAAGAACGTGGCCGCCCGCCTGCCGGAAGTGGTGATGGCGAAATAGCGTGCCGCCAGCGTCCCGCTGGTTGGTTCTTTTTTCCAAAAAAACGCCAGCGAGACGCTGGCGGCACGTTGCTACAATTTCTCCGGCTCCTGCATCAGCGCGCTGATGCGCTGCAACAGTCTTCCCGCTGCGCCGCCGTCGAGCACGCGGTGATCGAAGCTCAAGGTGAGCGTGCATTCCATGATCGGCACGAACTGCTGCTTCGCTTCGTCCCAGTTCGGCACGCGCTTGCCCGCGCCCATGCCGAGCACCAGCGTTTGTTCCGGGAGCGGAATCGGCGTGGCCCACGTCAGGCCGAAGGTGCCGAAATTCGTGATGGTGGCGATGGACCCGCCCGTGGCGTCGAAGGGCAGCTTGCGCTCGCGCGCGAGGGCCACGAGTTCGTTGTAGCGCACGACCAAATCTTTCAGCGGCTTCTTGTCCACGCCGCGCAGAACGGGCACGAGCACGCCATCTTCCGCCTCGACCGCTACACCGATGTCGATGGCGGGCGGGTGAACAATCTTGCTGCCGACGAGGCGTCCGGCGGGTGCGGAATTTTCCGCGAGCGCGAGGGCCAACGCGCGCAGGGCGTAGAGCGCGGGGCCGGGCTTGGGATCGGCTTTCTTGCGGTGCGCGAGAATGGCGTCGAGTTGCACGGGCAGGCCCACGGTCGCGAGCGGGCGCGTCCAACTGCGGCGCATCGCATCGGCCACGGCCACGCGCATGGTCGAGGCGTCGGTGAGTTTGTGCTTGTCGATGTTCGCGATGTATTTCTCGAGATCTTCGATGGTCACGCGGCCCGCCGCGCCGCTACCCGCAATGCCCGCCATGTCGGCGGCGTGCAGGCCAAGTTCGTTCATGCGCGCCTTCATGCGCGGCGACATGTAGCTCGCGCCCGCCGCGTGCGCCGGTACGGGCAGTCCGCGCACCGTCGGCTCGACGCCGTGACGCGGCTCACTGACGGCGCTGTTCGCAGGTTTGTTTTCAACGTGGCCGGCGGGCTGAGTTTCGGGCGAGTCCAGCCCGGAGCGCTCGGCGTCTTCCTTCGTCACTTCGAGGTAGCCCAGCACTTCGCCGACGGCGTAACTCTCGTCCTGCTTGGCGCTCCATTCCTGCACCTGGCCCCGCGCGGGGCTGGAGACGTTCATCGTCGCCTTGTTGGTCTCGACTTCGATGAGGTCTTGATCGGCTTCGACGGCATCGCCCGCTTTCGCGAGAAATCCGATGACGGTGGCCTCGGCGATGGATTCGCCGAGCTGCGGCATGATGATGGGGATTCGGGGCATAGGTCAGAAAAAATTCCAAAGTCCAAATCCCAAAACCCAAATAAATTCCAAGCTGCAAGCTCCAAGCTTCAAACGGCGATCACGTTCACCAACCAGGCACCATCTTGGAATTTGGTGTTTGGAATTTGTTTGGAATTTGAGTTTTGGATTTTGGATTTTGTTCACATCACGTCCTCAAAAGATTCCTCGCGGCGTCCACAATGGACCTCGCCGTGGGGCGATGTGCGGCCCAGAGATTTGGATGATACGGCACCGGCGTGTCCTTCGCGTTCAGGCGTTGCGGCGGTGCGTCGAGCAAGTCGAACGCTTCTGTTGCCACCCGCGCGATGACTTCCGCCGTCACGCCGCCCCACGGCCACGCTTCGCCCACGCAGAGCAAGCGGCCTGTCCGCGCGACTGACGCAATCACCGTGTCCGTGTCGAGCGGCTTCACCGAGCGCAAGTCCACGACTTCGATCTCCCAGCCGTCCAGTTGCAACTCCGTCGCCGCCGCCAGCGCCTCATGCACCATGGCGCTGTAGGCCACGATGGTCATGTCGCGGCCGGCGCGCGCGATGCGGGCCTTGCCGGTGGGCAGCGCCTCGGTGGGAAGTTTTTCCGCCTTGAGATGGTAGTAGAGAAATTTGTGCTCGCAGAAAATCACCGGGTCATCAATGGCCACCGCTTCGAGCAACATGCTGTAGGCGTCCTCGACCGTCGCGGGCGTCATCACCACGAGGCCGGGATAGTGCGCGTAAATCGCCTCCATCGTCTGGCTGTGGAACGGCCCGCCGCCCGAGGTGCCGCCGAACGGCAGCCGCACCACGAGAGGGCAGGGGACTTGCGTGCGCCAGAACAGCGTCGCCGCCTGGTTCACGATCTGGTTGAAGCCCACCGTGGAAAAATCCGCGAACTGCATCTCGATGATGGGCCGCATTCCCTGAATGGCCGCGCCCACCGCCGAGCCGACCATCGCATCCTCGCTAATCGGTGAGTCAATCACGCGCCCGGGAAATTCCACGGCGAGATTCTTCGTGGCCTTGAACGCGCCGCCAAACGCCCCCACGTCCTGGCCGTAAATATAGACGCGCGGATCGGCGCGCAGAGCCGTGGCCTGCGCTTCGCGAATCGCTTCGAGATAAGTGATACTCATCGGAGTCTGAAGGCGGGCGAAGTGTTGCGGAAGCCGAGTGCGCGCGGCAAATGTTTCTTCCATTCGCGTAGCGGCGTCTCGGCCGAGCGCCGCTGATCAAGGGAGAAGAGGGCGGCGCTCTGACGAGACGCCGCTACCGGGGATGGTTGTTCATCCGGCCTTGGGCGGTTCCTCGCGCAGGACGGCGGCAGACGATTCCGCCTGCGGCACCCTCCGAACCAGGCGCGCGCCGTATTGTTTTTCCTTCTCGCGCATGGCGGCGAAGAGCCGGTCCACGTCGAAACCGTGTTCGGCGCCGATTTCCTCCCGGATGCGCCAGATTTCCTCGATGGGATTTTCGTTCTTCATGGCTTGGGAAAGTCTGACATTAATTCGCGCGGGTGCAAAGGACGGGCAGAGAAAATCCCATCGCCTGACAGATGCCGGCCAGGCGACGCTCGATCACGGCATTGTGAATGTGACGGCAATTCCAAGTCAGGAGAAAATCAATCCTGTGCGCGGCGGCCAAGGCAATGTGGGCGGCGTCCGTCGCGGCGCGCGGCGGAATCAAGCCCGTGGCCAGGATGCGTTTGGTGAGCAGTTGCGCTTCCTTGGTGGCGGACAGCACCTTGCATTCGGCGAGGGCGGCGAGTCGAAGCTTCGCGGCCTCGGCATCACCACGTTCTGCTTCGTCGAGGACATCAGCCGACACGTAAAGCTCGAAGGTCCCGCGCCGCTTTTCCCACCATTCCCGGGTCGCGACTTGTTGCGCGGCGATTTCCAAATCCCGGTTCGGCCACGCCGTCAGCAGGCTGGGAATTGTGGTCTCGATATAGACGGTTGGCTTCATCCGCACTTTGTGTTTTCAACACTGCTTTGCAACTTCTTCGCCTTCTCTTCACCCGCCGGTTCCGTGCGATACGCGCCGAAATCGCCGAACCAATGCTTCTTCGCGAGGCGATACATCCAGTGCTTCTCCGGCACTTCCTCGCCGGGCAGCCATTGGCTGAAGCGCGGAGTCATGGCGTCGAGTTCAGCCATCGCGGTGCCACGCACGGTGGTGTCGCGCGCGCCGTGCTTGAGCACGAGTTGCTTCACGAGATCGGGACGCTCCAGCACCACGCAGCCGCGGGTGGCCTGACCGGAGAGGTCGCGGAAGTCTTTCAAGAACGCCGAGTCGCGCATCGTCTCGAACACGCCCCGTTTGTCGCGGATGTTCTCGGTGGCGAACTGGATGATTGGGCACGGCTCGATGTCGCCCTTCGGACTGACGTGATGACTCACGCCCGTGACCATCGGGCAGAGCGCCTTTCCGTCGTGACCGTAGTAGGCGTCAATGATCGCGATGGGTGCTTTCGCGCGCTGCTCGACGACGAACTTGCGGATGCGGACGAGTTGGTCGGGCCGCAACGCGAGATCGAAATTCGGCTTCGGCCCCATCGGGCGGTAGCTGTGATACCACGCGTAGTGAACGCCGCGCGCGATCAGTTCGTTCAGCCAATCCTCGGTGAGCAACTCATCAATGTTCGACTGGCACACGCTGGTCGCGACGCCGGTGAGCAGGCCGGCCTGGATGCACTGGTCGAGCCCTCGCAAGGTGCGATTGAGCACTTCCTTGTTCCCGCGCCGCACGTTGCTGGTGATCTCGCGGCCCTCGATGCTGACGAGCGGCGTGGTGTTGCCGACGGCGGCGAGACGTTGGGCAATCTTCTCCGTGATGAATTGTCCGTTGGTGAAAACTTGAAAGTAGCAGTCGGGATGCGCCTCCAGCAGATCGAGCAACTCCGGGTGCATGAACGGCTCGCCGCCGAGGATGCCGAAGAACGCGTTCCCATGCGCCTTCGCGTCGGTGATGGTGCGGTTGAGCGTGTCGAGATCGATGGCATTGCGGTCCGCCTCCACGTCCACCCAGCAGCCCTGGCAGCGCAGGTTGCAGGAATTGATGATCGAGAGGTAGAGGAACGGCGGAAAGTATTCGCCGCGCTTCACGCGCCGCTTGAAGCGCTCGACCGAGAGCATGCCCTTCACGCCGAAGTTCCACGCGGCCTTCCAGAGGCAGCGTTTGTCCACGGTGCGGAAGATTCGAGTAGCGAGTCGCGGCAGCATGATGCGTCAGACGTTCGGGCGTCGGGTCAATTCGTTCACGCCGCCACTGTCGCGGGCGTGGCCGGTGAAGTCTATTCTGGAATCAATCCGCCTACTGCGACCGGGCCAGGCCAAGGGTGTGATTTGAAGTGGCGGGCACGCCAGCAGGAGTGCGGGTCGAAAGCCCGCAGCAACGTTCAACAGCCGGAAGCCTTCACTCGACACTCGCGCACCCGGTTGTCGCACGTTGCAGCGGGTTGAAAACCCGCGCTCCGGGTGCAGTTCTACTTCTCCTTCAACTCCACCTCGCCCGACCAGTTCTCCGGCGGCGGCGTGTCCACGACTTCCTTGAGGTGCTTGAGATAAAACTTCGTCGTGGTCTCGGCGTGGGCGGATTCCAGCACGCGCTCAAACGACATCGCGGCGGCGCCGAAGTCCCGTTGCTGAAAGAGGCGCAGCCCCGTCTCGAATTCTCCATGCCACTGCGGGGCGTTGCCTTGGCCCTGCAACGCGACCAGTTCGTAAACGTCCACGCTCTTCTCGAAGCCTTTGAGAATGAACCGTCCGAGGTAACGCGTGATGAAGCGGTCGCCGATCTCCTTCTTCACGTCGCCGGTGATGAGCACGTCGGTGCCGAGATACTTGTTCAACCCTTCCATGCGTGCGGCTAGATTGATGTTCTCGCCGAGGGCCGTGTAATCCACCCGGGTGTCGCTGCCGAAATTTCCGACGTTGGCGATGCCGGTGTGCAGGCCGATGCGGGTGATTAGGTTGCGCCCGCGCACGGGAATCTTGCCCTGCTCACGAAAGCGCAGCGCCGCCTCGCACGCGCGCACCGCGTGATCGTTCTGCGGGTCGGGCGCGTTCCAAAACGCGAAGATGGCGTCGCCAATGTATTTCACCACCGTGCCGTCCGTCGGGTGAATGCAGCCGCCGACCGCGCCTTGAAAATACTCGTTCATCATCAAGGCCAGTTCGTCAGAGTCCATGCCTTCGGAGACGGTGGTGAAGCCCGCGATGTCGCTGAACAGGATGGTGAGGTTCTGCTTGGTCGCGCCGGGCTTGAGCAGCTTGCGGTCCTTGTCCGCCGCGAATTTCTTCACCAGCTTGGGCGACAAATACATTTCCAGCGACTGCACGAACATGCGGTTCTCGACGTAGAGCCGCACGGAATTGACGGCTACGGAGCAGAGCAGCGCGAAGCCGATTTGCACGCTGAGAATCAGCCACGGAAACCAGAGCAACTGCCGGATAAACACCTCGCGACTGATCAGCACCACGGCGGCGAGCGCCAGCACCGCCACGCCAATCGCAAAGACCGGGCGCAGCCGCATCAGTCCGTATCCGGCCAGCGCGCCCATCACGATGATGATCCAACTCTCGGAGCGCAGCGGCAGCCGGCGCAGCCAGTCGCCGCGCAGGATGTTGAGAAACATCGTCGCCTGCACTTCTACTCCGAAGATCAGCGGCGTGTC
>JAYVNY010000068.1:0-5951 GCA_043758205.1 Akkermansia sp.
CCTTCGGGCAAACCGTGGTCTTCTGGCAGACCGATGAGCCGGCGACCGCCATCGTGCGGTACAGCACGAACACCGCGTTGAACCTGGGCGCGACGAATAATTTTCTGACCACCGGACACGCCGTGCCGCTGCACGATCTGCTGCCGGGGCGCACTTACAAATACGTGGTCATCGCGCAGGACGAGGCGGGCAACCGGAGCACGAACAACAACGGCGGCGCGCTCTTCAGCTTCGTGGCGGCGACGGCGTCCACGGTGCTGCTGGTGGAGAATTATCAGAACGACGGTTTCGGCTATGGCCCGGCCATTCCATTGAGCGTGTACACCAACACCTTGAACCAGCTCGGCGTCAGCTACGACGTGTGGAACATGACCGGCGCGTCGCCGAAACCCTCGCCGACCTTCAACACCCTGCGCCCGTATCGTGCCGTGATCTGGCGCGTGTCGGACAACGTGTTCATTGGCAACACGCTCAGTCCGCAGGAGCTGGGCGCGGTGCAGCAGTACGTCGCGGGCGGCGGCTCGTTCCTGATGTCCTCGATGGAGCAGCTCTCGCGGCTCTCGGCGAGCTTCAAGGCCGACGTGCTGCAAGTGTCCTCCTTCACTGCGGACGCGGGCGCAGCATCGGCGCACGGCCTTGCGGGCAACGTGATCACGGGCGGCGGCTTGTCGCTCGCGCTCGACTACACGAATTACCAGACCGAGACCTACGAACTGTTCGGCGTGCCTTCCGATGTCTCGGACGTGATGACGCCCAGCACGAACGCCTTCCCAATCCTGCTCGATAATTTCGGCGCCGCCGTGGGCGTGGCGTATCCCAAGCCGGGCCTGGATCGCCCGGGCCGCGTGGTATTTCTCTCGTTCCCGCTCGACGCCGTTTCCACGACTGCGCCTGCGCCGAACAATCGCGCGTCATTGCTGCAACGCATTCTCAACTTCCTCGCACCCGGTGAGCAGGGCATCGGCTCCATCACGTTCGACAACACGGAATACACGCTCCCCAGCGTGGCGCTGATCGAAGTCGCGGACTCCGACCTCGCGGGCGCAGGCCAAGTGACGGTGCAAGTCTCCAGCACGACAGAGCCGACGCCGCGCACGATCACACTGAGTGAATTCGGACGCTTCGGAATTTTCCGCAAGTCCCTGCCGATCGTCGCCACGCACGGTGCAAATCCGACGAACGAAATTCGCGCCGCGAACGGCGACACCGTGAGCGCGAGCTACTTCGACGCCTCGCGCCGCGTGAACGTCACGTTCACTGCGATGGTGGAAACCGTTCCGCCTGTCATCAGCGCGCTCGGCATCGAGCCAAGTTATGTGGATGCGCTGGTCACTTGGAACACGAGCGAGCCGTGCGACGCGCTGGTGCAGTATGGCGAGTCCGCGTTCCTCGGCCGCACCGCCTACGTCTCCGTGCTCGGGACGAGCCATGAAGTCACGCTGCAAAATCTGCTGCCGAATCATCTCTACTACTACCGCGTCGTGAGCCGCGACAACGCGGGCAACACGACCGTGGATGACAACAGCGGCGCGCTCTACACCTTCCAAACACTCGCGCCGCTGACCGCGCCGTGGTTCGACCATCTCGAAGGCGGCCCCGGCGACTGGTCGGTGTACTCGACGGACGATTCGGAACTGAGTTGGACGTACGGCGTGCCGGGCAACGGGGAGACGGCCTTCTCGCCGACGCACGCGTGGGGCAGCAACTTGCAGGGCGTGCCGAGTGGCTTCGTGGAATCGTTCCTCATCAGCCCGCCGATTTTTCTCACCGGCGGCAACCAGGCCACGCTGCGCTTCATGCAGAACTACGAGTTCTTGGAAGGCGAGGATGACTTTATCCATCTCGGCGAAATCGCCATCATCACCAACGCCTCGGCCCAGCCCATCACGCTGGATGTGCTGCAAGGCATCGCATCCGGCGGTTGGGAGGAGGCGGAATACGACTTGTCCCCGTACTCCGGGCAGTTGGTTTATCTCGTCTGGCACTACGTATATTTTTCGTTCAGCGGAGCGCCGAGACCGGGCTGGTTGATTGACGACATCGCCGTGACGGTGACCAACGGACCCGTCGGCATGCTCGTCGTCACGAGCACGCTGGCGCAGGCGACGTTCACCATTTCGGGCACCGCGAATCTGTCGGGGCAGGGGACATCGCTCGTGCTGACCAACGCCACGCCGGGCCAATACATCGTGACCTTCGGCGCGGTGCCGCACTGGAACACGCCCATCGCGAAGACGAACATCGTGAACGCGGGCGCGAAGACGGTGTTCAAAGGCGATTACACGATCACCGACTCGAACGGCAACGGCATCGCCGACTCGTGGGAGCAAATTTATTTCGGCAGCGTCGCGCCTTCGCACCCCGGTACTCTGGACACGGACGGCGACGGCTTGAACGACCTCGGCGAGTTTCGCGCCGGGACGAATCCGACGAACGCCGCGTCCCTGCTGAAATTCGCCGCGCCCTTTGCGCCGAACCCTGGCGTGGTGCGCTTCGACTGGCCGACCGTGCCGGGGCGCGGCTATCGCTTGGGCCGCAGCGGGGATTTAATTTCTTGGACCACGGTGCTGGACTGGTTCCGCGCGAACGGCGCGGTCTTCTCCTTCACGACCAATGTGGGAAGCGGCACCTGCTTCTACCGCGTGGAAGTAAAGCCCTGACGATCTATTGAAATCGTGTCCCGCGCATCTGCCCACGGTGGCCGAGTCAGAAGCCGGCGTCTCACCCGCCGTGCGGCCAAGATGGCCGCGCTCCAACGCCGCTACGGAATGATCACGCAACCTGATCCAGATGCGCCCCATCGTGTCCCGGCGAGACGGAAAAGTTGCGCACGCGTCACGGAACTGTCATCATGGCCGGTATCCACCCGTAGCTAAAGCGCTGTGTTCGGCGCGCTTTTCCTCGGGAGATTTTACTCAACTATGAAGCATTGCTTGAAAATTCTGTGCCTGGGCGTCCTCCTCGCCTCGGCGTTCGTCTCCTCCGCCGCGCCGGCCTCGGTGCGGATGCTCACGCAGTCTGGTTACCTCCCAGGACTCCCGGTGCTGGTGCGCGTGGAGACCTTCGCGGCGGACGGCTCGCGCGACCGCGAGACGTGGGACAGCACGGTCACGCTTTCGGCGGACGGCGGAGTGACGCTCTCGACGAATCAGCTCACGCTCCGTAACGGCATGGGCAGCATTCTGGTCACCTTCAGCGGCGGCGGAAATTTCAACCTCACGGCCACCTCGGGCGGCGTGGCAGTGACGCGACCGCTGGATAGTTTGGCTGGCGCAGCGGTCACAACGGTCGGCGGCACCTTGAGCGGTGGGAGCGGGACTTGGTCGGGGTTGGTGAATGTGACGAGCACGGTCCTCGTGACCAACTACACCCTCACCATTCAGTCCAACACCCTGGTGTTGATCAACGGCACCAACGCCGGGACGACCGGCATCGGGATCACGGTCAACGCGGGCGGCTCCATTCAATCGCTCGGCACCGAGCAGCATCCGGTGACGATCACCTGCTCCAATGTGTTCTTCAACAATCGGTGGGGCCGCATCGCGCACAACTCGTCCGCACCCTCGCTCTACCGCCATACTTTCATTCACCGTTCCGGCCGGGCGCCCGGCGAAGGACACACCGGCCAGGCGGCGGCCATCCGCACCAGCGGAACGACCTTGGATTTTCAGAGCACGACGATCAGCGACCTGTGCGAAACGGATTCGGCCGCGCCGGGTTACGGCACGCCGGCCAAGGTGATGTTCGCCGTGAGTTCCGCGCTCACCTTCAACAACTGCCTGTTCCAGCGCGTGCGCACCGGGCCGGAGATTGATGGCACCTCGCTGCTCTACACGAACAGCTACGTCATCGAGGCGCGCGGACCGGATGATTCGGACGGCCTCTACGTCCATGCCCAGCAGGGCGGGCAGACGGTGAAGATCGTGGACAGCGTGTTCGCCTTGGGCGACGACGACGGCATAGACACGCTCGGCCCGGTGATGACGATTGAAAATTGTATTTTTCGCGGCTGGAACAACCTGCTGGAGGACGCCAAAGGCATCAGTGTTTTCGACGGCGTGACCGACGTGCGGCACTCGCTGTTCACCGATTGCACGGTGGCCATCGCGGCCAAGACGACTTCATCGGTGCGTTGCAACATCAACAGCAGCACGTTCATGGGCAATCTCACCAACGTGCTGGCGGCCTACAAGGTGAACGCGCCGGGGCCGATCGTTGAATTCCGCATCACGAACTCCATTCTTTGGGGCGGCAATCCGGTCCACTCGGACTTCGACTCCGGGATCAACAACTCGACGAACTTCATCATCCGCTATTGCGATATCGCAGAGGCGTGGGCGGGCACGGGCAACATCAATTCCGATCCGCTCTTCGTGAATGCGGCGGCGAAGAATTTCCGCACGCAGGTCGGCTCGCCGACGTTCAACGCGGGCGACCCGGCCTCGCCGCTCGACCTCGACGGCACGCGCGCGGACATGGGTTACTTCCCGTTCCTGACGAGCGTGGGTCCGTTGATCTCGACGGGCGCGGTCTGGAAGTATCTCGACAACGGATCGAACCAGGGCACGAACTGGCAGGCGCGGCTCTTCAACGATCTCTCGTGGTCGAATGGCCCGGCCCAGCTCGGCTACGGGGACGGGGACGAGGCGACCACAAATAGTTTTGGCCCTGACCCTCTCAATAAATACATCACCACGTATTACCGCCGCGCCTTCACGGTGCTGAATCCGTCCGAGTTCACCAATGTCGAGGCTCGTCTCTTGGTGGATGACGGAGCGGTGGTCTATGTCAATGGCCAGGAAGTGCTGCGGGCCAACCTGCCCGGCGGGTCCATCAATTTCACTACCACGGCCCTGCTTTCGGTCGAGCCGTTTCTGCTCGCGACGAACACTTTCTCGCCCTCGATCCTCGTCGTCGGCACGAATGTCATCGCCGTGGAAGTGCATCAGGTCACCAACACCAGCAGCGACATCAGCTTTGATTTTGAATTGGTGGGACTGCGCGCCGTGGCCGGGCCGCTTGTCAATCAGGCTCCGGTCGTGAGCATCACCGCCCCGGCGGACGGCACGGGCTTCTACTCGCCGGCGAACATTCCCATCACCGTCAGCGCGACGGACAACGACGGCACGGTGACGAACGTGAACTTCTACCAGAACGGCACGCTGCTTTGGCAGACGAATGCGGGTCCATACAGCTACACTTGGAACGGCGTGGGCGTGGGCAGCTATGCGCTCACCGCCGTGGCCACGGACAACTCCGGCGCGAGCAGCACCTCGGCCCCGGTGAATGTGAGCGTGACGGTGTTCGTCGCCAGCACGGCGATTACCAACACCCTGATCGCGAGCAACAGTGTTTGGAAGTATCTCGATAACGGCACGGACCAGGGAACGGCGTGGCGCTCGAACTCGTTCAACGACGCTTCGTGGGCCAGCGGGCCGGCGCAACTCGGCTACGGCGACTTTGATGAAGCCACCGTGGTGAGCTTCGGCCCTAACTCGCTCAACAAATACATCACGACTTACTTCCGCCGCGCCTTCAGCGTGACCAATGCTTCGGCCTACACGAACCTCGCGCTGCGTTTGATCCGCGACGACGGCGGCGTGGTGTATTTGAACGGCACGGAAATTTTCCGCAGCCCAAACATGCCCGGGACCATCACCTACACCGCCCTGGCGCTGACGGTGGGCGAGAACACACTCGACACGACAAACTTTGCCACGAGCGGCCTGCTCCTCGAAGGCGCGAATTTCCTCGCAGCCGAAATCCATCAGCAGGCCGTCACCAGTTCGGACATCAGCTTCGACTTCGCGCTCACCGGCATCCGCACCGCGGACACCAATGCCAAGCCAATTATCGCCATCACGAATCCGACGGACGGCACGTTCTTCGGCACGCCGGCCAGCTTTGTCATCGGAGCGACGGCGAGTGATCCGGACGGCACGGTCACGAAT
>JAYVNY010000069.1:0-20487 GCA_043758205.1 Akkermansia sp.
CCTGAGGCTCGGCACCCCCCCATAGTTCAAAGCGCAGACCATGCGCCCAGCCCGACTCATCCCTCGCCCATCCCTCATTCCGTGCCGGACAGGATTAACTCAGCGGTCCGCGCTCCGGCACCTCACCAAACCTGCACGGAGTCGGCGGTGAAAATCTTTTCCACCAGCGCGTCGTAGTCCGGTGCAGGGCCGGTGAGTTCGACTTTCTCAATCGCCGTCTCCGGCAGCATCCGTTGCCCGGCGATCACCGCGCGCGTCAGATCATCTTCCGCCTGCGTAAGAATGTGGAGGATGGCGCGCATTTAGAAACGGAGGACGTAGGTGGACGCAGCGGCGAGTTGCGCGAGTTGCGCGTCGTCAATCTCCTCGAACTTCAACGGCGACTCCCAGATCTCGCCAAGCAACGCCGCGCCGCGCTGCACGTAGATGGGCCGACCAAACTCAGCCACAATGGGGAAGTAGCGCGAGTAGTTGTCCTCATCAACGAACTCGTCCACGTATTCGCTCAAGGCCAGCACGGCCGGGCCGCGCAAATAGACGCTGATGTCCGCCCTCTTCCAGGTGCCGACGCCCGCCGCGATGCGCACGGCTTCAGCGGGCTGGGCGCTGCTGCGCGGATCGCCCGTGATGATGATGAGCGCGGAGGATTTCATCAGTTGAAACTCACGAACCGATCCGTGCCGACGATGAGGTCATTCACCACGGTCAGTCCGGCGAAGGTCGCGTGATCAGTCAGTGCGAGATGGCGTTTGTGCGCGCCGTAGGCACAGGCGTAAAGGTTCAAGCCGTCGGCCTTGAGCATTTGCAATTCAGGATCGGCCACGCCCATGACGGCTTCGTCAATGCAGTAGAGATAGACGTTCACGCCCTGTTTCATGGCCGCCCCGGCAACCCGCACGCCGTGGCGAAAGCCGGGCTGATCGGGTTTGCAGGCGATGAGCACGCCAAGTTTTTTACCGCGCAGTTCCAAGAGGCGCACCGTAAAGGCGGGCGCGAAGAAGTGTCAACGGAGGGAAGGAACCCGCTTCAACTGTCCAGCAGCGTCCGAACATTGCGGGCCAGTTCAGAGGGGCGATACGGCTTGGCCATGAATCGATCCACCGTGCCGGGAAATTCCACGAGTATTTCCGGACCAGCGGTGCCGCTGACCATGAGGATTTTCAAACCGGGACAGGCGGACTTGCACTTCTCGGAGAGTTCGAGACCGTTCATCGCACCCATCGCGAAATCGGTCAGCAACAGCGAGGGTTTGCGCGGCTCGCGGGCGAAGGACGCCAACGCTTCCGCCGGACTGTGAAATTTCTTCAACTCATAACCGCCCGCGAGCAGCGAGACTTCGGCGAGATCGAGCAAATCCGGCTCGTCATCCACCAGGTAGATGAGCCGGTCTTCGGGCGCGGGCGTTGTCACGGAATCAGTCATGTTTGATTGCCAAGCATCTTACACTTGCGGCGGCAGCTCGCAAGCGACGGCCCGCCCGGTGCCTACGCCGCGCGAGGTCGGGGATTCACGGAAACCACCGAAGTGACGGGACGAAAACGTGGCGATCGGTAGCCCCCCAATGGGAGCAGGATCGAACTAATTATGGGCTTCCCAGTGTGAGGCCGAATTCCGCCGGGCTGGAAGCCACGGCTCACCGTCAGCCAAGAGACCTGACGCCAAGCCTGCTGACAGGCTCCGAGCAAATTCACTTCATCAACTGCATGCGGACTTTAATCGCGATGTCTATGAACGCGCGGCCCGGCGCAGAGTCGGGACTGGTCACGACCACGGGCTGGCCCGCGTCTCCGCCTTCGCGAATCTGGATGAAGATGGGAACTTCACCGAGGAATGGTGCGTTCTGCCGCGCGGCCTCGGTCTTGCCGCCGCCGTGACCGAACAATTCGATGCGGTCGCCGGTCGGCGTGATGTAATAACTCATGTTCTCCACGAGACCGAGAATGGGCACGTTCACCTTGTTGAACATGCCGATGCCCTTGCGCACCACGCCGAGCGACGCTTCCTGCGGCGTGGTGATGATGACGCCGCCGTCGAGCGGCACGGTCTGGCAGAGGGAAAGTTGCGCGTCGCCCGTGCCGGGCGGGAGATCCACGAGCAGGTAGTCCAATTCACCCCAGTCCACCGAGTGGATGAACTGCTGGATGGTCTTCATGATCATCGGCCCGCGCCAGATCACGGGCTGATCGCCGTCGAGCAGGAAGCCCATGCTCATGAGCTTCACGCCGAAATTTTGCGGCGGCACCAGCTTCTCGTCGGCGCTGATCGTGGGGCGTTTGTTGATGCCCATCATCAGCGGAATGCTCGGGCCGTAGATGTCGCAGTCGAGCAGGCCGACGCGTTCGCCGAGTTGCTGGAGCGCGCAAGCGAGGTTCACGGAGCAGGTGGACTTGCCCACGCCGCCCTTGCCGCTGGCGATGGCGACGATGCGTTTGATGTTCGGAAGTTTGTTCGGCAACGCCGTGCCGCCCGCCGGTTGTCCGCCGACTGGAGCCGCAGGCTGATTGACCTGCACGGAAACCATCTGCACCCCGGCCAGCCCGCGCAGCACGGCTTCGGCGTCCGCTTTGATTTTCGCCGCCGCCTCGTTGTTCGCCGCCGTGAGCTGAATCGTGACGCTGACCGCGCCGTTGTTCGCCGCGACGTGCTTCACGATCCCGAACGAAACAATGTCGCGTGAGTAGCCGGGATATTTGACGGCCTTGAGGGCGTCAGTGATTTGCTGTTCTGAAATCATGGATAAGCTTGTGAGAAGTTTCCGCTGTCAGGCGACATCAATGCGCCGCTTTGCCGGAAACAGCGGCCGCATGCTCGCTGAAGGACTTGCCGCGGCCCGTGGGTGTGATGCACGAGTCGATGATGCCGCGTTGGAATTCATCCCACATCGGCGACATGGTGCGGAGTTTCGCGGCGATCTTTGCGAAGGTCTCAACGGTGTAGTCCAGGTCTTCCTCGGTGTTGTCCTGGCCGAGCGACATGATGATGTTGCCCTGGGCCAGCGCGTGGTCGAGGCCGATGGCGCCAAGGACGTGGGAAATTTTCAGCGACTTGCTCACGCAGCTCGAACCGCTCGCCACGGCGATGCCGTTCATGTCGCAGAGCAGCAACTGGCCTTCGCCTTCGATGAATTCCGTCGAGAGATTCAGGTTCGTCGAGATGCGTTTCGGTCCCGGCTCCGGGCCGTTGAGCTTGATGTAGGGAACGTTGGTCTTCAGTCCGTCCCAAAGTTTTTTCTGGAGCTTGGCCGTGTGCGTCATGCGGACGGGCATTTCGCGGAGCGCGATTTCCGCCGCGAGTCCGCCGCCGACGATGGCGGGAACATTCTCCGTCCCCGCGCGCCGTCCGCCTTCCTGCACGCCGCCGTGAATGATCGAAACCATCCGCGCGCGACGATTGCGGTAGAGCACGCCCACGCCCTTCGGCCCGTAGAAACGATGCGGCGAAAACGACAACAGGTTCACGCCCATCGCCTGCACGTCAATCGGCAGCCACCCCGCGCTCGCCTCGGCATCGACGTAGAACGCGATGCCCTTCTCGTTCGCGATTTTCCCGATCTCGCGAATCGGCGCGATGGTTCCAATGTCGTGGTTCACATGATGCACCGCGATGAGCGTGGTCTTGTCGGTGATGGCCGCGCGCACGTCCTCGGGATTGATGACGCCTTCCTTGTCCACCTTCACGCGCGTGCAGGTGAAGCCCTGCTTCTCCAGAAACTCAATCGAGTTGATCACCGCCGGATGCTCCGTCTCGCTCACCACGAGATGCGTGCCCTTGCGCTGGTTCGCATAAGCCACGCCCTTGATGGCGAGGTTCGAGGCCTCGGTGCCGTCCGAGGTGAAGATGATGTCGTCCGGCGACTCGGCATTGATGAGCGCGGCGTATTGCGAGCGCGCCTTGGCGAGCGCGTCGCGCACGCGCAGCCCGTGCTGGTGCAGCGAGGACGGATTGCCGAACGCCTCGGTGAAGAACGGCTTCATGGCGTCGAACACTTCCGGCAGAACCGGCGTGCTCGCCTGATGGTCGAGATAAACTTGGCGCATAATTTAGCTGAGGTTGATACTTGCTCCGTCGTGAATCCAGCGAACGAATCAGCCCACGTCCGGCGCTCAGGCGACGAAGCGTGGGCTGGTGATTGAATCCGCCGGCTAGGCCGCTACCGCTTCACCCTTTTTCGCCAGCTCCGGATGTTTCTTCATGTAATCCTCCAACGCGGCTTTGAGCGCTTCTTCCGCGAGCACGGAGCAGTGAATCTTCACCGGCGGGAGGCCGCCGAGCGCGTCCACGACTTCCTGGTTCGAGAAGTTCATCACTTCATCGATGCTGCGACCTTTGATCAGTTCCGTCGCCATGCTGGAACTGGCGATGGCCGAGCCGCAGCCGAAGGTCTTGAAGCGCGCGTCCTCGATCTTGCCGTCTTTGATCTTGAGGCTGATCTTCATGATGTCGCCGCAGGCCGCCGCCCCGACTTCGCCCACGCCGTCGGCGTCCTTGATGTCGCCCATGTTGCGCGGGTTCATGAAGTGGTCCATGACCGTCTGGTTGTAGAGTGTGTAAGTTTCGCTCATAAAATTTCCTTCAGTCTTTAAGTCCAAGTTTCTTTCCGCCCCGCACGCCGCTGCGACGATGCGAATCGCCGACCGGCACATGGGTTTTCATCAAATCCGCCAACGTCGTGCGCGAGAAAACATCCTTCACCTGATCCTGCGCCTGCTCAAACAAACCGCAGAGCGCGCAGCCCCCGTGGTGCTCGCACTTCGGCTCGTCGGGATCGAGGCAGCGCTGGAAAGCGATCCTGCCCTCGATGGCTTCGATCACGTGCAACACCGTGATTTCCTTTGCCGGTTTCAAAAGCGTGAAACCGCCGCCGCTGCCGCGATTGGACTTCACCAATCCGCCTTTCGCGAGCGACTGGAAAATCTTCGCCGCGAAACTCTTCGGGATTTTCTCCTCGCGGCTGACTTCATCGATCATCACCACCGAGGCAGCAGGCCGCCTCGCCAGGCACATCAGGCCCAGCACGGCGTACTCTCCTGCGCGTGTGATTTGCATCGTTGTTTGAACCGGACGGGTTTTATCCGATTCACGAGGCCAATCTAAGAATGGGTCTGCGGGGTGTCAACGTGGGATTCGGATCCAATCGTGGGCACGGCTTCAATCCTCCTGAATGCCTCACGCCAAGGACGCCACGGACGCGAAGCAGAAAGACCAAAGTTCTCTTCCTCACTTTGCGGCCTTCACGGCCTTGGCGTGAGGATGATTTTCCGGCCACCTTAAATGCGTCCTCCCTGCGCCGCAGTCACCGAACGATGGAACCATTGATCGCTCCTCGCCCCGCTTGAACCCGGCGCGCGCGAAGTTCGCGCAAGTTGCGTGAGGTTCACACGCTTTAACCCCGCGCCGTGGCCTGCACGGGCAGAATGCTCCGTAAATTCACGCTGGCAGCATCTTTGCTAACTCCACAATCGCAGGGCGGTTTCCCGTCGCCCTGGCAAGGTTGAGGTCGCGAGACTTGTCTTTGACGGCCTCATTGTTTGGGGAGGCGGCGGTCCGAAGCCGGATCGCCGCCCCAGATTTTCGCAGGCGCGTACGTGAGTTGCGGGTGATCACGTGACTGACGTGGTGAGCGCGCCTTGTGATAAGCAAACGGCGGCCGGAACGAATGTCTGTCCTGGGCCGGCCGCCGTTTTGCTCTTCTGCTTCAACCCGTTTTTTCAAAAGCGATTTTCACAACTTGCGCCCCCTTTCGTGATCCCTAACGCAGAACCCGCTGCGCTTAACCCGAACTCCGAAGTCGGGGCGGCGTAGCCGCCGGGGTAGCACAGGCAACCTGCCTGTGGCGCGCGGCTACCAGCCGCGCGGAACGGAGGAGGACGCAGGAAAGTTTTCTTGCGCCCATTGCCAATCCACGCTCCCATTCTTCCGCCCGGCTGGTAGCCGGGCGGGACGGGCTGGTAGCCCGTTCCACCCGTTCCGACTTCGGAGTTCGGGTTTAATCCTCCTCTCGAACGGGCCGATGGCATGGAGACATGTTTTCGGCCTGTTTCACTTCATGAGCGCCCCGGGGCGATCATCGGCGCGGCGCGCGGTTCCGTGGTGGATTGTCACCCTCGGTGGCATCGTGCTGTCGTTCGCGGCGTTTTTTCTGGCGCGGCAGCAGGAGGAATTGCGCGCCGAGGCCGAGTTCATCCGGCGCGCCGATACCCATTACGTCGCCTTGCGGGCCAGCCTCGCACGGCATTTGGAAATCCTGCACAGCCTGCAACGGCTGATGCAGCTTTCGCCGCAAGTGAGCCGGGCGGAGTTTCGCGGTTGGGCCCGGGAGATCGTGACCGAGCAGCCGGAAATCCAGGTGCTCGAATGGTGTCCACGCGTGCCGCACCCGCGCCGTGCCGTCTTCGAGTTCAATGCCAGCCGGAATGCGCCGGAGCCATTCTCCATCACGGATCGTGACGCGGCCGGACAAAGCCACCGGGCCGCAGAACGAGAGGAATATTTCCCCGTGCTCTTTTTTGAACCGATCCAGGGCAACGAAGTGGTCCGCGGTTTCGATGTCGCCGGAGGACGCGCGGCGGAGTCGCTGGTCCTGGCGCGGGACACCGGCCAACCCGCCGCGTCCGCGCCCCTCCGGTTGGTGCAGGACATCGGCAACCAGCAGGGCATCATCCTGACGCTGCCGGTGTATCGGTTCGGCCCGCGCCCCGAGACGGTGGAGGGACGGCGGGAGGCTTTTGTGGGCTGCGTGCGCGGAGTGTTCCGGGTGCGCGATCTGTTAAAGGCCGCGTGGCGCGACCTGCCGGTGACGGGCGTGGATACGCTGGTGCTGGACGCGCCAACGATGCATCCGACGAACCGGTTCGTGCTATTCGACGGCGTGATTCTGCGCAAGCCAGGCGATTTGCCGCGGACGGAAAGCGCCTACCGCGCCGCGCGCCATCATGAGGCGCAACTGCGCGTGGGCGGGCGCAAGTGGACGTTTCTTTTCCGCCCCGTGCCGGCGTGGTGGGAATCGCAACTGAGCTGGCTGCCGCATTTCATTCTCGCCGGTGGCCTCAGCGCCACGCTGCTCATCGGCGGCTACGTGCGGATTTCGTTGCGGCGCACCGAGGTCATTGAGCAGACGGTGGCGCAGCGCACGGCGGAGTTGCAGCACGCCAACACGTCACTTGGACGCGAGGTGGTGGAGCGGCGGCGCACCGAGCAGCAGTTGCTCGACACGCAAAACATCCTGGTTCACGCCCAGCGGCTCGGACGCGTGGGCAGTTGGGAAATGGAGGCCGGCACGAATCAACTGGTGTGGTCCGAGGAAACCTTCCGCATCTTTGGCCGTGACTCGAAAACCTTTCTCCCGACCAACGAGGCATTTTTTCAAAGCGTGCATCCCGGGGATCGCGCGCGTGTCCGCGCCGCAGCCGAGGCCGCGCTCGCCAGCGGCACGCGCTATGAAATTGAACACCGCGTCCTGTGCCCGGACGGCGCGGTCGCGCATGTCCACGAGCGCGCTGAGATCGTGCGCGACGAGGCGGGCCGCGTCGTCCGCATGGTCGGCAGCGTGCAGGACGTGACCGAGCGCCATCGCCAGGAGGAGGATCGTCAGGCCATTGAGAAAAAATTCCAGGAAGCGCAAAAGCTGGAGAGCCTCGGCGTGCTCGCCGGCGGCATCGCGCATGACTTTAACAATTTGCTCACGGGCATTCTCGGCAACGCCTGCCTGGCGCGCATGGAGCTGCCGCCGGATTCGCCCGTGCAAAGTTACGCCGAGCAGATCGAGCTTTCGTCCCAGCGCGCCGCCGACCTGTGCCGGCAAATGTTGGCCTACTCCGGCAAGGGCCGCTTCACCGTGGAACCTGTCCACCTCAGCGTAATGGTGCGCGAGACCGTGCATCTGCTGCAATTGTCCGTGAGCAAAAAAGCCGTGGTGCATCTGGCACTGGCCGACGAGCTGCCGTGCGTGCTGGCCGATGCCACGCAGCTCCGGCAAATCATCATGAACCTGGTCATCAACGCCTCCGACGCGCTGGGCGACAAGGGCGGCACCATCACCATCCACACCGCCGTGCTGCGCGCGGATCGGAATTATCTGAACAGCCTAGTCGGCGCGGACGAGCTGCCCGAGGGCAATTACGTGTCGCTCGAAGTCACCGACAGCGGCTGCGGCATGAGCGCGGAGACGCAGGCGAAAATGTTTGAGCCGTTTTTCACCACGAAATTCACCGGACGCGGCCTCGGTCTCTCCGCCGTGCTGGGCATCGTGCGGGGCCATCAAGGCGCGTTGAAAGTGCGGAGTGAACCGGGCCACGGCACCACGTTCAAACTGCTGCTGCCCGTGGCCGCCGCCACCGCGAGCGACGCCAAGGAGGACAAGATCGTCACCCCGAAATGGCGCGGCACCGGCACGGTGCTGGTCATTGACGACGAATAGAGCGTGCGCCGCGTGGCGGGAAAAATTTTAATGAGCATGGGCTTCCAAGTCGTGACGGCCAGTGACGGCATCGAGGGTCTGAGCGCGTACTGCACCTGCTCGGAAACGATTTGCGCCGTGCTGCTCGATCTCACGATGCCACGCATGGACGGGGAGGAAACCTTCCGTGAGCTGCGCGCACTGCGGCCCGACGCCTGCGTGGTTTTGATGAGCGGCTACAGCGAGCAGGAGGCGGGCGCACGCTTCGTGGGCAAAGGTCTCGCGGGATTCTTGCAGAAGCCCTTTACGCCGGATGAGCTGCGCGAGCGGCTGCTGGCATTCGGGGCCAACCTGGAGACGGTAGCGGAAATGTGAGGCGCGGTGGAGCGAGACTCTGTCGAGCACCATTCGCCGACGAAGGAGGCGCGAGCGGAGCGAGCCTCTCCGAGTTCAGGAAGGATGCTCACTTCGTTCGCCTCGCTGCGCTCGTAATGGTTGGCTCGACGGAGTCTCGCCCCACCAAGTCACTTCGGCTTCTCCGCTGGCAACCGTTCCAGCGTGGCGATCTCGCGATCAATCTTCGCCGACTTGAGCGACTGGAGTGACTTCAACAATTTCAACGCCTCCGCGTTTCTTCCGTGGTCTATGTAAATCAGGGCGAGGCGAAAGCGCGCGTTGTCCACGGTCGCGGTGCGGGTGCTGCGGGCCAGGATCGTTTGGTAGGCGCGAATCATGTTGTTCGTTTCGCTCGCCTCGCGGAAAGCCAGTTCGCACAGCGCCATCACCGGCTCTTGAGTTGCGCCCGGGCGATTCGTGGACGTGGCCAGGGAGGGCCACAAATAGGCCTCGGCAATCCGCGCACTGAGCCAGAAGTCGAGCGCGTTGGTGCGCGCGTAGATGCTCGCCTCGCCCGCCAACGCCAGCGCAGTGAGTCCCCGCGTGGCATTGGTGCTGCCGAGCACTGCGTCCGCCGCTTTCAACTCCTCGCCGATGAAGCGGTACATCGCGTCGTAATTCGCGGCGAGCGCCTGGTTCGTGCGGAAGTATTCGGACAGCGTCGTCTCCGGCAGATCGAGCGGTCCCCGGCTGCTGCGCGCCACGGCGCGAACGCGGGCCGGCCGGTTCGTGGTCGTGACGGTGATCGGCGCGGGAATTCCTGTTCCCAAAACAGTCGCCGCGGCCGCCTCCGCGGGCAGAAGAAATTTTTTCGTCCTCGCCTGTTGGCCGAGATGTTTCCAAATCACCCGCTTGGTCTGCGAGATGGAGAGCGGGCGCCCGCTGAACTTCACCCAGAGATGCCAGCCGCCCCAGCCCAGCAATGCCAGCCCGAGCAGTGCGGCGAGCACAATGGCTGCCGTCCGTTTGGTGAGCGGTTCGTGCAGGTGACGTTTCATGGCGTGGCCCCGATTCAGCGCGGAAGCAATGCGGGTGGGAAGAGCAGAATGGTAAAAAATTGGGGCGCGTACGAACCAGCCTGCGGCGGTGGGTCCGCAGGACTGACGCAGCAGAAGGTGGAACGGCTCGCGCTGCGAAGCTTCTCGCCGCCCGCCTGGCGCGGGCTGGTTTGGTCGCCGCGCGACCAAGCCCACCCCCTTCGTTTCATGGGCCATTTTCATTTTGCCGCGTCGGCCCTGAGTTGCGCCCACTATCGCATGGACAACCTTCCGCCCGCCCGTTTTCATCCGCGCACAAATGCAAAAGTGTCTGGTCACCGGCGCGGCGGGTTTCATTGGCAGTCATCTCATTGACCGATTGCTCGAACGCGGCTGCTTTGTCCTCGGCGTGGACAACATGAAGCTGGGCCGCCGCACAAATCTCACGCGCGCGCTCGAACATCAGAAATTCAAGTTCGTGGAGTGCGACGTGAACGATCTTCCGTCCTTCACGCGCGCCGTGCGGCAGTTGTCGCATGACAAGCCCTTCGACATGACGTGGCATCTCGCCGCGAACTCGGACATCCGCGCCGGCGTCGTGGACCCCGAGGTGGATTTGCGCGACACCTTCATGACCACGTTCAACACGCTCAAGGTCATGCGTGAGTTGAAGATTCCGAAGATTGCCTTCGCCTCCACCTCGGCGATTTACGGCGTGCTGCCGGGCCACATGCAGGAGGACATGGGACCGCTCTTTCCCATTTCCAATTACGGCGCGATGAAACTTTCTTCCGAAGCCAGCATCTCGGCGGCGACGGAAGCGTATTTGCAACGCGCGTGGATATTCCGGTTTCCAAACGTGGTCGGCAGCCGTTCGACGCACGGCGTCATTCACGACTTTGTGCAGAAGTTGAAGGCGAGCCCGCAGGAACTCGAAGTGCTCGGCGACGGCACGCAGGAGAAGCCTTACTTCCACGTCTCCGATTTGCTCGAAGCGATGTTCTTCATCGTGGATCGCGCGGACGGGAAGCTGAACTACTTCAACATCGGCACGGCGGACACGGCGACCACGGTGCGCTACATCGCCGAAACGGTCATCGCGCGTCATTCGCCCGCCGCGAAGATTCGTTACACCGGCGGCAACAAAGGCTGGGTTGGCGACGTGCCGAAGTTCAATTACTCGATTGAGAAGCTGAAGAAACTCGGCTGGTCGCCCCGGCTCACTTCGAGCGCGGCGGTGGATCGCGCGGTGGAGGAAATTGTGGCGGAGGCGCGCGGGTGAAGATGAATAATCCAAAGCCCAAAGTCCAAAGCCCAAACTTCATTGCCCGTGAACGCGGCACGAAAGTGCCGTGGCCCGGCATAGCAAAACACGAGACTGGAAAGTCTCGCAACCTGCCGGCTGGAAAGCCGGCGCTACGTAACGCCGACGTCCTCGTCGGCAGGTTGCGAGACTTTCCAGTCTCGTGTCCCCAAAGCTTCCACGAGGCGCCAGCGCGTTTGAAATTTGGCCTTTGGGATTCGTTTTGGATTGGGGATTTGGATTTTGGAATTTCCCCGCCCCGATGAAGCAGCTCGTCATCCTCGCCGGCGGCAAGGGCACGCGGCTCAAAGATCGCCTCGGCGATTTACCGAAGCCGATGATTCCCATCGCGGGCAAACCGTTGCTCCAACATCAAATCGAACTCGCGCGCGCCCACGGATTCACCGACGTCTTGCTGTTCGTGCATTACCGCGCGGATTTGATTCAACAGCATCTCGGCGATGGTTCACGGTTTGGCCTGCGGCTGACATACATCGTGGAGACGGAGCCGCTGGGCACCGCGGGTGCGACGCTGGCGGGCTTCGATCAACTCGCCGACCGTTTCGCCATGATGTACGGGGACACGATGGTGAACCTCGATCTCACACGCCTCTGGAAGGCGCATGAAAGTTCTGGTGCGGACGCCACGCTGTTTCTCCATCCGAATAATCATCCGCTCGATTCGGATCTCGTGGAGATGGATGCGGCGAATTGGGTGACGGCGTTTCACAATCGTCCGCATTCGACCGAGAAGTTTTTTCAGAACCTCGTCAACGCGGGGCTTTACGTTTTTGAAAAGCGCGCCTTGCAGCCGTGGCGCGAAAACAAACAGCCGATGGACTTCGGCAAGGATTTGTTCCCCGCCATGTTGCAGCGCGGCGCGAAATTGCTCGGCTACAACAGCCCGGAGTTCATCAAGGACATCGGCACGCCCGCGCGCTACGACTGGGTCTGCGGGCAGTACGACGCGGGCATCATCCAGCGCAGCACGCTGGCGGTGAAGCAGCCCGCGGTGTTCCTCGACCGCGACGGCACGCTGGTGAAAGAAGTCAGCGCGCATGGACTGCGCCACATTGATGAACTCGAATTGCTCCCCGGCGTGGCCGAGGCGGTGCATGAGTTGAACCACGCCGGACTGCGCGCGGTGCTGGTCACGAACCAACCGGTCATCGCCAAAGGTTTCCTCACCGAGCCGGACTTGCAGCGCATTCACAACAAGCTCGAAACGCTGCTCGGCCGCGAGCACGCCTTCCTCGACCGCATCTACTTCTGCCCGCACCACCCGGAGAAAGGTTTTTCCGGCGAGCGCGCGGATTTGAAAATCAATTGCTCCTGCCGCAAGCCCGGCACGGGAATGCTCCTCCAAGCCCAGCGCGACCTGAACATTGATTTCGCGCAGTCTTGGATGATTGGGGACACGACGATTGACGTGCAGACCGCGCGCCAGGCGGGCGTGAAATCCATCCTCGTCCGCACTGGTCACGGCGGTAGCGATGCGAAGCACGCGGTGGAACCGGACTTCACTTGCGACAACTTGCGGGAAGCAGTGCGGCGGATCGTGAACGGGCCACCGAGGTGATTCCGGCTTTGGCCACCGGTCCACTCAGCCGGGCGGCGTGTCCTCGGACTTTTTCTCGATCTCATCGAGCGTGGCGCGCAGCAGTTCATCCTGCTCCTCGCGCGCCTGGCGCCGGGTGGCGCGCACATCCAGCAACGCGGTGATGATGGCTGCCATCGTGCAGAGAAAGCAGCCACCCCAGTAAGCGAGAAACGCCGCGCCCTTCAAGCGGTCACCGAGCACGGTCTGCCCCCAAATGAGAAGTCCGAAGGCCAGTGCGAGAAACAACAGGCCAAGCCAGCGGCGCAGGGCGTCGGCTGATGTGGGCATGGGCGGAGACTACAAACGCCCCGGACCAATCCAAGCGCGAATTCCGGAGAACCGTCAGGGTGTTTTCCAAAAATTTCCCACCGTACCACGACGACGCTGCGGACAGGAAAGTCCGCGCGCCGAAATCTCAATAACCGTGGAGGCTCGCGCCGCTCCCCGCGTAGGCGAAGAGGCCGAACAAGCCGACGATCAAGCTCAGGCAGGTGACATCGCCGATGACGGTGAGCGGAGTGAGCGCGGTCTTCAAGACGGTGCCCTCCGCCTCGACGTACGTGGGCAGCGGGTCAGGACCGATCTCGCCCTCGGGCGCGTGAATGGTCAGCAGCTTGTCAAAGTGCGCGCAGGGAGGATGAGTCGCGCTGTTCAACGGCACGGGCAGCAGTTGCCAGTCTGCCGCCTGCACCAGGCGCGGCTTGTTCCATGTGGCGCGGCGCGATTCATACTCGCCAAGGAAATACGACTGGCGGCGCGGCGTGTTGTCCCCGTCGCGCAGCGAGTTGTAAGTCACGAGGTAGTCCTGGCGCGCGGGCGAGAAATCCACGGCGACCGCGGCGTTCGTGGCCGGCTCGCGCCAGTGCCGGAACTCGTCGTTATGCCAGAGTTTGTACGTGAAGCTCTCGCGGTGCAGGCCGCAGCCGGTCAACGCGGTGAGCGCGAGCAACAGGAGCGCGGAGGCGAGCGAGGGCTTCGGCGGCATGGCGTCGTTCTAGCAGATGGCGTGGTGGCGTCGAGCGCGGGATTGTTTGGTGTGCGGACTTTCCAGTCCGCAGCCAGAGACGTGGTGGTGAGATGTTGGATACTTCGCAAGCGCGCCGCCTTTGGCACGTTGCTGCGGACTGGAAAGTCCGCGCTCCTCAGCCGCAGATTTCCCGCGCGCTGAGCTTCTCCAGATTGTCCACGGCCCAGTCCGGTTTGAAGGGCAGCAAATCTTTCACGCGGTAAATGCCGGTGCCGACGGCGATCACTTTCACGTCAATGGCGCGGGCGCAGGCGATGTCGAGCGGCGTGTCGCCGATGACGAGCACTTCGTCGCCGCGCAGTTTCGTGCCGAGGATTTTTTCGCCGCGCTGTTTGGCGATGGCGGCGATTTCGTTGCGCTCCGCCGAGTCGTCGGCAAAGGCGCCGGTGATGAACTCATCCCAGAGGTTGAACTGGCGCAGCTTGATTTCCGCGCCGAGCGCGATGTTGCCGGTGAGCAGGCCGATGATGGGCGGATGCGGCAGCGCACGTAATTCATGCAGCCACGTCCACACGCCGGGATGCACGCCGCCGGGCAGTTGTTGCAGCATGTGTTCAAGCATGAAGACGTAGGCGTCCAGGAACTGCCCGATGTTTTCTGCCGAGGGCGCGATGGCGTTGTGGACGAAGAACTCGCGCAGGATGGAAACGTCGGTGCGCCCGGCAAACTTCAGTTTCTCCGTGCCGTCGTTCACGCCGAAGAAATTGGCGAAGACACGCGCGAAGGCCTTTTCACCCGCACCGCTGGTGTGAAGGAGCGTGCCGTCAATGTCGAAGAGGACGAGGCGGATCATGGTCCTCTCCTCGTAGCGGCGGCTCGGCAGAGCGCCGCCAACTTTTTTCGAACAGCGGCACGCTGCCGAGCCGCCGCTACGAAGGAGTGCGCCTTCAAAACTTTTTCGAGAAGCGTTTGTTCGACTCGGCACTCTCCGCCGCCGGCTCGGGCTCGGGCGCGGCGGCAGGAGCAGCGGCAGGCGTTTCCGTTTTCGCCGCCTCCACCTTCAGCGGGTTATCCACCGCCTGCACGAAGGTCATGCGCAGGTGCATCAGACTTTGCTGCAAGAGCTTCTGCTCCTCGGGCGCGAGATTACCGGCGGTCTTCACCTCCAGCATTTCCAGTTGCGCGATGAACATCTGCGCCGCCTCCAGGTCTTGCATCCGCTCACCGGACTGCGGATGCGGCATGGCGCCGAGAAACATCAGCGCCATGTTCGTGTTCTGAATGACCATGTGCGCGAACACTTCGGTCAGCATCTGCTCGCGCTCGACGTCGAGCGGGGCGTCGTCGTTGATTCCAGCCTGGGCTTCGTTCATGGGGCCGGATTTTTTTGCCGCCGGGAAATTTCCGCCATCAAAAAATGGATGAGATGTTTCAACCGGCCTTCGATTTCCACGGTCTCCAAAATTTTCTGCCGCTCGACCGCCTCGGAAAGGAGCGCGCAACTCACGAGGTCGGCGACCTGATCCGCGCCGGGCAGTTGCGATAGATATTTCAACACTTCTTTCTTTGAGAAGACGGTGGGTTTGTGGTCGCTGGCGTCGTGCTGTTTTTTTATCGGGAAGGGCGAGGGGAACGGCGCGAGTTCGAGGCGTTGCTCGACGAGTTCGTGGACTTTCGCGACCAGCGCGTCCACGGCCACAGTGTCATTTTCTTCGGCACAGAGCGCGTGGATGCGCTGCACGCGGTAAGGTTTGTATTGCACCGTTTCGCCGAGCCGCACGCGGGTCAAGCCCTGGAGGATGAGATGCGAACTGCCGTCATTGTGGCCCACGGAGACGCGGATGAGTCCGAGTCCGGCGACGGGGCAGGGAATCTCGCGCGAGCGACCCGGTTTCTGCATGGCCACGGAGAACATGCGGTTCGAGTCCAGCGCCTCGGCGAGCATCCGGCGGTATCGCGGCTCGAAAATGTAGAGGGGCAGGAGCGCCTGGGGAAAAAGAGTCGCGCTCTGGAGAGTCATCACGGGCACCGCATCCGGCAGTTGCATGGCCGGAGTGTAAGTGGGGAGGAAGTGAAAGCAAGGAAGCGGGCGGGCGGGCGAAATTCCAAAATTCAAAATTCCACGGGCACACGGAGACGCGGACGGAACGCGCGCGCCTCGATTCCTGCCGCCCGCTGAGGACCGGCGGAATGCAGCGACCTCTCCTCGCAGCATTTCCATACTATTGGGGTGGGACGAACACCCCATTTCGCCACGCCTTCTTTCGCCGCAGATTCAAATCCATGAAATCATTGGCCGCAACAATTACCGACGCCAGCGCGCGCATCCTGGCCTTCCGCATCAAGAACGAAGAAATTGATTTCACGTTTGAAGTGTGGGCTTACGGGCGGATGTCGGGCGAAGGGGTGCAGCGCGCGTACCGCGATTTTATGGACCGGCAGGATACGCACGACAAACGCCAGTCTCTGCGCGGGGTCACCATCAAGCAGTTCACCAATCACGGCCTGCCCGCAACATCACGCTGACGTGGAATCGCCCTTGCCTCTTCCGAGCGCAGCAGAAACCGTCTCTTCAACCGCACCGTTTCGGCCCAAATTCCCGCTTGCCAGCGCAAGGTTTGCTGATACTTTCCGCCCTCTTTTATGAAAGCTGACATTCATTCGAATTACCGCGAAGCCGAGATTCGCTGCGCCTGCGGCAACGTGATCAAGACGCGTTCCGTGAAGCCCGTCACCATTATTGGCATCTGCAACGCCTGCCATCCCTTCTACACGGGCCAGCAGAAATTCGTGGACACCGCCGGCCGCGTGGACAAGTTCCAGCAGCGCCTGGCCAAGACCCAGGCCGCCCAAGCCGCGACCGCCGCCGCCAACACCGGCAAGAAAAAGAAGAGTTAGCCAGCGACTTTCGACTCCGCCCGCTAGGCGTTCGCGCCCAGCGGGCGGATTCTTTTTACCGAGTTGCCGCCCACTGCTCCGATGGACCTGAAGCCCCACATCGAAAAGTACCGCCAGCGCTTTGCTGAAATTGAAGTTCAGCTCAGCGACCCCAAGGCTTTTGACAACAACCAGCGGGCCCAGGAGCTCTCGAAGGAATACGCGCGGCTGAAGGGCCTGCTCGCGGACGGGGAAACGTATTGGAAGGTCGAGCGCGACCTCGCCGAGAACCGCGTTCTCCTCACCACCGAGCCGGAGGATTCCGAACTCGCGCAGATGGCCCGCGAGGAAATCGCCCGCCTCGAGCCGGAGGAGAAGCGTCTCGCGCTCGTCGTCCAGGCCGGTGTGCTGCCGCCTGATCCCACCGATTCGCGCAACACCATCATCGAAATCCGCGCCGGCGCGGGCGGCAATGAATCCGCGCTGTTCGCCGCCGACTTGTTCCGCATGTATTCGCGCTACGCGGAAACGCAGGGCTGGAAGATTGAGCCGATGGACTCCAGCCCCAGCGACCTCGGCGGTTTCAAGGAAGTCATTTTCGAAGTCACCGGCAGCGACGTGTACAAGCGCCTGAAGTACGAGAGCGGCGTCCACCGCGTCCAGCGCGTGCCCGCGACCGAAGCGCAGGGGCGCATCCACACCAGCACCGCCACGGTGGCCGTGCTCCCCGAGGCGCAGGAAGTGGACGTGGAAATCAAGCCCGACGACATCGAAGTCACCTGCTGCCGGGCCTCTGGCAAGGGCGGCCAGGGCGTGAACACCACCGACTCCGCCGTGCAGATTCACCACAAGCCCAGCGGCCTCACCGTCCGCATCGCCGATGAGCGTTCACAAATTAAGAACCGCGCGAAGGCCATGACCGTCTTGCGCTCGCGCCTGCTCGACCGGAAGATTGCCGAGGAGAACGCAAAGTACGCCGCCCAACGCAAAGACCAGGTCGGCACCGGCGACCGCAGCGAGAAAATCCGCACCTACAATTTCCCGCAGAACCGCGTCACCGATCACCGCATCGAACTCACGCTCTACAATCTCTCGCACTTTATTGACGGCGACATCGACCCGCTCGTCGATCCCCTGCGGGTGCATGAGGTGGAGGAAAAGCTGAAGGCGCTGAACGTGTGACCGTTCAAAGTACAGAGTTCGAGGTTCAAGGTTCAAAGTTGTTTCGGCTTTGAACGCCGATACTCGTCGGGAAAAACATTATGACGATCAAAGGCCTCATTTTCGACTGCGACGGCACGCTCGCCGACACCATGCCCCTGCACTGGCGCGCGTGGAATACCGTGACCACGCGCCACGGGCTGCACTTCCCCGAGGAACGTTTTTACGCGATGGGCGGCGTGCCCTCGCGCGACATCCTCAAATTGCTGCGCGACGAGCAGGGCTTAGACATTGACCCGCTCGCCGTCGCCCACGAGAAGGAGGAGGCCTACCTCCAGATCATGCACGACGTGACCCTGATTGATGAAGTGGTCGCCATCGCTCGCGAGCATCACGGAGAAATCCCGATGGCCGTGGCCTCGGGCGGGAACCAGAAGATCATCACCCTTGTGCTCGAACACCTCGGCATCCGCGAACTGTTCGACGCTGTCGTGACCAGTGAGATGGTCGTGAACCAGAAGCCCGCGCCGGACATCTTCCTCGAAGCTGCGCTCCGCATTGGGGTGGAGCCGCGCTTCTGCCGCGGTTACGAGGACACAGACTTGGGGATGACGGCCATTCGCGCCGCTGGCATGGACGCCGTGGATGTGCGCACGATGCGCTGCCACTCGCAGCTCTCGCCCGCCGCGCTGTCGCGAGCGTGACGGACACGGGCTGGAAATTACTTCTGCGTGGTCTCGGTGCCGCGCACGTCCACCGTGTAGCCGGCGTCCGTCTTGGTCACAGTCGCCAGACGTCCAAGCTTGGCGGCAATCGTTTTGGCGAGATTGGCGCGGACTTCGGAGGTTGTGGTCACGACCGCCGGGCCGGCGACAATTTTCTGTTCCACGGCCTTGGCCCAGCGTTGGTCGGCTTCGGTCGGTTCAGCAGCGAACACCGGAATGACCGCTGCGACGAGCATGGCGAGACTGATGCGAATGTTCTTCATAATGCCTTAAATTATCGGCCCCCCGCAGTGGAGCCTTGAGCGGTGAACATTTTTCATCCGCCCCCGGCAGAGTTGACAACCAAGGGCAAAACCTCCATTTTCGCCCCCGTTACGAATTAAAAGTGCTCTGCTCGCGGCGACAACTTGCTGATGAAGGGAGGCTCTTAAACCCAAACCCAAAGAAAACATCCTATGAAAATTCAGTGTAAAACTATTGCCACATCCGTCGCGTGCGCGTTGCTGCTCGTCGGCTGCGCCACGCAGCAGCAAACCCAAACGAAGCCCGCCAAGCCCGCTGCGGCACCCGCCCCGGCCAAGTCCACGCCGCCCGCGTCCGGCTACGGCCCGCACTACACGACTTATGAAGCGAACGGCGCGAAATTCACGCGCGGTTCCATCGGCTACCCGTCCGGATTGCGCGACGGCTCCGGTTTGCTTTTGGAAAAGACCGTTCCGGCGGAAGTCCAGGCCGGCGCCCCCTTCTCCTACACCATCAAGGTCAGCAACCTCGCCCCGTGCGAAGTCCGCGACGTGACGGTGATTGACCGCGTGACCTCGAACTTCAAGTCGAGCAGCGCCGAACCCGCCGCCGCCAGCGTCAACGACGGACTGGCGACCTGGAAGATGGCGACCCTCGGCGCCGGCGAATCCGTGACCATCAAGGTCAATGGCTCTTCCGCTGAAGAGGGCACCGTCCTCACCTGCGCTTCCGCGAGCTACGTCCCCGTGCTCTGCGAAGGCATCAAGGTCGTGAAGGCCAACATCCAGCTCGTGAAGACCCTCCCCGCCGCCGTCTCGGTCTGCGACCCGATTCCCGCGACCTTCACGGTCAAGAACACCGGCAGCAGCGCGCTGACGATGGTCAAGATCACCGACTCGCTCCCCGCCGGCCTGAAAACGGCGGACGGCCAGAGCAGCCTGACCTTTGACGCGGGCACGCTCGCGCCTGGCGAATCCAAGGAATTCAAAGCCGGCCTCGCTGCGGGCTCTACCGGCAAATTCGACAACACCGCCACCGTGAACTGCGCCCAGAACGTTAAGGCCGAAGCCAAAGCCAGCGTCGTCGTCACCGCGCCGTTGCTCGCCATCACCTGCGAGGCCCCGGCCGAACGCTTCGGCGGCCGCCCGATTGACTTCTGCTTCACCGTCGCGAACAAGGGTGACCGCGCAGCGGGTGCGACCGTCGTGGAAGTTCCGCTCCCGGCTGGCACCACCTTCTCGTCCGCCACGGCGGGTGGCTCGGTGAACGCTGGTAAGATTGTCTGGAACCTCGGTTCCATCGCCCCCGGCGCGTCCACCAAAGTCTGCGCGACCGTTGTGCTCCCGAGCCCCGGCAGCGTGACCGCCACGGCCACGGCCAAGACCGCTTGCTCGAAGGACGCCGTCACTTCCTGCACCACCAAGGTCGTGGGCATCGCGGCCGTCCTCCTCGAAGTGGTCGACATCGAAGACCCGATCGAAGTCGGCAAGAACGAAACCTACGTCATCAAAGTCACGAACCAAGGCACGGCGGCGGACACCAACATCCGCCTGACCTTCAAGCTCGAAGACGCGCAGGATTACGTCTCCGGCACCGGCCCCACGGTCGTCACGGCGAATGGCCGCACCATCACCACCGCGCCCCTCGCGACCCTCGCGCCGAAGGCCGAAGCGGTCTATCGCATTACGGTCAAGGCCAACAAGGCCGGCGACGTGCGCTTCTCCACCTCGCTCCTCACCGACCAGAGCAAACGCCCGGTTGATGAAACCGAGTCCACGAACCAGTACTAATCGGTTCGCGCGGCATTGAATCCGCGAATTTCACGGGGGCCGGCCTGCGAAGG
>JAYVNY010000070.1:0-22581 GCA_043758205.1 Akkermansia sp.
TGAATTTGATGAAAGCAATTCTCGCCCTCGAAGACGGCACCGTGTTTCACGGCCAAAGCTTTGGCGCGCGCGCCCACGCGTGCGGCGAAGTCTGTTTCAACACGTCCATGACGGGCTATCAGGAGATTCTCACCGACCCTTCTTACAAAGGGCAGATCGTCACCATGACGTATCCGCTCATCGGCAACTACGGCGTCAACGAGCAGGACGTGGAATCCTGGCGTCCGCATGTCGCGGGCTTCGTCATCCGCGAGTTGTCGCCCATCGTCAGCAACTGGCGCGCGGACTCTTCGCTCGGAGATTATCTGGAGAAGAATGGCATCCCGGGATTGCAAGGCATCGACACCCGCGCGCTCACGAAAAAGCTGCGCGTGCGCGGCGCAATGAAAGGTTTCATCTCAACGGAAGACGTGAGCGACGCGGAAGCCATCGAGCGCGCGCGTTCGTGGACAGGACTCGTGGGCGTGGACTACGTGAAGGAAGTCACGCACAGGGAGCCGTTCCTCTGGGACCCGCAGGATCAGCAGAGCGCCAGCTTCAATATCGTGCGCGGCCTTCAAGTCGCCGACAACCGCAACGTGCGCGACCCGCTGCCGCCCGCCGACATCCCGATTGTCGCCTACGACTTCGGCATGAAATACAACATCCTGCGCCGGCTCCGGCAGCAGGGTTTCCGCGTGCAGGTCGTGCCCGCGACCACGCCCGCGAGCGAGGCGTTGAAATACAAACCCGCCGGCGTGTTCCTCTCGAACGGCCCCGGTGATCCTTCTGCGCTGCCCTACGCGGCGCAGGCGGTGCGCGACGTGGTGGCGAGCGGCGTGCCGACCTTCGGCATTTGTCTCGGGCACCAGATTCTGGGACTCGCGCTGGGCGGAAAAACTTTCAAGCTCAAGTTCGGTCATCGCGGCGGCAACCAGCCGGTGAAAGATTTGGAAACCGGCAAGGTGGAAATCACCTCGCAGAATCACGGCTTCGCGGTGGATGCGAACTCGCTCCCGTCCGACGTGTCCGTGAACCGCATCAACCTGAACGACCAGACCGTGGAAGGCATGCGCCACAAGACGAAGCCGATTTTCTGCGTGCAGTATCATCCCGAAGCCTCGCCCGGCCCGCACGATTCCAACCCGCTCTTCGCGGAGTTCCGTAAGCTGGTGGAGAGCAAGGGGTAGGAGTTTTCGGATCGCATCTATTTTACGAAGTCACAAACCAAAGGGATAAAATGAAAAAGATCATCCGAATTGTCGCCGCCAGCTTCTTGGCCGTTTCATGCTGCCTAGCCGCAGAGAAGAGTTTGAACGTAGTTGTGAAGGGCACCATTTCGCCACAGCCAGTCGTGTTTACCGGCTCGTTTGTTTACGTCAAAGAAGGCAAAGAGATTAAAAAAGAGCTCAACGGCAAGGGCAATCAAAGCGAGGCATTCAGGGGTGATTACATCAAGTCTTGCACCGTCCAGAAAACTTCGGAGAAAGGTGAAATGCAGCTGGTGATCATGGAGGACGGCCAAAAAATTTACCAATCACCGCGGACCAGCACCAACGGCCCGATTGTATATGTTAAAAAGTAGCCGTCAGCCCAACCAATCGCTGCATCATCGCCGTCGTTGTTCTCGTCCCGAAGGGACAGCCGGAAATTAGCCAGCCACGAAGTGGCTGGAACCTGCGCCGAGGGAATTCGTCCTGAAAGGACGACGGAACTGGCCACCGTCCCTCCGGGACTTATTCGCGATCCGAACTGATCCAGCCACTGCGTGGCTGGCTAATTTCCTGTGGCCCTCCGGGCCGGCCGCAATTTGAAAATGTGGCGGCAGAGCGACAGCGGCGACGGCGCTTTCCACCGCGCGAAACGCCCTCACCATTCCAACACCATCCTGCGTGCGAAAGCGGTGTCGCCGCTTCGCTCTGCCACCGCAGTCCAAATTTTTCCCCGGCCGCTGTCGATGGAATCTTTTCAGTGGCCGGAAATGCCTCACGCCAAGTCCGCAAAGGGCGCAAAGAAATTACCAAGATTGCGGCCAACCCTGACGCTGGTAGGGCGGCGCTGTCCTCAGCGCGCCGGGGTGAGGTGTGAGCAAGTTCCACAGTCTCTCCGATTCGCGGCGCGGTGAGGACACCGCGCCCTACCTTGGCATCTCGATTGTTCGAGCAACCCACCCAAACCTTTGCGGCCTTGGCGGCCTTCGCGTGAGGCCATTTTTCCCGTGTCGCGACCCGCGCGGGGATTCAATTCACTCGCGTCATGCCCCACTTCCTTCGCACCGACGCGCCCAGCTTTGGTGCCTGGCTCGTCGCGATTTCACTCAAGACGACGGCGGCAGGTTGCAAACCCGCGCTCCGCCTAACACACTCGCGCGCATGAATATTGCCTGCGTCCAGTTCGACATCGCCTGGGAGAACAAGGCGGCGAATTACGCGAAAGTGTTGTCGCTGCTCAAGTCCGCCAGCATCCCGCGAGGCTCGCTGGTGCTGCTGCCGGAGATGTTCGCGTGCGGTTTCAGCATGAGCGTCGCGGCCATCGCGGAGGAGCTGGGCGGGCCGACCGAACAGTTTCTCGCCGAGACGGCGCGGGTCTTCGGCATCTACTTGCTCGCGGGCGTGGTCACGCGCGGGCCGCACGGGCGCGGGCGCAACGAGTGCGTGACCTTCTCGCCAGCGGGAGACCTTCTCGAGCGCTACCGCAAGATGCAGCCCTTCACGCTGGGCGGTGAGACGGCCAGTTACGAGGCGGGCGAAGAGGCTCATACCTTTCCCTGCGGCAACATCCTGCTCGCGCCGTTCATCTGTTACGATTTGCGCTTTCCCGAATTGCCGCGCTCCATCGCCTCGCAGCGTCCGCACCTGATGACCTTCATCGCCAACTGGCCGAACACGCGCCTGCACCATTGGCCGCGCCTGCTTCAGGCCCGCGCCATCGAGAATCAGTGCTACGTGGCGGGCGTGAACCGCATCGGCAACGACCCGCGCTTCCAGCATGCCGGGCGCACGATGATCGTGGACCCGCACGGAGAAATCCTTGCCGACGCGGGCGCGGAGGAAGCGGTGATTCAGGCACGAATTGATCCGGACTGGCTGGCGGAATACCGCCGGGCGTTTCCGGCGCTGGACGATATGCGGAAGTGAGATTTGAAGCCGGGCTGCGAATCAAAGCAACCGGACCAACTCATCCACGCTGATTCCAGCTTGGCGGAGAATCGCCCTCAATGTTCCCCGGTCAATCTGCCGGTGGTTGGGAACAACGGTTTGGGCGAAAGGATCACCACGGCGCATGATGATGTGGCTGCCATGCTGACGCCGAACCGTGAAGCCGGCTTTCTGCAAAGCCCGGACGACTTCAGCCCCGGAGACCTGGGGCAGTTCGCTCATACGGCGAGCAGCAGTGCGTCGAAACGTTCTTCAGGTACCGGCAGGCCGTCGTGCTTCAGGGCGAGCACGTAGCCTTCGATGGCCTCGCGGATGTTGATGATCGCATCCTCGCGGCTTTCACCTTGGGAAACGCAGCCCGGAAGACTCGGACACTCGGCAACCCAGAAACCGTCCTCGCCCGGATAGATGATGACCTGTCGCATGGCCGCAGCGTAACGCGCGAAAGGGAAAGCTCAATGCTGATGATGGGTGTGGAATATCGCCGGGCGTTTCCGGCGTTAGATGACATGCGCCCTCCGGCGTAGCGGCGTCTCGGCAGAGCGCCGCCATTCAAACTTGGAAAAGACGATCAGCGGCGCTCTGCCGAGACGCCGCTACGATTTATTCTTTCGCAATCTCCGGCTTCTCCATAAACGCGTAGCAGAGCAAATGGCAGATGCCCATCTGCGCGTCTTCCACGCGGCCATAGTGCGTGTCGTTGATGACGATGACATCGTGCGCGACTTCGGCCATGCGCCCACGTTTCGCGCCGACGAGCGCGATGGTGTGGAGGCCGTTGGCGCGCGACCATTCGAGCGCCTTCACGCAGTTCGGCGAGTTACCGCTCACGCTCAGGCTCAACGCCACGTCGCCGGGGCGTCCGTAGTTTTGCAACTGGCGCACAAAAATATCTTCGTAGGCGTAGTCGTTGCCGATGGCGGTCATCCAGCTCACGTTGTCGTTCAGCGAGAGCACGCGGAAGCGTTTGCCGATTTTGTCCGAGGAACCTTTGCCGAGGTCGGTGGCGAAGTGCGAGGAGTTCGAGGCGCTGCCGCCGTTGCCGAAACAAAAAATCTGCCGGTCTTCCGCCACGGCCTGGTTCAGCCGATCAATCAGCCCCGCGACCTGCTCGACGGGAATGGAATCCAGCGCGGCCTTCTGCAAGCGAATGTATTCGGCAATCCAATTGTTCATGTGCGCGGGAACATGCGGGGAAAAAATTTTCGCGGCAAGTGCGGAGCGCACCGTGCCCCCGGCGTCCCGCCGGAGACGCGTGGCGGGCGACAAATTTCTTTTCCCCGCGCACGTTCCTGCTTCAATCCGCCGCCTCATGAAACTGCTCGTCATCGGTTCTGGCGGACGCGAACACGCCCTCGTCTGGAAGCTCGCGCAATCGCCGCACGTCACGAGGATGTGGTGCGCCTCCGGCAACGCGGGTATCGCGGGCGAACGGTTGGCGAAGAATGGCGCGCTCGTGCAATGCGTGCCCGTCAGCGCGGAGAATCTCCCGGCGCTCCTCGCCTTCGCGCAGGAACACCAACCCGACCTCACGGTCGTCGGCCCGGACAATCCGCTCGCGCTGGGCGTGGTGGATTTGTTCCAGAGCCAGGGTTTCCGCATCTGGGGGCCGAACCAACGGGCCGCGCAGTTCGAGGCGTCGAAGGCCTTCTCGCAGGACTTCATGGAACGCCACGGCATCCCGACGGCGCGCGCGAAGACTTTCTCCGAACCGTCCGCCGCAAAAAGTTTTGCGCGCGAACTTGGCGGTCCGTGCGTGGTGAAAGCCGACGGTCTCGCGCTCGGCAAGGGCGTGCTGATTTGCCGCGACCTGGCGGCGGCGGAGCGGGCGATTGATGAGATTCTCGTCGGCCATACGTTCGGCGCGGCAGGCGCGCGCATCGTCATCCAGGAATTTCTCGAAGGCATGGAGATTTCCCTGCACGCGCTGTGCGATGGTCGCGTCGCGAAACTTTTTCCCACCTCGCAAGACCACAAGCGCGCGCTCGACGGCGACGCGGGCTTGAATACTGGCGGCATGGGCACGTATTCGCCCGCGCCGTTTCTCAATGACGCGCAACTGGCCCAGGTCGGTCGCGCCATTCTCGAGCCGTGGGCGCGCGGGTGCGCGGCGGAGGGCATCGAGTACCGCGGCATTCTTTATCCCGGCGTGATGCTGACGGCGAACGGCCCGCGCGTGATCGAATTCAACGCGCGCTTTGGCGATCCGGAAACGCAGGTTTATCTGCCGCGTCTCGAAAACGATCTCGTGGAACTGCTCGACGCCAGCGCCACCGGCACACTCGGCGCGCAGGAGCTGAAGTGGAAACCCGGCGCGGCGGTGTGTGTGGTCATGGCGTCCGGTGGCTACCCGGGCACTTACAATAAAGGCGACGCGATCACCGGCCTCGCCGAGGCCGACGCGCTTTCAGACACTAAAGTTTTTCACGCCGGCACCGCGCGGGCGGGCGACAGCATCGTGACCAATGGCGGGCGCGTGCTCGGGGTGACGGCATGGGCGGGCGACTTGCGCGCGGCGCGCGCGGCGGCGTATCGCGGAGTGGAGAAGATTCAGTTTGCGAACGCACACTACCGTCGCGACATCGCGGCGAAAGCGCTGGGCTGAGGCGCGCGGACTTTCCAGTCCGCAGCAAGCCAGGAAAATCCGAGCGCGTCAGAAGTTTGCGAGTCCTCACCATTCCGTGGCTTGCTGCGGACTGGAAAGTCCGCGCGCCGGCTTTACGGCCCGATCACGCGCAGGAGTTTTCCCGCGACGCCGAACTTCACCGGGAGCGGCGCGACGTTCTCGCCGTCGAGTTGAAAGGGAATGGGGCGCGCACAGTTCAGCGTCAGCTCGGTGCCGCGCAGTTGGATGGTGTGGCCGCCGGTGTGAAAATTGCCCGTCAGCAGTCCCCAGCCGCTGCGCACGGCGACCGCGAGATTCACGCGCGGATAGACCACCGCCTCCAGCACGCCGTCCGTGAGATCGGCGCGTGGGAAAATGGTAAAGCGTCCGCCGTAGAATTTCCCGTTGCCGATGAGCACCAGTTCACCGCGCACGGTTTCCTGGCCGTTGCTGAGTTCCATCACTGGTTGTTTTTCCGCCAGCGCCTGCACGCCGGCGATGATGTAGGCGATGAAGCCGAGCCGCTTCTTCAGCTTCCAACTCACGAGTTCCACGGCACGCGAATCGAGGCCCGCGCCCGCGAGTTGGGCGAAGTAGCGTCGCTCCGTGCGCCCGCTCACGATGTGTTCCGCCCACGGCGCATCAATGAGGATTTCGCGCCCGCGCTGAATGGCCGCCCACGCGCCGGCGAAATCGTGCGGCAAGTTCAACTCCTTCGCGAAGACATTCACCGTGCCGAGCGGCAGTACGCCCAGCCGCGTGTGCGGCAAACCGTCTGCGTCTGCGATTCCGTTCAGCACTTCGTTCAGCGTGCCGTCGCCGCCTGCGGCCACGAGGGTGGTGAAACCTTCGCGCACCGCTTCCGCGCCGAGTCGGCGCGCATCGCCGGGCGCGAGCGTGGGGCGCAGCGCGGCCACGGCGGCAATCTCATCGAGCCGCTTCCGCAGGCGGCGCGCTTTGTCGCCGCGCGCGGCGGGATTGAAAATGACGCAGGTCTTCATGCGAGCGCGGGCAACGTCGGAAGTTCAGCACGCGAAGTCCATCCCGGAGCGCGGGTTTTCCAACCCGCAGCAATGCGAAATGGAAAACGGTGTTCGCAAGTTCCAACGCTATCGGCTGGCGCATTTTGCTGCGGGTTGGAAAACCCGCGCTCCGGGGACTGATTTCCAACTTGGAACAACGGGCGGATGATCACACTCTCGCGGCGCGTCACCAAACGAGAATATTTATGAACTGCTTGCTACGAATTTTTGCCAGCGCGCTGCTGCTCGCGGCGGTCATGCCGTCGTGCGCGGCCACGCTCACCTTGTTCGCGGGTGGCGGCGCGAAGGCCACCGGTTTCGCGACGGACTGCCGGCTCGCCGATCCGTTTGCCACGGACTTTGACGCGCAGGGGAACACTTACATCTGCGAGATGACAAACAACCGCGTGGTGAAAGTGGACGCGCGCGGGCAGCTCACCGTCTTCGCCGGCACGACGAAAAAGGGCGGGGCAGGGGACGGCGGCGCGGCGGCTGACGCGGAGTTGAACGGGCCGCATCATCTCATCGTGGCGAAGAACGGCGACGTGCTGATCGCGGACACCTGGAACTGGAAGATTCGCCGCGTGGACGCGAAGACGGGCGTGATCACGACCTTCGCCGGCACGGGGACGAAGGGTTACAAAGGCGACGGCGGTGCGGCGAAGAGCGCGGATTTCAGCGGCATCTACTCGCTCTCGTTCGATGCGGCGCAGGAGAATTTGTATGTCGCAGATTTGGAAAACCGCCGTGTGCGCGCCATCGAAATGGCCAGTGGCAAAGTCCGGCTCATCGCTGGCAACGGCCAGAAAGGTACGCCCACGAATGGCAGTGACGCGGCGACCTCACCGCTGCTCGACCCGCGCGCGGTGGCGGTGGCGCACAGTGGCGAGGTTTATATTTTGGAGCGCAACGGGAATGTGCTGCGCGTCGTGGACACGAAAGGAAAAATTCACACGGTGGTTGGTTCCGGCAAAGCCGGCGGCGTGACGCCCGCGACAGCTCCGCTCGAAGTGACGTTGAAAGGCCCGAAGCATCTGTGGGTGGATCGTGATGACACGGTGCTCATCCTCGACAGCGAGAACGACGCGTTGCGCCGTTACTTGCCGAAGGAAAATAAAGTTCTCCTCGTGGCTGGCACCGGCAAACGCGGCGCGACCTTGCACAGCGACCCGTTGAAGACGGAACTGCGTCACCCGCACGGCGTGAACGTGGACGCGAAGGGGAGGATTTATTTGAGCGACAGCATGAACGGCCGGGTGCTGAGGATTTCACCATGACACGCGATCTCGACGAATTATTTGCGAACAACAAACGCTGGGCGGAGGACATCCGCCGCCGCGATCCGGACTTCTTTCTCAAGCTCACGCGCCAGCAGCGTCCGCGCTACTTGTGGATTGGCTGCGCGGACAGCCGGGTGCCCGCGAACGAGATCGTGGACTTGATGCCGGGCGAACTCTTCGTGCATCGCAACATCGCGAACGTGCTGGTGCATACCGATCTGAACGCGCTCTCGGTGTTGCAATTCGCCGTCGAGGTGCTGCGCGTGGAGCATGTCATCCTGTGCGGTCACTACGGATGCAGCGGCGTGGGTGCGGCGTTACGGCGCGAGCGCGTGGGCCTGGCGGACAACTGGCTGCGCCATGTGCAGGACGTGTGCAGCAAGCACGAGCGCATTCTCGAAGGCATCGCGGATGAAACTTTGAAGGTGAACCGTCTGTGCGAATTGAACGTGATCGAACAGGTCGCGAATCTGGCGCAGACGACCGTCATCCAGGACGCGTGGACGAGGCAGCAGAACGTGACGGTGCATGGCTGGATTTACGACATCCGCGACGGCTTGCTGCGCGACCTGCACGTCTCGGCGCAAAGCGACGAGGAGTTTCAGAAGGCGTATCGCGCGTCGTTGAGGACGTTGCCGATTTGGTAGGGCAACGTGCCGCCAGGGTCTCGCTGGAGGAAACTGACTAGCAAAACGCCAGCGAGACGCTGGCGGCACGCTACGTTGCTTCCGCCAGCGTCACGAAATTCTCCAGCAGCTTCAGCCCCACAGCCTGGCTTTTCTCGGGGTGAAACTGCGTCGCAAAAACATTTCCCTTCCACACCGACGACGCGAACGGTCCGCCGTAATTCGTGCGCGTGGCGATGATGCTTTCATCCACCGGCTGCGGGAAAAAACTGTGGACGAAATAAACGTGGCTGCCGTCCGGGATGCCGCGATAGAGCGGGCAGTTTGGCTGCGCGAGTTCGATCTGGTTCCAGCCGATCTGCGGCACCTTGAGTCCGGGCTGCGTGGGGAAGCGCACGACCTTGCCTTGGAAAATGCCGAGTCCGGCCGCGCAACTGTTAAACTCCGCGCTGCTCTCGAACAGCGCCTGGTAGCCGACGCAGATGCCGAGGAAAGGCTGGCCCGCCGCGATCCATTCGCGCACGGCGGTGAGCAGATGCTGGCGGCCCATCGCGTTCACGCAGTCGTCGAACGCGCCCACGCCGGGCAGGACCACGCCGCGCGCGCCTTTCAGGCCCTCGGCGGACTTGGTCACGCGCACGTCCGCGCCGACCTTGAGCAGCGCCTTTTCCACGCTGCGGAGGTTGCCGGAACCGTAATCGAGGAGAGCAATCACGCGCGGAGTGTAGATTTCCCGGGGCAAATCCCAAACCCGAAATCGTCCGCCGTGGAAATTCTTTGCGCAGACGTGCGGATGAAAACCCAAGCGAGGAGCCGGTCTGAGAATGTGGCGACGGGTATGGGGCCTGCCAGTGAGGTTCGGCTTTCCGCCGCCCGGAAAAAGCCGGGCTGGACATCACGTTTGGAAAAACGGCGGGCTGCTTCCTTCGAGCCATGTTCCCGCCGGGCCGGAAGCCACGGCTCACGGTCAGCCAGGATGGCCGACACTCCATTTTCAGAACGGCACTAAGGTATTTCGCGCGGCCCGCCGACATATTGGACGTGGAGCGGCGGACCAATGGTGGCCCGTTCGTTCTCACGCCCCGTTCAAATGTGTGTGAACGGGGCTTTTTATTTTTGGGACGGCGCGACGGCTAAAATGGTGTTGCGGTGCGGGCTTTGGAAATTCTTCTTGTCCCGCCTCCGGGGCAGGCGTAACAACTTCGCCCATGCCAAAGCAAACTTACCATTTCGGGACCCGTCGTGACTTTCTCAAATCATCATCGCTGCTTACGGGCGGCGTGATTCTCGGTGCGCCGTACTTCGCACGGACGCAGAATGCGAACAGCAAAATCAACGTCGCCTGCATCGGTGTCGGCGGAAAAGGCGACAGCGACTCGGAGCAGGCCTTCAACGTCGGCGGCAACATCGTTGCGATCTGCGACGTGGATTCAGGCACGCTGAACGGCAAGGACAAAAAATTAAAGGACGCGGCCGCCAAGGGCAACCGCACCTACGACGGCAAGCTGTTCTCCGACTGGCGGAAGATGCTCGACCAGATGGGCGACAAGATCGATGCCGTGACCATTTCCACGCCGGACCACATGCACGGCATGATCGCCATCCGGGCCCTGGCCATGGGCAAACATGTTTATTGTCAAAAACCGCTCACACAAACCGTGTGGGAAGCGCGCGAGGTGCGACGCCTGGCGGCGGAGAAAAAGCTGTCCACGCAGATGGGCAACCAGGGCAGCGCCGGGCCGGGCTTGCGCCGTGCGGTGGAAGTCATCCAGTCGGGCCTCATCGGCGCACCGAAGGAATTGCACGTCTGGTCCAACCGCCCGATCTGGCCGCAGGCGCTGAATCGTCCGCAAGGTTCCGACCCGGTGCCGGCGAATCTGGACTGGGACTTGTGGCTCGGACCAGCGGCGGATCGGCCCTTCAAGAAAAACGTCTATCACGGTTTCAAATGGCGCGGCTGGTACGATTTTGGCACCGGCGCGCTCGGCGACATGGCCTGCCACACGGTCAACATGCCGTTCCGCGCCCTGAAGCTTGGCTTCCCCACGGTGGTGGAGTTGGAAATGGCCTCGCGGATTTACTCCGAAACCTTCCCGTTGTCCTCGCGCATCCGTTTCGAGTTTCCCGAGCGCGAAGGTCTGCCGCCCTGCAAGTTCTGGTGGTACGACGGCAACCCCCGCGCGGGCGACGGCGCGTTTGGCAACCCGTGCCGTCCGGCGGCGGACTTGGTGAAGGAGATTGTCGCACAACGCGACTCGCTGCCGACAAGCGGTTGTCTCGTGGTGGGGACGAAAGGAAAGATTTTCGCCGGCGATGATTACGGTTCCAGCTTCCAAGTGCTGATGAACGGCGACAAGGAATACGTGTCGAGCACCAAGCACGAGGGCGCCATCGCGGTCCCGCAAACGATCCCGCGCGCGCCCGGTCGCGGTGACGACCAGTCCATGAAGCAGGAATGGTTCGACGCCATGAACGGCGGTGCCGCGCCCTACTCGAACTTCGGCATCGCGGCTTACCTCACCGAGATCATCCTGCTCGGGTGCGTCGCTCTGCGCACGGGCGTCGGCCACAAGCTCGAATGGGACGGCCCGAACATGCTGGCGACGAACGAGCCGGCGGCGGCCCAGTTTGTGAAGCGCCAGAACCGCAAGGGCTGGGAGATTTAATCGCGCTTTCCCGAAACGAATTCACACGCAGCCGCCGGAGAAATCCGGCGGCTGTTTTATTGGAAGTATTTTCAAAGAGAGACTCGAAAGTCACTGGTGGCTGGAAGCACGGCGCGGCGTAACGCCGACATTCGTGTCGGCAGGTTGGGAGGCTTTCGAGCCTCCCGTTCCAACGGGTGTGGCAGGCTTTAATTGAACACGAGACAGGAATGTCTCGCTTACTGCCGGCTGGAAAGCCGGCGTTACGTCACGGTCGCCTGCTATTGATAACACGAACGAGCCAAGCTCGCGCATTGACACCCCGAAAGAAACTCCAGATAACGCTGGCCATGAAAACCCCTTCGTTCACGAGCCGTCGCACGTTTTTGCGCCGTGCTTCTCTCGGCGTCGGAGCCAGCCTCGCGTTGCCAAACATCTTCCTGAACAAAACCTTCGCCGCCACGGGAGAGAATCCCAGTGAGTTGATCCGCATCGGCGTCATTGGCACCGGCGGGCAGGGCCTCGCGAACATGCGCGCCATCATCAAGAACGTCGTGGCCGTGTGCGACGTGGATAAAACCCACGCCTCCAGCGCCGCCGCGCTCGTCGAGAAATCCACCACGCGTCAACCGGTGATTTATTCCGACTACCGGAAGCTGCTCGAAGACAAGTCCATTGATGCCGTGCTGGTCGCCACGCCGGATCACTGGCACGCGCTGCCGAGCATTGAGGCGTGTCTCGCGGGCAAGGATGTTTATTGCGAGAAGCCGCTCACGCTCTTCATCGAGGAAGGCAAGACGCTGGTGCGCGCGGCGCGCAAAACGAATCGCATCGTGCAGTGCGGCAGCCAGCAGCGTTCGGAAGCGAAGTTCCTCCAGGCCGCCGAATACGTCCGCAACGGGCGCATCGGTAAAATCAAGCGCGTGCTCGTCGGACTCGTGGGCGTGAACTGGACGAAGGACCCGCTCACGCCGGACGGCCCGCCGCCGGCGGAACTCGATTACGACATGTGGCTCGGGCCGGCGCCGTATCGCCCCTACAACAAACAGCGCGTCCATTACTTCTTTCGCTTCTTCTGGGACTACTCGGGCGGGCAGATGACCAACTGGGGCGCGCACCATCTCGACATCACCCAATGGGCGCTCGGCATGGATAAAAGTGGCCCCGTCGAAATCACCGGCAAAGGCGACTTCGATCCCGACAAGCGCTTCGAGGTGCCGTCCGCCTTTTCGATCACTTACAAATACGCGAACGGCGTGGTCGTGGAATGCCAAAGCCCGACGCCAAAAGTCGCGACCCTGATTCCTGAGCGCAAGGAACAGGCGATGGAAATCCTCGACGGCAAGACAGAGTTCACCGGCTGCATCTTCGAAGGCGAGAAAGGTCTGCTCTACGTGAATCGTGGCGTCATCCGCGTGTGGCCTGAGGAAGTCTTTGAGACCCCGATTAAGAATGGCGACGTGCGTCTCCACAAGAGCACGGAGCATCACGCCGACTGGCTGGCGAGCATCAAGAGCCGCAAGCTGCCCATCTGTGACGTGGAGATCGGACACCGTTCCGCGACCGTCTGCCACCTCGGCAACATCGCCATCCGCACCGGCCGGAAGATTCAATGGGACCCGGTGAAGGAAATGATCGTCGGTGACGCCGAGGCCGCGAAGCTCACGACCAAAGAATACCGCAAGCCGTGGAAATTGCCCGTGGTGTGATGCGTGGCACCGGAGGGACGGGAGGCTGAAAAGCCTCCCGACCTGCCGGCTGGAAAGCCGGCGCTACCACCGGGGCTGCCGACGCGACGTAACGCCGACATTCTTGTCGGCAGGTTGCGAGGCTTTCCAGCCTCGCGTTCTCAGCCCGCCCTTCAGCCGCAGCCCGTGCGGCCTGGGTAGAATATTTTCTAATGGAACCGCTGCCGCCCATCGTCCAGTGTTCACGCATTCTTTTTGCACAAAATTTATGAAAACTGATTTGTTCAAGTCACTTTTGGTTGCCGCGCTGGCGCTGGCCTTTGGCGCGGCGACGACGTTGCGTGCAGCGGACGCCGACACGGAGCCGCTCAAACTCAATCTTCCCTCGCACACCCTCAAAGGTACGCCAGAAGACCTGCCCGTCGGCCCGAATGTCGAACCGCCGCCGACCAAGGCTCCCGCCACGCCGCCCGTGCCGAAGGGCGTGGTGAACGTGGCCGCCGGCAAGACCGTGACCGGCAGCGTGCCACCGTTCCTCGGCGAGTTGAGCCAGATCACCGACGGCAAGCGTGAGGCGTTCGATGAGGAAGCGGTCGAGTTCAAGAAGGGCACGCAGTGGGTGCAGGTCGATCTCGGCCAGTCGTACGCCATCCATGCCGTCGCCATGTGGCACGACCACCGTTACGTGCAGGCCATGCACGACATTGTGTTGCAGGTGTCCGATGACGCGGAGTTCAAGACCGGGGTGACCACGCTGTTCAACAACGATATGGACAATTCCTCCGGCCTCGGGGTCGGCACGGATCGCGAATATTTTGAAATGCACTATGGCAAAGCCGTGGCCGTGAAAGGTGTCAAAGCCCGTTACGTTCGTGGCTACAGCAAGGGCGGCAGCCTGAGCGCGCTGAACTGCTGGCAGGAACTGGAAGTGTACGCGCTGCCGGCCAAGTGAGGCGCAACGCAAACCGCGGATGACGCGGAATTCAAAGATGGAAGCAGAGCGCGGATTGAGAAGTCCGCGCTCTGTTGTTTTCTAAAAACCAAAGATGAATCGCCGGACTGCTTTCGCTCTGCTGCTGTTGCTGGCCGTCGCGTTCGCACTGCGCGTTCCGAAGCTCGACACGCGCCCGCTGCACAACGACGAGGCGGTCAACGCCATCAAGATTGCTGAACTCTGGGAACATGGCCGCTACCGTTACGACCCCGACGAATACCACGGACCCACGCTTCACTACGCCACGCTGCCGCTGCTGTGGTTGAGCGGTGCGCGCAGCGCAGATGATTTCAACGACGCTCGACTGCGCCTGGCACCCCTGGTCTGCGGAGTCGGGCTGCTGATTCTGCTGTTGCTCTTCTGGGATGGTTTGGGTCGGAACGCCATCCTGTGGGCCGCGCTGTTCACCGCCGTCTCGCCCGCGATGACTTTTTACAGCCGCTACTTCATCCACGAAATGCTGCTCGTCTTCTTCACCGCGCTGACACTCGGGGCCGGATGGAGATACGGGCAAACGCGTCTGGCACGCTGGGCGGTGATGACTGGTGTGGGCCTGGGGCTGATGGTCACGACCAAGGAAACTTTCGTCCTCACTTTCGCCGCGATGGGGCTCGCGGGCTTCGTCACGCTCTGGTGGACGCTGCCCAAGACGCAACGAGTTCAAAATCTGATCACCTCCTGGAACTGGAGGCACGCCGCGCTGCTTCTGAGCACTGCGCTCATCATCTGGCTCGCGCTGTTCAGTTCGTTCTTCACCAACTGGGCCGGGCCGCTGGATTCCATTCGCACTTATTTCCCCTGGCTCAAGCGCGCGGGCGGACATTCGCCACATATCCATTCGTGGAGTTTTTATCTGGAACGGCTGGCGTGGTTTCATCCGGCGAAGAGTCCCGTGTGGAGCGAAGGATTGATTCTCGCCCTCGCGCCGCTCGGCGCGGTCGTGTCGCTGCTGAAGCAATCGCCGCTGCACCGATTCCTCGCGCTCTTCACGATTATTCTCACGTCCATCTACTCGGCCATTTCCTACAAGACACCGTGGTGCCTGCTGAACTTTTACCTCGGCATGATTCTGCTCGCAGGCGTGGGCGCGGCGGCACTCGTGGAATTTTTCCGTGCGCGTTCTTTGAAGATAATTCTCTGCATCGCGCTGCTCGCCCTGACGGCGCAACTCGCCAGACAAAGCTGGCGCGCGAACTTCGTGTTCGCCGCCGACCGCCGCAATCCCTACGTCTATGCCCAGACGGTTCCCGACCTTCTGAATCTCGTGCAACGCACGGAAGCTCTGGCGCGCGTGGCTCCGGCTCAATTCGCCTCGGTGGTGAAAGTCATCGCGCCCGAAAGCGATTACTGGCCGTTGCCCTGGTATCTGCGCCGCTTCCAAAATTTGGGCTGGTACGAAACGCTCCCCGATGAACCGCTCTCGCCCATCATGATCGTCGCTGCGTCGCTTGATGCGCGACTGGATGAAAAGTCGGACAAGAAATGGCTGATGGTCGGCCTGACCGAGCTGCGCCCAGGAAAATTTTTCGAGCAATACGTCGAGTTGGAGTTGTGGAAAAAATACGTCGAGACCTTGCCGCGTGAGCGGGAGTGAAATCAGCGTCGAGGCCCGGCGGGACGCCGGGGCACCAGATCACGCGATAAGGTCTTGCACCACATGGCCATGCACATCCGTCAGGCGGAAGTCTCGGCCCGAGGCGCGGAAAGTGAACTTCTCGTGATCGAAGCCGAGCAGCTTCATGATCGTGGCGTGCAAATCGTGGACGTGCACTTTGTCTTCCGCCGCCGCGAATCCGAATTCATCCGTCGCGCCGTGGACGTGACCGCCCTTGACGCCTCCGCCGGCCATCCACATCGAGAACCCGTGATGGTTGTGATCGCGTCCGTTGATCTTGCCGGCGTTTGAGCCGGGCGTGGGCAGTTCCACCGTGGGCGTGCGTCCGAATTCACCACCCCAGATCACCAGGGTGTCCTTCAACATGCCACGCTGCTTCAAATCCTTGAGCAGCGCGCCGATGCCCTGATCGCATTCCTTCGCCAGCCTGCGGTGGTTCACTTCGATGTCGTCGTGATTGTCCCACGGCTGGCCTGCGCCGTGCCAGACCTGCACAAAGCGGACACCTTTCTCCAACAAGCGCCGAGCGATGAGGAGTTGCCGAGCCTGTGTGCCCTCGCCGTACATCTTGCGGATGTTCTCCGGCTCCTTCGTGATGTCGAACGCATCGCTCGCGTCCATTTGCATGCGGTAGGCGAGTTCAAAGGACTGGATGCGCGCCTCGATCTGCGCGTCGTTCTGGCGTTTCTCGCGATGGCGCAGATTCAACTTTTGCAAGAGGTCGAGTTGCGCCCGCTGCTCGGGCATCGAGGTGTAGTTGTTGCGGACATTCTCGATCAGCTTCTCGATCTGCGTGTTCGCGGTATCAATGTAGGTGCCTTGATAAACGCCAGGCAGAAAACCGCTCTGCCAGTTCTGCGACTCCTGAATCGGGTAGCCGCCCGGACACATGGAGATGAAGCCGGGCAGATTCTGATTTTCGCTGCCGAGTCCATAGGTGACCCACGAACCCATGCTCGGGCGCACCAGCCGCGCTTCGCCGCAATTCATCAGGAGCAGGGACGGCTCGTGATTCGGCACGTTCGCGTGCATCGAGCGGATGATGCACATGTCGTCAATGCTCTCCGCCACGTTCGGAAACAGTTCGCTGACCTCAATGCCGCTTTGTCCGTATTTCTGGAACTTGAACGGCGACTTGTAAGCCGCACCGGTCTTGCGCTCGGTCTTGAGCTGAAGCGGGATGGCCTTGCCGTGATATTTTTCCAGCGAAGGTTTCGGATCGAAAGTATCAACGTGCGACGGCCCGCCGTTGGCGAAAATGTGAATGATGCGTTTGGCCGTGCCGGGGAAATGCGGCTGCTTCGGCGTGAGCGGATTGATGAAACCTGCGGCCTGTGTCGGCTCTGCGCCCAGCGCCTCCACTCCGCCGAACAGCGACGCGAGACTGAGCGCGCCCATGCCCATGCCGCAACGGTTCAGGAACTCGCGCCGGGTCAGCGCGAGGTGATCAGGATTGAAGGCGTGATGATTCATGCTCGTGCAAAATTACCCAAGGCAGACGCGAGGGCAAAGGGGCAAATTCACCGCTACTCGGAGGGCGGACCGCCGAGTCCGCGTGTTGATAAGGTGCTGCGGACAGCCATGTCCGCAGTGTTCACTCATTCCTCACGCCAAGGCCGCGAAGGGCGCAAAGGAAAAAGACTTCCGACTTTGCGTCCTTTGCGCCCTTAGCGGGAGGCAAAATTTTAGCCGCACAGGATTCGCAAAACACGAACACGTGGACTCGGCGGTCCGCGCTCCTAGCGCAAGAAAGTTTCCAACACCCGCCGGTGCGCGCTGGTGAAAGGCAGTTGCCGCAGTCGTGCCGCGCCGACCCATTCTCCCGCGCCCGGACGCTGCGGGCCACCGTTCAGTGAGCCGCGAAACGCCTCGAGCGTGATGCGGAAGCGGGTGATGGAATGCTTCACCGTGACGAGGGGCGTGAGTGTTTCAATCACCGCGCCGAGCTCAGCCTCCAAAGCGCGTTGCGCTTCCACCGTAGAAGTTCTCAGTGCCACTTCCACGTTGGGGAATTCCCAGAGGTGTGCATTCACCGCGCCGACCGGCCGCTGCCGGACGAGCAGCGCGCCATCCCGCTTCAGGACGCACGCGACGAAGCGCCGTGCCGTGGCGGTCACGCGTTCGCCGAGATTGGGCAGTTGCTCCGTCCATCCCTCGCGCCGCGCCACACACCGCTTCGTCAGCGGACAACTCACGCACTGCGGCTGTCGCGGCGTGCAGACGAGCGCGCCGAGTTCCATCAGTGATTGGTTCAATGCGGAACACGCGCCGGAGCAGCGGACAGCCAGGTTCTCTGTCGCTTCCGAATTCCTGAGCAGCTGCGGACATGGCTGTCCGCCGCTCCGTTCCGCTTCTTGCACCAACTGCTCCGCCAGCTTCCACAATCGCGCGTTCGTTTCCTTCTCCCGAGCGTTCGCACAGATGGCGAAGACGCGCGTGAGCACGCGAATCACATTGCCATCGAGAATGGGCGCGGGCTGGTCGAAGGCGATGCTGCATATCGCGCCCGCCGTGTAGCGGCCAATGCCCGGCAGCGCGAGGACGTCGTCGAAATTTTTCGGAAACACGCCGCCGTGCTGCGCGACGATCACTTGCGCCGCCTTCTGCATGTTGCGCACGCGCGTGTAGTAGCCGAGTCCTTCCCAGAGTTTGTGAATCTTCTCCGACGGCGCTTTGGCCAGCGCGTGAACATCCGGCAGCTCACGCATCCAGCGTTCATAATAAGGAATGACCGTCTTCACCTGCGTCTGTTGCAGCATGATTTCGGAGGCCCACACCGCGTAAGGCTCGTGGGTGCGCCGCCACGGGAGGTCGCGGGCGTTTTGGGAGAACCAGTTGAGCAAGGGCGTGACAAGCGTCCCCGGCGCGCGGCCTTTAGGCCGCTTCGCCGTTCTCGCTGCTGGAGCGATCTGCTGTCCGCTGTCGTCTCCTGTCGTGATCGAGTTGACGCGGCCTGAAGTCCGCGCTCCGGCGGAATGGCTCGAAGCACTTCCGCGACCTTGGACCTTGGACCTTGGACTTTGGACATTTTTCCCGCGCACTGTTGCCGAGCATAATGGCCATGCCTACGCTGGCGGAAGTGAAACCGCTGACCAGCCACACCTGCAAACTGACGGACGTTCAAGCCGGCTTGCTGCATGAGATCTTGAAGGAAAGCAGCTACGAGTTTCGCGCCGTGTCCTACGCGCGTTTCGCGGGCGCGAAGGACAAGCTCAACGTCGTCTTCTACGAGAGCGGCAAGCTCGTGGTGCAAGGGAAGGGGACGCAGGAGTTCGTCGAGTTCGTACTGGAGCCGCAGATTCTTCAGCAGGCCAAGCTTGGTTACGAAGAAGTGCTGAACCCTGATTTGATTCTCGCCCGCTTCGGCGTGGACGAATCGGGCAAGGGCGATTTCTTCGGCCCGCTCTGCATCGCGGGAGTTTATGTCAACGAGGCAGTCGTGCGCGCGTGGAAGGATTCCGGCATCCGCGATTCCAAAAACATTTCCAGCGACAAGAAGATGGCGGAGTACGCCGAACTGATTCGCGACACGCCCGGTTGTGTCACGAGCGTCGTGCCCATCGGCAATGACGCCTACAACCGGCTCTACATAAAAATGAAAAGCGTGAACCGCCTGCTCGCCTGGGGCCATGCGCGCGTCATCGAGAACCTGATGCTGCAAAAGCACCGCATGAATCCGCCGCCCGTGCGGGCCATCAGCGATCAATTTGCGTCGAGCAAGGACGTGGTGGCAAAATCACTCATGGCGCTCGGCCGCGAGATCGAACTGGTGCAACGCCACAAGGCCGAGGAGGACATTGCGGTGGCCGCCGCATCCATTCTCGCGCGAAATGAGTTCGTCACGCGCCTCGCGGAGTTGGAGAAGCATTTTGGCATGAAGCTGCCGAAGGGCGCATCTGCCGCCGTGGACGCCGCCGCGAAGGAATTCATCCTCAAACACGGCACGGAGAAAATGCCGCAAGTTGCCAAGATGCATTTCCGCACCGCCTACCGCGCGCAAGGTTTGCCCGAGCCGGCGAAAGTAGAGTGGCGAAACAAGCCCGCGTAGTGTCGTGTCGGCCGCGCCGCATCCGATGAGCAGATAACCGGGCGCTCTGGGGCAATTCCTCTCGTTCAATCCACCAGTGACAGCACCGCCGCAGCCTTCGCCGCTGGTCGCCGCAAGTCATGGCACGAAGACAAATTCCGGCGAATTCACCAGTGACCACACCGCGTCCTCCATGCGCTCGCGCCAGTCGGGAGCGAGGCGGGTGGTCGGAGGATCGCCGGCGCGGGCGGCACGCTCGGCTTCGAGTTTGATCTTGGTGGCTTCGGGGTGCAGGTGGTTGGACCAGGAGACAGGACGGGTGGCTTTGCGGCGCACCGGCGCGGCGGCTTCGCTGACGGCGAGGCGGGTGTCGAACCCCTCCTTCAAATAGCTGACGAAAAACTTTTCCTCATCCGGCGTCGGCAGGCGCGAAGCGACGCGCAGGAAGGTTTCGCGCGTCAGTTGCGGGAGCGTGATGTCGCCTCGCGTGGCGACGGCGGTCAGGGCGTTGTCGTCGGAGAGGCGCGTGATGCGTCCGTTGGCGAGCAGGCCGTTGGCGATGGCGGCGGGCTGCAACACATTCGGCGAGTGGTCGCGCACGGTCTGCCCGCCCTGGCGCGACTCACGCCAGCCGAAGGTGGTGAGCGTGTCGGAAATCATTTGCGCCCTGGGCATGGCCAGCGCGGGCCGGTCCCTTTCGTTCGAGAGCGAGGTGAATTCCCAGGAGTGATACGGGGTGCCGAGGTTGTTGAACTCTTTCACCGGACGGCGCCCGTCCACGTCCATGTTCATTTCCTCGGATTCAAATTTTTTACCGACGGCGGAGAAGAGTGAATCCACGATCTGTTCCGCGCTCAGGCGGCGGCGCGCGGGACCGGCGAACAGGCGTTTCTCCGGCTTGTCGGCAGCGCTGTCGGGTCGTGCCTCGCGTTGATAGGTGTGCGAGTTGAGAACCAGCCGCGCCACATGCTTCAGATCGTAGTCGTGCGTCGTCAGTTCGCGCGCCAGCCATTCGAGCAACTCGGGATGCGAGGGCTGCGCCGTTTCCCAGTCATCCACCGGCTCGACCAGTCCCTGGCCGAGATATTGTTTCCACAGCCGGTTCACGAGCACGCGGGCGAAGCGGGTGTTGTTCGGATCGGTGATGAGTGCGGCGAGGCGTTCGCGGGAATCCTTGGCGTTGCGCAGCACGTCCGAGGCGAGTTGGTCGGGCATGGTGTTCGTCAGCGTCCACGTTGGTTCCACTTTGGTGCCGGGCTGCAAGGTTACTTTCACAATGCGACCGATGACGATGTTGGCATTGGTCGGAATGGAACTGCTCAACGGCACTTCCTGCGGCGCGCGACGGAGCATGGCGGCGAGGCTGAAGAGGTCGCGCTGTTTGAAGTCGTGATACGGCGCATCGTGGCAGCGCGCGCACTGCATCTGCATGCCCATGAAGGCCTGCGCGACGATCTGGGCCTTCTGCGCCAACGGCACGTCGTTCTCCGTGGCGATGCCGAAACCCGCCGGCCCGCCGTAATTCGTGCTGCCCTCCATGAGGATCAATTCCGTGACGAACCGGTCCATCGGCTTGTTGTCCGTGAAAGCCTCGTGGACGTACCAGCGGAACGGTCCGGTGTTGTTCAGCATCGGCTTCACGATGCCGGGATTTTCCGCGAGCACGTCCTGCCAGTAGCTGACCCAGTGATCTGCCCACGAAGGGTGCTGGAGAAAACGATCAATCGCCTTTGCGCGCCGGTCCTGGGCCGCGTCACCGAGAAACTGTTTTAACTCCTCGACGGTCGGGGTGCGGCCCACGCTGTCGAGCGCAGCGCGGCGGAGGAAGGCGTAGTCATCAACGAGCGCGGCGGGTTTGGTGTAGGCGGTTTCGAGTTTGGCGTTGATGAAGCGGTCTATGTCGTTTTGCACGGAAGCGTTGTTCACGGGGGGAACTTTGAGGGGCGGCAGTTTTGCCATTTGCTCCCGCGCGCGTTCGTGGCGCCGCGCCCAATACTGGTCTTCACTCGTGGCGAACTGGCGCCTGCGCTCCGTGTCTCCGCGCCCGTGAAAACGCCGCCTTTCGTCCTCATGCCGGCTCCACGCCTCATCCGACAAGGCGACGCGCGGCCCGTCTTCGGGACTCAGCAGGTAAAACATTTGTCCACCTTTCGCCGCGAGGCTCACCGTCAGTTCGCCGACTTCGGGCCGGCGCTCCTTGAAGCCGATGATCGTCTCCAGCACCACGACGTGTTCCGCGCCGTCGCCCGGCACGGTGGCCATGGCCTCGCCCTGGCCGGGACGCAAGTAACGGACGTCCGTGCCGAGCGGCAGCGGCACTTCCGGGACTTCTTCGTGGCCGTCCGAGCTGAGGCTTTGAAACTTCACCGTGAGCAACGGCTTTCCGTCGAGGAAGAGCCGCGCGCCCGTGCGCACTCGCAGCAGCAAGCGTTGTTCACCCTGCGGCAAGATCACGCGCGCCGAGGCGCGGAACAGGAACGGCGCCTGGCGATCCGTCTTGATGCCCTTCGCCGAATACTTCGTCGGCAGCACGACGAAGCCGAGCGTCGGCTCGGTGTAGGTTTCACTGACGGGCGGGTTCGTGAAATTCCAACTCAGTTGATCCGGCAGTCCTTCAAAAATTTCCACACGCACGGCGTCGCGCGGCAATTCGCTGGCCGTGATCGACGGCGCATTCGTTTCCGCGCGCACGGTCGCGATGAGCAGGCACAACACGATGACGCCAAGGATTTCGCCCGCAGGAATGCGCGTTTTTTTCATGGTGGATACGCTGTGAGACTAAGCCGCGAGTGCGTTGATTCAAGGCTCAATCCAGCCTGTCGAGCAGACAGGGTGCATCTTGGGGGCGTGTTGCCCAAATGATCGGAGCGGCGGACAGCCTTGTCCGCCGTCGCTGCGCCTCACGAAATCAGGCCGAGATCATCCGCCGGAATCCTGCGGAC